>DHJV01000160.1:0-9287 GCA_002404515.1 Lachnospiraceae bacterium UBA4711 | reverse complement strand
TACGGCTCACCGTTTTCCTTGTGCTTCTTGTATGTCTCCTTCGTTTCCTTCACGAAGTAATCGGCTAGCCCTCCGAAATCTTTGTTCTCGTATAGCGGGACAATGTGAACTCCTCCATGCGGCCATGCTTTCCGAAGAAAGCCTAGAAGCCCTTCAACATCATTCATCACCATGTGGTGGTGGATCACTTTCTCGCTGTCCTCCTTCACCATGATCCACCGGAATTCCGCCCCATGCTTTTTGTAATACGTCCGGAGCTTCCGGAAGAACTTCCGAATCAGCTCCTTTGATTCCTCGGCGGTCGGGCGGCATTCCTTCCGGTACGTAAGAGTCACATGCATGTCGCCATCTCCGAAGTTGTTGATCATCAGACGCTTCAACTTCGCCCTGGCTGCATTCTCATTTGCGATCTCTTGCTGCTCCGGTGTCGGCTTATTCCTCTTCTGCCTGATCTCGCCCTTTACGTTGTACTTGAATGTGTGGTACTTCCGCACCTCGATTCGGTTCCCATAGAACCATTGTTTTTTAAGGTACATGTCACCTCCCCATACAAATACAGAATGTCCTAAAAGTAATTGCTATAACGAGTCTAGAAAGGCAGATTTGTGAGCTCTGCCGTGCCCTTTTTATTTCCTGGTCATTTCGTTCACGCCTTCAGGACCTTCTTAACCTCGTCTTCTTTGATATGCATATCGAATGCAATCTCGGATGCGCTCCATCCGATCCTCTCCAGCGCTCGGATCTTTCCAACATCTAGCGGTTTCACTGCCTTGCCGGCTTTCCCTGACGCTTTTTTCAGCGCGGTCTTCAGCTTTTCTGCGTCGCCTTGCGCCTGTGCAGTCAATGTTTCCTTTTTGAGATCGGCGATCTGCTGCATCAGGTTGTCAACCTCTTGATGCAAACATTCGTTCTCTTCCTGCATCGAGTTCATGCGTTCGGCTTCTACCTGCTCCGCGTCATTGTCCTTCACGAAGTCGGCAATCTTCCGAATGCATTCGTAGCAGTAATCACGGCCGAGCGCGGCCCCTATAACGGTCCTGATCTCGTCCGGCACTGGCTTTCCCCTCTCAGCGTCATTCTCTTCACGCTGCGCGAAGTCGAACGTGACGGCCATTGGGTTCTCTGCCTGTGACTGGATCTCTCGACCGCATCGGTCACAGATATAGGTGATCTTTCTCATCCTTCGTCGCTTCCTTCCTTAATATGATGGTTCATATGCCCAGATACTCCTTGATCTCATCGATGGCATCATCTCCGCTCCAGCACACCCGGCACAGGTATCCCTGCATGGTGAGCTCCTCCATCATCTCGTTCTGGTGCTCGGTCGGCCGATTCATGCCGACCTTCATCTCGATGAATAAGCCATGGTAGCCTTTCCGGCTCACGTTCAGTTCAATGTCGGGGATCCCCGCCAACACGCCCATCCTTTTGAACTTGACGGCTTCCAGACGGTTCCTGCTGCCCCCGTTCGGTGTATGATGGAGGCTCTTCAATTCCGGATGCGCGTGCTGCTGCAGCTGCTTCCACTGGAAGACCTTCTCCTGCTCATCATCCTCGGAGCCTGTCAATCTGGTCTTCCCGTCCGGGCACTTCTTTGCTTCTACTCGGTAATTTCTCATTCAGGCCTCGGCTGCGTTCTTCTCGGTGCGGGTCATCTGAACCAGTATGCTTCCGCTCCTCTTTGCCTGGATCTTCAGTACGCGCGTGTCGAAATGAATCTGAATCTGGCTGATCTTCAGCATCGCGATGGCATTGAGCCCTGCTTCTGCAGCAATCATGATGTCCTCCGATACGCCCTGTGCAATCTCTTTCAGATTTCCACGGGCCTCTTCAACCTTGCTGATCCACTTCTGATACTCCCTAGCCTTATCACACGTACACCGGAGTGTGACGGCCTCGTTCACTTCTTCCTGCGGCTCATCCTCGTTTTCACTGTCAACCATTCCGGACTGACCGCAAAAACGGCACACGCCAAAATGCGTGTGCATTTCGTGCTGTTCCTTCTCCTTAACCGGCTGCAGCTCCCCGGTCTCTGTGTCGATCATCTGTAGCGTCATCCTCTTCTCCTTCTATGGTGGCTGCTGCCTCCACTGTATGGGGTGGAGGCCATGGCATTTCGTGCAGCCTGTTGTAAATGCAGAATCGCAAACATTCGTTCATGCTTATGACTTGGATTGACTTGAATCGCACGAATAAATGCAAGCTCCCCGTTTAGGCTCGATAGGACAGCCATCTATTTGATTCAAGACCGGGATTCAGTCCGGCCGTAAATCCATCCCTCTGAACTGTTTCCAAAATGGAAGTGGTTCACCATGCAGCTACTTCTTGGTGCCTTCACGCTGGATCCGGTCAATGGTGACCTTCATGCCGGTGATCATCCGCTCGATGCGATGTACATCGTGCTTCTGCTCCTCCATCAGTGTGAGCTCCGATACATTCCGTACCAGAAATTCGATTATTTCCTTTTCCTTCACGCCTTGCCCGCCCCTCCAGAATGTGGTAGTCTTAAATCGTTGGTTTTTCTATTTGGCCGGTGCATTGTCCAGATGCATCGGTCATTCTTTTTGCCCCTGCTGCATGCTCTATTCCCATGTCATGCCTTCACCTCCGCATCCATCCGAGAAGCCAGGCACCCGCTGCACCACCCAGCAATCCGCACAGGGTGATAAACGTCCAGGAGACGAGGCCCTCGGTCGGGATGCTGTCCGCTACTGCGATTCCTAACAAAAATACGGCTGCTCCAATGCCTGCCATGGCCATGCCGATGAAATCGCCGATGCCCTTGATGTGACGCTCCGCTGCTCTCTGGAGCTGGTCGAGCTTCCGATCCAGGCGACGAAGGCGTCGAATGTCACGCCGCGATAACTGCATGTCAACACTTACTCTCATGTTTCTCTCTTCCTTTCTTCTGATCGACTATTGCATTTTTCAGTCTGACCGTATTCAGGCCGGCTTCTGTGAGCTTCGGATCTTCAGATCGCAGGCCCATCATGTTCATGCAGGCGCTTTCCCGTCTCGTGATGAGCATCAGATTCTCAAGCCTGCAGTTCAGCCGGTTCCCGTCTCTGAATGACACCACCATGCCCTCCGGTATAGGACCATTTGACTTCTCCCATACCATCCTGTGCACATAACCCCATTGCTCGCCCCAGCTTCCCGTCATGCTCCTCTTTTGAAACCGGTAACCGCATCGAATGACGACCGTGCCCAGTGGGCTCTTATTCATTGCGCCTTCTTTTTTTCGACGCTGCGATATACTATTCCGAATCTCTTCGGCACGCTTCGCCCCGACCACTTCTTCCAACTTCTTTCCTTTGTTTGCCGGTGCACGCCCTTTCATGTACCACCCCGCCGTTCCACTTATGACGTGGTTCCGCGCCCGGAATGATTTGACCTGTCCCCCTGTGTAGGCGGTCCCGAACTTTTTATTGACTTGCGCGGCCATGTCCCCGGAGGTAACATGCCACGAATGGCTGCAAATGTATTCGTGTATTTCCGGAGGATACACAGCTTTCATTCGTCACCCGCTTCCAGCATGTGCGGTACATCATGGTCATTGCCATATTCATCCCGGTGGGTCATCACCTTGTAGGCAAGCTGACCGTTCTGGATGATCTGCGAAGCGATCGCTGTCATGCCCTTCGCGCGCTTCAGCTCCTTTTCGAGTTGATCTTCATCCAGATCATCATCATTCAGCCTTTCCAGCTGTTCAAAAAGGTGATTGTTTAAATCACTCAATGTCGTTTTCATGTTCTTCCTTTCTCTCCCCAGCACAGCCCATCCACCCGCCGCGGGCGGGGTGTACGGATAATTCAGTTTCAAGGTTTTTCAGGAGATTTTATGAAATGTTCACCCACGACGGATGAATCGGCCGTACTGGTTGCCTGCTGCCAGGCTTTATCTCTTAAGCTTCTGTCTCTGTTCCTGAATGTAATACTCCAGTTCCTCAAGCTCTTCTTTCCTTGCCGAGATCTCATTCATGATCTGGTTTCTTCTCAGCTCTGCTGATTCGACTCCGTACTTTCCATAAAGCGCATCCTGACACTTCAGTCTCATCGCCTGAATATCTCGGTCGTTGATCGGTGCTGCTGTATTAAAGCCGATCGTAGTCGGTTCATTGTCTACTGCCCATCCGTTTTCAAAGATGCTTACATCCATGACCCCTGTGTGGCCTAAGAATCTGAAGAATACGGCCGGTAATGGTCCGGTTGTTTTTGTTGTCCGGCCCTCCAGCCCGTTGGTGTCGAGAACGATGTCGAGGATCTCGTGGATCTTCTTCCGGTTCTCTTCAATTTCTTTTGCTGTCATGTTGTTGTCTCACTTCCTCCCTCTGTCTGAATCAGCTTCTGTCTGTTGATGTAATAGGTCCATGTGGACTTACGTCTGACCGCATAGCCCCACGGGAAAACACCCTGCTGGAGTCCTACGCGAATCGTCTGCGCCGGTAATCCGGTCATCTTGGCGGCGTCGGCTACGCCTATGAATCTGATGTCTGACATGGCTTGCCTCCTTTTACACTTGTGGCACATGTGGGTTTAGTTTTCTGAACTTAAAGGGCAAAAAAAGTAGTCTGGAATATCATTTACGGCAATGTCAAGAAGCCCACAAGCCTTAAATATCTCTTCCTGTGTAAATTCGAGTAGATTATTAAGCCGCTGGCTCAATGATACTCTTCCAATTCCTAAGGCCTCGGCAAATGCATCCTGTGTGCCGAAAACCTCCTTAATTTTGCCCCTGAGTTTTGCGTAGTTCCACCGCATTCAATCACCTCCTTGCTTTGATTTTTCACGTTTAGTTTTCTAAACGTCACAAGCTTAGCGCTTACACGTGCTCCTGTCAATACCATTTCTTTAGAATTCTGAACTTTTTTATTTTCCGTTTCGTCTTTTTGTTGTGTTTTCTGAACACTTAGACTATTATATAATTACATTTTGAAAGGAATTGGATTATGGAAAGCATTTCATCTCGAATTCAAAAAGCTATGGACCTGCGAGAACTACGCCAGGCAGATCTGGTAAATCGGACCGGCATCAATAAGGGTGCCCTCAGTTGCTATATCTCGGGACGGTATCAGCCGAAACAAAATAATATTTACCTCTTGGCCAAAGCTCTTGACGTAAATGTTGAGTGGCTCATGGGGGCCGATGTTGAAGTTTCTCATTTTAAAGAAGCTACGCGTTCAAAAACACAAACACCCGTCCGTATTCCGGTCCTCGGCCGTGTGGCTGCTGGCATTCCGATCAACGCCGTGGAGGAGACGATCGACTGGGAGGAGATTCCCGCGGAGATGGCTGCGACCGGTGAGTACTTCGGCCTTCGTATTCGCGGCGACTCCATGTCCCCCAGAATCATGGACGGGGATACAGTGATCGTTCGGCGTCAGAGTGATGCAGAGACGGACGACATTGTGATCGCCCTGGTAAACGGAAATGATGGAGTGTGTAAGAAATTAAAGAAGATGGCCTCGGGAATCATGCTCATCAGTCTGAATCCGGCCTATGAGCCGATGGTCTTCGATCATGCAGACATCGACTCAATTCCCGTGAGCATCATCGGCCGCGTGGTTGAGCTGCGAGGGAAACTATAAAATTTTCATTTTAATTTAGGCTTTTGCTTATTATTTAGCAAATTAGTGAAATAAAATCGCTTATTTCGTTTTTAAGCGATAAAAAAGCGCCTGACTTGCTGGTAACAGGCCAGACGCATGTACATGGAATGTGATATACACACCATTCGAACAGGTTCAGTATATCGCATCCCTTTCTTAAAGCCACTCATTTTTAGGGAGGTACGATATGGAACTATGATGATCGACTATTATGTCTATCGAATAGAATTGCGGCACTTGAAAAGGAAATGGAGAAGTGCATGAAGGAGCTTGGTTTATGAATGATCTTGTAAAGTACAGCGAGAAGACTTTTGAAAATATTAAACATATCAATGAATATGGTGAGGAATTTTGGTATGCCAGAGAACTGCAACTTGCGCTGGAATATTCTGAATGGCGCAATTTTAATAATACCATTGAGAAAGCAAAAACTGCGTGCGCAACAAGTGGATTTGATGTGCAGGACCATTTTGTTGATGTCAACAAAATGGTTGAGATTGGTTCTGGAGCAGAACGCAAAATCGATGATATTGTACTTTCCCGTTATGCCTGTTATCTGATTGTAATGAACGGCGATCCCAAGAAGGAAGTTATTGCTATAGGTCAGACCTATTTTGCTGTTAAAACAAGGCAGCAGGAAATGATTGATGATTTTGATGGGCTGACAGAAGAGCAGCGCCGATTGGCAATCCGCAACGAGATGATCAAGCACAACAAACTGTTGGCAGACGCTGCGAATAAAGCGGGCGTAGTGGAGCCTTTAGAGTACGCCATCTTCCAGAATTATGGATATAAAGGCCTTTACGGCGGAATGGACATGAAAGCAATCCATAAGCACAAAGGGCTGAAAAAAAGTCAGAAAATTCTGGACCACATGGGCAGTACGGAGCTTGCAGCAAATCTGTTCCGTGCCACGCAGACCGAAGAAAAGCTCCGTCGTGAAAACATTCAAGGAAAGGAAAATGCCAACAGAACACACTATGAAGTTGGTGCAAAGGTGCGTAAGACTATCAAGGAACTTGGCGGTACAATGCCGGAAGATTTGCCTACCCCAGACAAGAGCATCAAGCAGATTGAACGGGAGATGGAAAAGAAAAAGCTGGAGAACGGAAAGAAATGACGGATAGCTGAGGATCAGCATCTGTATAAAGGATTGTAAAGAATGAACTGTTTCCAAAATGGAAAACGTTCGAAAATAAAAAAGCGCCTGACCTACGGCAATAGGTCAGGCGTCAGAACATGGGATGCATATGCAAACCACATCAGCGGATTCAGTATATCGCATCCTCTTATTAAAGTCACTCAATTTTAAGGAGGGTGCGTATGAAACTGCCAAACGGATACGGAAACATTTCAAAAATGCCCGGTAAGCGAAGGAACCCGTGGCGCGTCAGAAAAACCGATAAATGGGCGCTCGATCCGGCCACCGGAAAAGCAAAGCAGTTCTATATCACCATCGGATACTATCCGACCAAAGCGGAGGCGCTTCAGGCGCTGTCCGACTACAATAAGAATCCATTCGATCTGAAGTTCAGCCGTAAAACCATGGAAGAAGTCTATAACGAGTGGTCTGAACGGAAATTCGGAGAGATTTCTGAAGCCAACATCAAGGGTTACCGTGCTGCCTGGAAGCTGTGCGCGCCGATCCAGAGCATGCGCTTCGCGGATATTCGCATTGATCACCTCCAGAAGCTCGTAGATGAGTCTGGAAAGAATACCCCAACACTGAAAAAATTTAAGGTTCTATTGAAGGGTCTCTTCGATTATGCCGTGATCCATGGGATTATCACGCAGGACCGGAATATTGTCTCCTACCTCGACATCAGCCGCGCCGGAAATCCAAACGCACGCAGCCATACGCCTTTTACCTCTGAACAGGTCGCACGCCTGTGGGAAGTCCAGGATGGCAACGAGTATTATTCTGTCATCCTCATGCTGATCTATACCGGGCTCCGTATCGGCGAGCTGCTGGATCTCGAGAAGAAGGACGTGCACCTCGATGAGCGCTGGTTCTTCGTGAAGGAATCGAAGACGGACGCGGGAATCCGATCGGTGCCGATCGCACGGAAGGTGATGCCGTTTTTCGAATCCTGGTATGGCAAAAACAATTCACCGTATCTCATCAGCACACCGGATTCCCAGCATTTCGAGTACCGGAACTATGTCGACTCGTATTGGAAGCCCCTGCTTCAGCCGATCGGCATGGAATCCCACCGCCCACATGACACCCGCCACACCTGCATATCGATGCTGACGGCTGCCAAGGTTGATGAGCGATTCATCCAACGGATCGTCGGGCACAAGGGCCAGAACGTCACCCGACAGGTCTATACGCATCTCGAAATCGAAGCTCTGATTGCCGAAATTGATAAGATTTAATTTGTGTCATACGTGTGTCATACGTGTGTCATACCGCGAAAAATTCAGCCATTTTCAGAAGAAATTTCAAAATTCGAAATATAGGAAAACCCCTTGGAAATACTGGATTTCCAAGGGGTCTGTTCTTTTTCGATATACGGTTTGTCTTATCTCTTTGAGAACACGGATATACGTATTTGCGCCACTCTTCGGTACTTTTGTGTCATACGCGTGTCGTATTCATTCGGTATCAGTAATGATGTTGTACGTTTTTCTTTTTTTGCTTGCTCTTATTGTTCGCGCTTGTCATATCGGTCGTCATCACTCTTCAGCGTGCTCACTACTAATTGGATCATATCTTTTAAGAGCGAATTCTTGTCATCAAATAGATACTTGAAAATAATGACCGCCAAGCCAACCACGTTTGCGAATAGTCCGGTAATCAAGATCGTTGCCACTTGTGCGCTGTATTTTGTGAACCCACCTCTTGAGAGCAGAAACAAGAGCGCGAATGTTGCCACGGCTATCCCTAAAAAGAATGCCGTAAAGCCAATAAGAGTCACGAATCTAAACTTATTCTTACTTTCCTGTTCTTTTTCGAGTGGCCCTTTGAGGCTTTCAATCAAGTCGTTAATAAGCTCATGACGATGTGCCTTCGCCGTCCGTTCTCTTCTTTCTATATCATTGTAGTTCTTCGCATCTGAAGATGCATTATATGCCGCTTTTTCATCTGTTCGTGCCAGAAGCGCAGCATCGCTGTCATCATAGTTGTTCTTTTCTTTTATTTTTTCATAAAATGAGTTTAACCGTTCGCTACTAGAAGCATTATTTTCCAGACTCATTTATTACTCCCAACATAATCAGCCTATTAATGGCTGCTCTGTCCGTTACACCGAAGTGCCTAACAATGCTGTCCAGCTTATCATTTAAGTCTGTCTGATTTAAAATCACCTTCTCAACTAGGTCTCTTGGCATCAAGAAAGCACCTGCAAATTCATTTGCCATGCGTTCGTTCACACTTTCTGTATCCTTTGCTTTGTCTTTGTCCCTAAAGCTGACGGATAATATTTTTTTGTTTCCGTCTATTTTGCTTTTTCCTGGAGCCCATCCGTAATTCAAAAAGAGGTGCCCAAGTTCATGGGCCAAAGTGAAAAGCCTGCGGTCTTTCGGCTGATCGACATTTAGGTAGATTTCTGGTTGCTTCGTTTTTTGATTCCAAAAGCACATGCCGTCAAATTTGTCATCGCGGATTCCAAACAGTTTAATCCCGCTGTCCTGCACCTTGTCGAACAGATTTTCGTTTCTAGAGTCATCTCCTAAA
>DHJV01000012.1 GCA_002404515.1 Lachnospiraceae bacterium UBA4711 | reverse complement strand
AGATGCTGGGGAGCATCCTTCGGGATACAGCGGAATTCACAGGTGTCACAAAGCCCATCGCACTTGTAGCTTTTCTTAAATGGAATGCAGCAGGCTCCGGCTCTCTGCTTGGCTTTGCGTGTCGCGCCGACGAAGCGTTCCCAGTTCTGTTTTTCCTCCGGGGTAACTTCGATCCACTGCTTGAGTGGGCGGTAGTAGATGGTGGGTGTGTTCTGATTTACATCTGTCGGATTCGGCTCATACCCGTTTTCTGCTTTCCGTTCGACTACATGCTGTGCTTCGTCACCTGTGTAAAATTGGCGAATCTCCTCCTCTGTGACATCCTCATCAGCCGGCCCGATCTCCGTTACCTCATTGCAGTTCTCGTGGCACCGGTAATGCTTGATGATTTTGCGCTGCTCTCTTTGGGAATTTGCGAGTTTCTCCGAATTATTGCCTTTGTGGTGGATAAAATAATGCTTCATAAATATCGACTCCCTTGAAATTTCTGGTGAAATTCCTCAGAGCCGATTTGCGAGATCCCACAGAGCTACAACGCAAAAATGGCCAGACTGATGCTGTACGAAAATACAACATCCTTCTGGCCATCAAGCAGCTCTGAGGATTCAGTGACTGTTAAATTATTTAGTTTTGTGGGATTCGGGTCGCTTGTATTCGTACTTGGAGCATTCTTCACGAACGCAATACGAATGCTTATCGAGATGAACCTTGTAGTACATATCTTTGCGGATCAGATCCACGGTCTGTGTTTCTGGATCCCACTCAAACAAGAGAGGACCCTTACCGTCTTTTGCGCGAACTTCCATACATTTCGCTCCTCCTTTCTTCCAATCTCATAGGCATCACCTCCATGATCCGTATTGCAAATTAGCTGTTTCGCTGAATAGCGTATTCATAATGTAAAAAAATAAAAATTGAGGATGGAGGGAACAGGAGATCACATAATCTCCAGTTCCTGCATCCGAATACTTGCTGACTGCTTTGATACTTGGAAGAATTCAGCAAGTTTGTTTTCGAGCGTATAACTCAAAACATAGGGGTTGTCGATTTTAGACAGTTCCTCACGAAAAATCTTCGCTGCCTGGATGAACATATCTTTCGGCATAAGTATTCTCGGCGCGATTCCGTTTGCCTGCCACTCCATCCAATCATCGTCTGTCCATTTGTCCTGAATACGTTCATCCGGTTCGGTAGCAGGGCATTGATGTTTCTTTGATCTTTTGATGTCGTTCACATGGGCAAGGAGATGATGATTCCGATGTTTGTACCAGTGGACGCACTCGTGCGCCACGGTATTATTGAAACATCCTTCATTCCTTAACTCCGTAACATCCGGGTCAATGAACATTGTCCCACGGCGGACGGTCAGCTGAATGTATTCGTCAGTATCTTTGAGATAGACATCCACATAACCGCTGTTAAAGCACATCTGTCCGAGGATACTGAAATCCTCAGAAAGCCGATACTTTGTGCAGACGATCAATCCGAGCTTTTTTCGAGCGATGTTCATTATCGGGATGGGCATTGGTGTTTCGAGTGCCTCCGGGCAATAGGCGGTTAAAAATTTCGTAGCAACATCATCAAACTCACTCTTATGGATAACAGGAACGAGTGGCACCTGTTCAATGATACTACTCATCAGGACCTCCGTTCTTGTCAATCTCCTCTGATACACGTTTCCAAAAGTCGTCACCGAGTCCTTTTTTATTTGCTTTCCGAAGGGCTACGCGGACATGTGGAAGATTCTCGTCCATGATGTAATCTGGAAGATCGGGTGCAGCTTCGTCACGCTCCAGCCCCGCAAGGTCATACATTTCATCGCGCTCACTATCATTCAGATGAAGCACTGCAGCGATAATCTCCAGATACTTCTTGTCTGGGGGATTACGGCGACCTTTGATTATATCCGAAAGATAGGACACCGACATATTCCCCATTGCCTTTGCAAGGTCCCGTAATAGGATATCCGATCCGCCCGGACCGCGTCCCTTGCGCTTTTGATCGATATATGCGCCAAAATCTCCTCTCATGATATTACCTCCTACTTATCTAATACGCTGATACGCCAATCAGCCTAATTACATTATACACCTTAACGACTGCCACGTCAAGTACGCGGAACTGCGTAATTGTAAATTTATTTAGAATTCGCATTCTTGCGTTCGCACGAAAATTAAATCGAACGCAAGAGCCAAACTTGAAATTTTGAGGCTACTGTGGTATAATACTCTCAGTTTCGATTCGCAGCAAAGAGTGTTTCCTAAAAGGACACTCTTAAGTGCTAAAAGTAGGGATATAAGAAGGAGGCAGGCAGATGGCGATTTCATACAAAAGATTATGGAAACTGTTAATAGATCGAGATTTAAAGAAAAAGGATCTCCAAGCTATGGCGGGGATAAGTGCAGCTTCCATAACAAAATTAGGAAAGAACGAGAACGTAAATACAGAGATTATAGAAAAAATATGTCATGCGCTTCAATGCGACTTTTCAGACATTATGGAATTAACGAAAGATGAGCATGACCAGGAGGTTGATGTAGTTAAATGAACAGTTATACACCGCACCAGTCAAAGTATTTTGCAGAACAGATTCTTCTGCAAAGACCGCAGTCATCTATAGATGGTTTGGTGTCTGCGATGTCTGGTGTGAAAGTGGACTTAAACCCACACCAGGTAGATGCTGCCCTTTTTGCAGTAAAATCTCCTTTAAGTACCGGTGCCTTACTCGCGGATGAAGTAGGTCTCGGAAAAACAATTGAGGCTGGTCTTGTCCTTGCACAGTGTTGGGCAGAGCGGAGAAGACATATATTGCTAATTGTCCCTGCGGCTCTCAGGATGCAGTGGCGTTCAGAACTTTTTGAAAAATTTTACATAGATTCTCTTCTTATGGAGTCTGCTGTTTACAATAAGCTCCGCAAAGAGGGTGTAACAAACCCATTTGATGCCAGAGATCGGATCGTGATTTGCTCATATCAGTTTGCTTCAAAAAAGGCGATTGACCTGCAGCTTGTTCCGTGGGATCTGGTTATCATTGATGAAGCCCATCGTCTGCGGAATGTCTACAAGTCAAATAATGTTATGGGAAAGAAACTGAAAAAGGTATTGGCTGGCAGAAAAAAATTGCTTCTGACGGCCACGCCTTTGCAGAACAACCTCATGGAGCTTTATGGTCTGGCAAGCATTATTGATGACCGCGTGTTTGGTGACGACAAAACTTTTAGAGAGATGTATGTTGCTGTAGCGAATAGCGATATAAGAAACCAGAATTTAAGGAAACGGCTTGCTCCACTCTGTAAGCGTACCCTGCGTAAGCAGGTATCTGAATATGTGAGGTACACAGGACGCCATGCAATCCTGAGAGAATATACTCCTACGGCAGATGAAGAAAAGCTGTACAATGAAGTTTCTGAATATCTGCAAACTGACAAGCTTTATGCCTTGCCTGATGGACAGCGGACGCTTATCACAATGGTGCTGCGAAAATTGCTGGCATCCTCTTCGTTTGCCATCGCAGGTACTCTTCAGTCACTTATTGATCGGCTGAACGATTTACTCGAAGGTGTTGAAGCTGAGCTTTCTCTGGACGATTATGACGGTTTTGATGAACTAATGGATGAGGCGTCCGACGAAGATAACAGTGCCGCTGAGAATGTCCTTACTGCTGATCTTAAACGCGATAGAGACGGCATAAAAGCGGAGTTGGAAAGATTGAAGAAGTTTGCTGAGCTTGCGTCCAACATAAATACAAACTCAAAGGGTGATGACCTTATTCTGGCTTTAGAGCAGGGCTTTACGAAGACTGGAGAACTGGGCGGTCAGAGAAAGGCTGTCATCTTTACGGAATCGAGAAGGACACAGAACTATCTGTTTAACCTGCTCTCGAATCACGGATATGAAGGGAAAATTGTATTTCTCAACGGTACGAACAATGATGAGATTTCCAAACGGATTTATGCGGACTGGAAAGAACGCCATAAAAATGACGGCCTTATTTCAGGTTCAAAGCAGGCGGATATGAAAGCTGCGGTCGTTGAGGAGTTTCGGGATCATGCGAGTATCCTCATTGGAACAGAAGCTGCAGCCGAAGGTATCAACCTCCAGTTTTGCAGTCTGATTGTCAATTATGATCTTCCCTGGAATCCGCAGCGCATAGAACAACGTATCGGCCGCTGTCATCGGTATGGGCAGAAAAACGATGTCGTGGTTATCAACTTTTTAAATCGTAAAAATGCAGCAGACAGACGCGTCTATGAATTGCTTGACCAGAAGTTTCGACTTTTTGATGGTGTGTTCGGCTCATCAGATGAAATTCTGGGTTCTCTGGAATCCGGCGTGGATTTTGAAAAGCGAATTGCCGAGATCTATCAAAAGTGTAAGACCGCTGATGACATCCAGCATGAGTTTGATGCTTTGCAGGAAGAACTTTCTGATGAGATTGAAGATAAAATGGCATCTGCAAGGCAGTCTATTCTTGAAAACTTTGACGAGGTGGTGGCCGCACGGCTTAAGGATTGTCAGGACGATACCGTAGCCAGCCTCGATAAATTTACACAGTGGATTTACTATTTCTTCCTGACTCATGGGGCTGAACGAGTCAAACCGCTCACACAGTGGAGGCTTCAATTTGAGGACGGCGATGTAAAAAGAACATATAACCTTAAATGGAGAGACGCCGAGGAAGAAGGAGATGTTTTCCTCCGTCGCGAAGACCCATTATATGAATCCTGGCTGCAGGAAAGCCTGTCGGCTGACCTTTTGCCTGTTGCTATTCGTTTCCGCCACACGGAATCGGATAGAAATATTTCCTTCTTCAATACTCATCCGGGCATTAAGGGCGTTCTGTCAATTGATAAGCTGTCCTATGATGGCCTTAGCTACGAGGAGCATCTCATTTTTACGGTTCTTACGGACGATGGCACAACAATGGATGAAGACATCGTCAACAGTATGCTTGAGTTGCCCGCGGAGATTATCGGCGAATACCCCGCAGAACCAGTGGAACTCATCCAGCAGCGTGAACGCAGACTTGGTGTCCAGCAAGAGCAGATTGAAGAAGCGAATAAGCAATTTTATTTGGATGAGTGCGATAAACTGGACGCATACAGTGATGATCTGAAAGAAGGTCTCCAACGCAAACGTAAGGAGCTAAACAAGTTGATCAAGGAAAAAGAAAAGGAATGCAGATCAAGCACAAACTTTCCTCTTGATCAGATTATCGCCATGAAGGATGAGATTAATAAATTAAAGGATAAACGGAAAAAGATGCAGCGTGAGATCTATCAGCAGGAAGATGAGATCGATATGCAAAGAGATAAGCTGCAGGAGGAAATCCGAGAAAAATTGAATGGCGCAACAGAGATAAGGCATATCATGACTATCTCATTTGAGGTCGTGTAAAGGAGAAAGAACTATGCAAAGATTGGAACTTACGTGGATAGGAAAAGGACAGGAACCTGAGGTCGAACCTCGCATTCTGCTCCACGATCCGTCCAAAGATTATGGCGATCCCAAAAGCGAGAATATGCTGATACACGGTGATAACTTGTTGGCACTGAAAGCTTTGGAGCAGCAGTACGCTGGGCAGGTGAAGTGTATCTATATCGATCCGCCCTATAACACAGGTGAAGCATTCGAGCATTATGATGACAATTTGGAGCATTCAATTTGGCTTGGTTTAATGTACTCCAGACTTCGAATTTTGAGAAACCTACTGGCCGATGATGGCTTTTTCTGTTGTCAGATTGACGACTCTGAAGGTCACTATTTAAAGGTTTTATTGGATGAGGTTTTTGGCCGTGCTGGATATTATCAAACCACCATCTATGTTCGAGTTAGGTATCCAGAAAAGACTCTGAAGCAAGATATGTCTTTTCATAAGGAAATTGAGCAAGTTCATGTATATCGAAAAAGCAGCCTTGCAAAACCTATTCTAAATAAGGTTGACGCTGGATATGAAAAATTTAAATATAAAATAGAAATTACAGGAAGTCCCTTGAAAACACTTCAATTAGGCGGGAAGAAAATTGAGGTTTATAAGAAGGGTGATTATAAAATAGTTGAAGAAGAAGGCTCTGAATATGGTCTGAAAGAAATCTGGGCTTCTGGAACGATACTTGACGGAAATTCATCGGGACGTTTCTTTAGAGATTATCTTACAGGAAGATATGCCGATGATGGCTATGGTGTAATTTATAAAGTTTGGGGAATCGGTGATGATCGATATGAATACAGATTTTTTACTGGTCCTAACAGAGAAGGCGCCACAAAGGGTAAATATTATCAAGGTGTACCATTGGCTAAACTTGAGAGCAGAGAAATGACCAGGGAAGTTCCAATTAACGGGTTTCTTGATCTGGCCGCTTATTTTGGAAATTGTCGTCAAGAAGGGGGTGCTGAATTTCGAGGTGGGAAAAAGCCAGAAATCTTGATTAAGACTCTACTTTCTCATTTTACAAATGAGGGCGACTTGGTGTTGGATTCGTTCTTAGGAAGTGGAACTACAGCAGCGGTTGCCCATAAAATGGGCCGTAGATACATTGGTATAGAATTGGGAAATCATTGCTACTCTCTCTGCAAGCCGCGCTTAGATAGAGTGATTGATGGAGAGCATACAGGTATATCTAATGATGTAAACTGGCAAGGCGGCGGTGGTTACAAATTCTATGAACTGGCTCCGACATTGATTGTTAAGGACGAGCATGGTAATGCTGTCTTTTCCGATAAATACAATGCTCAGATGCTTGTGGCAGCTGTTGCGAAAGTGAATGGCTATTTCTACGCTCCCGACCCGGAGATTTTCTGGAAACAGGGATACAGTCAGGATAACAGCTTTATCTATGTCACCACGCAGTATCTGACGGCGGCTATGCTTGATAGTCTTGCGAAGGAAGTGGATGCTTTCGAGAGCCTGCTGATTTGCGCACCGGCTTTTGATGTAGGTCTGAATAAACGCTACGATAACATCACTGTGAAGAAGATTCCGCAGTCTGTCCTCGACAAGTGCGAGTATGGTGTAGACAACTATAATCTGAATATCATTGATGTGCCGGAATGTGACGAGGAGGAGTGGGAAAATGATTAAGGAATCCTATACTGAGAATTTCTACTCGTACAACTCCAAGTACATAAATAATGCGCTCGCATTGCGTCCGCCGCAGCATGAAAGCCTTGAGATTTTTGCCAGACTCTGCGACACGCTCAGTTTGGCAAAGAATCCTACGACAACGGACCAGATTCGTTCTGCGCACCAGACGGAACTTGAGGCACTTGATACCGAGGACAAGAGAACAAAGAAAATAAGTGAGTGGGCGATGGAGGTTGCGGCGGAATTTTACGCCGATGACCTGGCGGCGGCTCGTGCGCTCTGCCCGACCCTGACATCGTTTGAGCGTGATTTCCCATCGTTCTGCTTTGCCCTGGCGACAGGTATCGGCAAGACCCGTCTCATGGGAGCCTGCATTGCATATCTCCGCTACGAGAAGGGCATAAAGAACTTTTTCGTGATGGTTCCGAACCTCACGATTTATAGAAAATTGAAAGATGACCTTGGAAATCCGTCAAGCCCGAAGTATGTGTTTCGTGGGCTGGATAAATTCGTGAGTCCGCCTCGCATTATCGATGGTGACAATTATAACGACTTCCGTCAGGGGACCTTTGCTGTAAACGATGTTATTATCAACATCTTCAATATTGCCAAACTGAACTCTGACAGCAAGGCCTCATCCGGCAGTCCTGCCCGCATCAAGCGATTGAATGAGGTGCTTGGGGAGTCCTATTTTGCGTACTTGCAATCTTTGGATGACCTGTGCATCTTCATGGATGAAAGTCATCACTACCATGCGGATAAGAGCTTTGATGTCATCAATGAGCTGCGTCCGATTTTAGGCGTGGAGCTGACAGCTACTCCGCAGATTCAGAAAGGTGCGAGAAAAGTAGACTTCAAAAATGTTGTCTATGAATACACGCTTGCCCATGCACTAAACGATGGGAAGTATGTCAAAGTGCCTGTGGTCTTCACTCGTAAAGATTTCAGACCGGAGGAATACACGCCCGAACAGCTTGACCATGAAAAGTTGAATGATGGTGTCCGTCTGCATGAAGAGACAAAGAGCCACCTTGAGATTTACGCCCGGACTTACGGAAAGCCGGTCGTGAAGCCTTTTATTCTCGTTGTGGCGAAGGACACCGACCATTCGAAAAAAATCAGGGAATATATCACCTCGGATGACTTTTTCCGTGGCTATTACAAAGACAAGGTTATAGAAATCAATTCTTCACAGCGTGGAGCGGAAAAAGACGAGAACATCGAGCAGCTGCTTTCGCTTGAAAAGCCGGATAATAAAATTGAGATTGTCATCCATGTAAATATGCTGAAGGAAGGCTGGGATGTAACCAATCTCTACACGATAGTGCCTTTGAGGGCATCAGCATCGGAAACATTAACGGAGCAGACTATCGGCAGAGGACTGCGTCTTCCTTACGGCGACAGAACCGGTGTTGATGAGGTGGATCGTCTGTCTATTGTCAACCATGACAAATATGAGGCCATCGTTAATCTTGCAAATGATCCGAACTCTCTTGTTCGCCGTGTTTATTATATAGATCCCGCTGAAACAACCTCATCCGATGAGCAGCGAGTTACGGTGGAAATGCCGACGACCTATGATGAACTTACATCGGATACGAGTTACATGGAGCAGCTGGCGCTGACGTTCGTTCGAGAGTCAACTGCTCATTACGGAACGGAACAGCCTCGGACTCAGGAGCAGGCGGCGCAGGTCGCAAGTTTCGTGGCGAACTTTGCTTCTCGATCGGTCGTAGAGCTTAATCGTCAGGTGCGAACCTTTGATGCGGCAAAAGACCCTGAAACTCGCAAATTCGTACAGAACAGTGTTATTGCAGAAACGATACGGCAGTTCCCGGAGATGAATCTCAGCCGTGAAGACCTTGAAGTCGTTGTACAGAAAGCGATTGATACCTGTGTGCAGGCATTGACGGATAATGTCATACCTATTCCGCAGGCGGTAGTTCAGCCTTTTACGGAAGTAAAGCAGGGATTCTATCCATTCCAACTCGTCACATCAAGCATGAACTGGCATCCGTCCGATGATACGATGATCGGAACCGAACTCCAGGAGGGCGGCCGTACCTTCGAGTATGAGAGCGACTTCCATGCAAGAGATGTTGTGGATACGCCGGAGAATGAAATCGTCCGACACATTATCATTAAGGACGATGTGGATTACCATGCAACTGCCGATTTGCTGTATTCACTTGTTGAGGAAGCTAAACAGCACTTTTTGTTGTACCTTACGGAGGACGAAGCCGTTAAGGTTATGCGTGACAGGCAGAAAACTATCGCGGAAATTATCTATGCGCAGATGAAGCAGCATTTTTTCCGTGACGAAACACATTTCAGGGCATCGGAAATGCGACCGTTCTCACGGATAGAGACAAGTTTCGGTGGCAAGTTCCGGTCGGATGAAATTTACGATTTACGCGCCAACATCCCGGTAAGCGAAGTACGGCAGAAGATTTTTAATGGCTTCACAAAGGCGTGTCACACACTCTATAAGTTCGACAGCAACACGGAGCGTATTTTTGCAATCGTGTTGGAGAACGATAAGGATGTTCTGAAGTGGATGCGTCCGTCTCCGAAGCAGTTTAACATCTACTACGGTCCGGGCGGCGTGAGCAAGTATGAGCCTGATTTTATTGTTGAGACCGAAGATAAAATTTACATGGTTGAAACCAAGGCAAGTAGCGAGATGGGCAGTTCATCCGTAAAAGAAAAAGCGGCTGCTGCTGTTGTATATTGCAGAGCGGTATCTGAATGGAATGCCACTAACGGTGGAAAGCCGTGGGAGTATGCGCTTATCTCACATGATGAAGTCAGACTGAATTCCAGCTTCAAGTACCTTGTGAGCAATCGTGCAAGTTATATCCAGATGGATATAGATGACATGGGGGGACAATAAATAAGCTTTTATGGGTATCGGCTTTAATCAGCAAGCGCGAGATGGTGCGACTACAGTTGCATGATGGGTTTCGGATATATCCGATTCTACGCTATTACTGGCATATCTGTGACTGAGAAATGGCATGACAACTTATTATTCTCTCAATTTATAGAGCTTTGCTGAATTAAGCTGATATCTATATAAATTTTTTATAATTCCAATGGATTAAGGAGAACGTACCATGTCAAGAAGTAAAACATTAAAACTATTTTTGATGGATGGAGAGCCGAGCGGCAGAATTAAATGCTCCCTTGCCAATTG
>DHJV01000072.1 GCA_002404515.1 Lachnospiraceae bacterium UBA4711 | reverse complement strand
TTTTTCCCCGCCGGTGTATCACATACAGCCACACTGATCGGGCATGTATAACCACCCACGCCATAATCGCCGGACATCGCATAATACAGATAATATCTTCCATCATTTCCCTGCACAACATCCGGTGCATACATATAACAAAGTTCCGGGTAAGCAGGATCCTGATCTGCCTCATATATCACCCGTTCTTTTCTCCAATCCGTCAGATCATCCACCGGTGCAGAATACACTGTATAATCATCCATACAGAATGTATAGCCCCCCTCATGGTCATGGGATCCATACAGATACACCCTGTCTCCGAACACATGTGGTTCCCCATCCGGGATATATTCATTCAATGGTAAAAAAGGATTAAATACTTGTTTCTTTTTCATAATCTTGTCCTCCTGCTCGTTCTATTCATGTGCGATATCATTTCCTCACACCCTGATCTGACTATATCTTATCGTAATCCTTCCTCGCTATCTATCGAATCCTTGCTATTCAGCTATCAATTATTGCTATTTTAATGTGATTTATATTATTATTTTCAAATAAATTTCTTGAAGTTTTGATTTTTTACGTTATAATTTAATAAAATTTTCAATATTAAAAGCAATTATTGATGATAATATGGAGAAATCGCAAAATGGCTCTCAACCTGGATGGTTCTTATGAACAGATAAAATTTCATGATTACGAATCTGTGCTGTTATACAACAACACGCAATACGAAACATATGAGCCACATTGGCATGCATCCACAGAGATCATCATGCCTGTCAAGGGCGATTATACGGTCATCTGCAATGGGACAAACTACGATCTGAAGGAGCAGGATATCCTGATCATTGCACCTGGAACTATTCATTCCATTCCAGCCTGTCATGGTCAGCGTTATATCTTTCTGGCGGATTTTTCCCATTATATCAGATCTGACTGTTTCTCAACGATCCAGACGACTCTCTCTCCGGTCACACTGGTCAGCAGGGACACACTCCCGGAAATTCACGATACATGTGTCCAACTGATCTCCGCTTGTGCACAAGAGTATTTCGGTGAAAAGCGGTTCCGCGAGACTGCTGTGTTTCATTTCCTTGTTCAGCTTTTTTTACTGCTTGGACGCACCCTGTCTGATGAAAGTACTGCTTTCCATGATATATCGCCAGACAAGCAGAAACATTATACTGAAACATTCGCTTCTGTATGTGAATACATCCATCAGCATTACGCGGAGAATTTGTGTGTGGATGACGCTGCATCCATGGCGGGATTTTCCAAGTATCATTTTCTTCGGCTTTTCAAACAATTTGCAGGTGACACCTTCTACCACTATGTAAATGCACAACGCATCTATCATGCATGCCTGCTGCTCTCCGACCCTGAAAAAAATATAACGGAGGTCGCAATGAGTTGTGGGTTTCACTCCATCTCATCGTTCCTCCGTATCTTCAAACTGCAAAAAGGATGTACTCCGACCGAATTCCGCAGAATTCATAATACAACCAATACCGCCATCACTCCGCCAGCATCAGACTGAGCTGGTACTGGAAGGAATCCAGATTGTTGTTATGCAGGTCGATTGCCTCCACAATATCATAATCAACCAGAATATCATTCTTGATCGCAACGATCCGGTTTCCTCTGCCCTGTCGTAATATCTCAATCGCATATGCGCCCATCAGCGAACCATACATACGATCCTTCGCTGTTGGCTGTCCCCCACGCTGGATATATCCAAGCACGGACACACGCGACTCGATTCCTGTCTCCTTCTGGATCAGATCCGCCAGCTTGCCTGCATCGGTCACACCCTCCGCTACAACAACAAGGTAGCTGTTTCTGCCATCGGTATGCCGTTTGCGCAGTGCATTTATGATATAGTCAAAATTTCCGTCCCATTTCTCCGGTAACACAATTGCATCGGCGGATGTTGCCATTCCTGCCCAAAGTGCAATATAGCCACGCTTTCTACCCATGACCTCTACGACGCTGCAGCGACCGTGGGATACCGATGAATCACGAATCTTGTCAATTGCCTCCATCGCGGTATTCGCCGCTGTATCAAATCCCAATGTATACTCGGAGCAGGCCACATCCCGGTCGATCGTACCAGGAATACAGACGATATTCACGCCCTCGTCCCTGAATTTGATTGCACCGCGAAGTGTACCGTCACCACCGATTGCAACAACCGCATCCACGTCATGTGCCCGCAGATTCTCCGCTGCAATCTGTCTGTATTTCTGTTCTAAAAAGCGCGCACTCCGGCTTGTAAAAAGAACCGTGCCACCCTGATTGTTAATATTGCGCACATCATCCAGCCCCAGCGGTATCGTCTCCCAGTCGATCAGACCCTCGTAACCGCGCAGCACTCCAACGACCTCGATGCCGAGATTGTTCGCGCTGAATACAACGGCTCGAACAGCCGAATTCATTCCCGGTGCATCTCCACCGCTTGTCAGTACTGCTATCTTCTTAATTTCACTCATTTTGTCTTATCCTCCGGATTATTCATTATCAATTGTGCAACTGATACAGTTTATTTATTGTGCAGAAATTACCAATTCTACACAATCATATACATCTGCTATGTTGCACAAGTATAAAATTACTTACATATTGTCTTGAAAAATGCGTCTACCTGCTGCCAGCTGCACGCCGTGCCATCGAATGCAAAATACGTCAGTTCATAAGACTCACAATCGCCCGTAATCAAAAACTGGATACGCACCTGCTTCTCACTTCCCTTATAATACGCTTTTCCATTGAATTCTACGACCTGTTCTCCACTTTCTGCAGTAAAAGATTCCCATTTCGTATTTGTACAGTAATCATCCAAAGCTTCACCATAGGTTTTTGTTCCATAGCTATTCATCTCGTAATCTGCTACTGGCTGTTCGCGAATATAAGTCACCTTCTCATCCATCAGAGACGTCTGATCTTTGCCGATATGTGCCTCACCAACGCCCATCACGCAAAGCACAATCGTCGCTAAAACCGCTAAGACCTTACAGAATTGATTTTCTGTAAAATTATGCCACTTCTTTACATTTAGTGCAAACGCCAGAATACCGCCGACAATCGCGCCACCGATATGACCATAGATATCCACATTGCCACCTGCAGAATAAATTGCATATCCGATTACAAGTGCAATGGCGATTATCATATCTTTCCGTTCCGCATTCTTCCGCCCCATAATACGAAGGAACACAGCCGCGCACATGATTCCAAAGACAGCACCGGATGCACCCGCAGCAAACCGCGTGTCCTCCGGATGCAGTTTATGCGCGATCTCCATCGAAAGAAAACCCGCACCAATGCCGGAACCAAAATAGATAATTGCCATCCGCAGAGAACCAAGCCGTTCTTCTACCAGCTTACCAAACAGGAACAAAGCAACCATATTTCCTGCCAGATGTTCAAAATCCGCGTGTATAAACATATACGAGATCAAACGGCGGTATTCATGATTCACCGTGATGTACTCATAATTGATTCCTGCAAGCTGAAATGTGTTGTCGATTCCAATGCACATAATTGCCGCAACCACATTCGCCACAATAATCAGGATTGTGATGATCGGGATTGTCCGCTTCGTACGCACCGGTTGAACTGGTGATACCGTATGAACTACATATGGTTCCTCATATCCATATGGATTCTGGTTCGTATATACATCCTGTCTTCCATATGAATCCTGATTCTCATATTTCTGCGTCGGCATGCCGTAATATGGTCCAGAATTTCTCTGATGTCCCATATCATCATCGTTTCTTAGCTGCATGTATCCATCCCCCTTTCCGCCTGTACACATCATCTGCTTTTTCACACTGCACTCATTATATTCTACCTTCCGATTCTAGGCAACCCAAACTTGCTCCTGATAAGCGCTGCCTTCTCTCTACCCGCTGACTTCTAGTTGGAGTATTTCTTCCCATTTTGACTTTTTCATCCAATCTGCTTGCAAGCGGATGCATGTACTGTCCTTATTTCCAGAGATAATCCTGCCGGCTATCGCCTGCAGATAGCAGCCACTTCGTCTCCGCTTTGCTCCGACTCAGTGTCTGTTATCCCCCAAATACATGCATACGATTACAAGCAAGCTTGTATCGATGCATGTGCTTGGGGGATTATCACGCAAAAATTTACCCCGCGCTATGTGGAGTAGCGCGGGGCTGTTAGAGAAAGGAGTCGATTATAAATTCCATGTACGCGAATTTATGTTTCGTTGTAGTTAGTTCTCGCTAACTACATATTGTATGTTAGCGTAAACTAACCAAAAAGTCAACTACTTTTTTCATATTTTTCACTTGTTGATAAATATTCTTAACTGGCGGATATTCCTTGCGGATTTCCCTGCTTGTTTACTTTATTTCTGTGGCTTTTTCGGTGCATGGCAGACGCTTCCACAGTGACTGCAATCACCACCACAGGTTGATTTACCAGCACGCTTATCTTTCACCATGCCCCAAATTACCAAACCAACAATTGCAACAACCACCAATAATATTAAAAATGTACCTAAATTCATTTCCACGACCTCCTTGCAAGGTAATATTTATTGTATTTGCAAACCATATAAACCAATGGCGTAGATGAAATTGTTTTAAGGACAACTTCTACACCTATTATTTCCATGATTTGCAAACACAATTCCCACATACTTAATATAGCACCGGATATTCTCCGGTGCTATACAATCTTTCTTAAAAACTATGAATTAGTTTGTCTTAATCTTTGCAAACTGTGCATTCTTGTTCGGTCTGAACAGCATATACAGGAAGAAGGCGATAATTATGAACGCTACAACCGTTCCTACACCAAATGTACCTGCTGTGATGAGCATACCAATCTGATATACAACAAGTGATACAAGATAAGCAAGACCACACTGATATCCGATTGCGAACCAGAACCACTTTGCACTGTTCATCTCTCTCTTGATTGCACCCATTGCTGCAAAACATGGAGCACAGAGAAGGTTGAACAACAGGAATGACAAACCACTTGGCTCTGTAAACTTGCTTGCCAGTGTCTGGTAAACGGTTGTGTCTCCGCCACCGTACAGGATACCCATAGTACCAACAATATTCTCCTTTGCTACAAGTCCGGTTACACTTGCAACAGTTGCCTGCCAGTTGCCCCAGCCCTGTGGCTTGAAGATCCAGCAGATTGCATTACCGATCTTAGCAAGGATACTGTAGTCCATCTGGTCCTCTGAAAGCATTCCAAAGCTTCCGTCAACCCATCCGAAGTATGTTGTGAACCATACAACGATTGTAGAAAGAAGGATGATTGTACCAGCCTTCTTGATGAAGGACCAGCCACGCTCCCACATGCTGCGGAGAACTGCGCCAACCTTTGGCCAGTGGTAAGCTGGAAGCTCCATAACGAATGGAGATGTATCACCAGCAAACATCTTTGTCTTCTTCAGGATGATACCTGAACAGATGATTGTAATAACACCGATGAAGTAAGCACCGGTTGAAATGATTGCGGAGCCGTTGAAGATAGCACCAGCGATCATTGCGATAAACGGAACCTTTGCACCACAAGGGATAAAGGTTGTTGTCATAATTGTCATACGACGGTCTTTCTCGTTCTCAATTGTACGAGAAGCCATGATACCTGGAACACCACATCCCATACCTACAAGCATTGGGATAAAGGACTTACCAGACAAACCAAACTTACGGAAGATACGGTCCATGATGAATGCAACACGGGCAAGGTATCCACAGTACTCCAGAATTGCAAGGAGGATGAACAGTACCAGCATCTGAGGTACGAAACCAAGTACCGCACCAACACCGGCGATAATACCATCAACGATCAATCCCTGTAACCACTCTGCACAATGTGCTTTCTCAAGTCCCTTTGTTGCAAGATCCGGGATAGAAGGAATAAATACACCATAATCTGCCGGATCTGGTTCTTCACAACCATAAGACTTGTATGTATCAACTGCGCTCTGCAGATCTGCATAGGTAGACTCTGTCTCATCCGTTGCCAGTGTCTCTTCATCTTCCACAAGATATGTTGCTGTTGTATCTGCATCAAATACTGTCAGCAGTTCGTCAGCAGCCTTTGCAGCATTTGCCGGATCAAAATCATCGGATTCAGCATCCAACGCATCCGCAATATCGCCAACTTCTACACCATTTTCTTCACCATAGGAAATGAAACCATTGATTACCTGCATTGCCTCTGAATAAGCGTCTGCATCGTCACTGTAAGCAACACCATCGTCATTTTTCTCCATGCCGAACAAATGGAAACCATCACCAAACAGGTTATCGTTTGTCCAGTCAGTTGCTGCAGCACCAACGGTCTGCATTGCAATGTAATATACTAAGAACATGACAAGTGCAAAAATAGGAAGTGCCAAAATACGGTTTGTTACGATCTTATCGATCTTATCAGATACAGAAAGCTTCTTTCCTGACTTTGCCTTTTTCAAGCATTTACCAATGATAGAAGAAATGTAAGCATAACGCTCACTTGTCACGATTGACTCTGTATCGTCGTCGAACTTATCTTCCAGTGTCTTGATCTCAGCAGATACATCCGGAACATTTTTCAGCTGATCGCCAATCTTGCTATCCTTCTCCAGAACCTTGATTGCGAAGAAACGCTTCTGTGCTTCTGCAACGGAATCATCCAGTTTTGCCTCAACTGCATCGATAGCCGCTTCCACTGCATCATCAAACTTGTGTACACGTGCAACTGCTTTCTTTTCCTTTGCTGCTGCAACTGCCTTGTCAGCAGCTTCCTTGATTCCTTCGCCCTTCAAAGCGGAGATCTCAACGACTTCACAACCAAGTGCGTTGGAAAGTGCCTTGATATCGATCTTATCGCCGCTCTTTCTGACTACATCCATCATGTTGACAGCCATAACAACCGGGATTCCAAGCTCGATGATCTGTGTGGACAGATACAGGTTACGCTCCAGGTTCGTACCATCAATGATATTGATGATTGCATCCGGATGTTCACCGATCAGATAATTTCTTGCTACAACTTCCTCCAATGTATATGGAGAAAGAGAATAAATACCAGGTAAGTCCATGATGGCTACATCTTTATGTCCCTTTAACTTACCTTCCTTTTTTTCTACCGTAACACCTGGCCAGTTACCAACATACTGGTTTGCGCCGGTCAAGGCGTTAAACAATGTCGTTTTACCGCAGTTCGGGTTACCTGCGAGTGCAATTGTAATTGCCATGATTTCTCTCCTTATCTTTTTACATTCCCTGACATTGGGTGATTACTCTACTTCGATAATTGCAGCATCTGCCTTACGAACAGACAACTCATAATTACGAACTGTAATTTCAACCGGATCTCCAAGTGGAGCTACCTTGCGCACGTAGATCTCAATGCCCTTTGTGATACCCATATCCATGATTCTTCTCTTAATAGGTCCTTCACCAGCAATTTTTGTTACCTTTACGGTCTCCCCTACTTTTACCTGATTCAATGTCTTCATTTTTATAATCCGCCTTTC
>DHJV01000049.1:16940-17188 GCA_002404515.1 Lachnospiraceae bacterium UBA4711 | reverse complement strand
GTCTGTCCGGAAACCGGATAGCATGCTGCAAATCCCATCTTCTCTGCGATCTTTCCATCGATCTTCTTGACGGTCTCATGGTCACCTTCAAACAGCTCAAGGAAACTTGCCTGTGTACCAGTTGTTCCCTTACATCCAAGCAGCTTCTGCTGTCCGATCATATATTCAAGATCGGATAAATCCAACAGTAGCTCCTGCATCCAGAGTGTTGCACGCTTACCAACCGTTGTTGGCTGTGCAGGCTGGAA
>DHJV01000049.1:170-16889 GCA_002404515.1 Lachnospiraceae bacterium UBA4711 | reverse complement strand
GGCTGGAAATGTGTAAATGCCAGTGTTGGAAGATCCTTGTATGTATCTGCAAACTTAGCAAGCTCATTGATAACATTGATCAGCTTTGTGCGAACAAGCTTCATTGCCTCTGTCATGATGATCACATCTGTGTTATCACCGACATAACAGCTTGTCGCACCCAGATGGATGATGCCTGCTGCCTTCGGGCACTGCTGTCCATATGCATACACATGACTCATAACGTCATGACGTACAAGCTTCTCACGCTCTCTGGCGACATCATAGTTGATATCATCTACATGGCTTTTCAGTTCTTCGATCTGCTCGTCTGTGATACGTGGATTGCCATCGGCATCCTTTAATCCAAGTTCCTTCTCTGTCTCAGCAAGTGCGATCCATAATTTTCTCCATGTCTTGAACTTCATGTCCGGAGAAAAAATGTACTGCATCTCCTTGCTTGCGTATCTCTCTGAAAGTGGGCTTACATACTTATCTCTGCTCATAAAAACCTCCAAATTTATATATTTTCCTCATATGTTCTTCTATTATACACCTTATGCGTCATATTCGCCACGAATATCTTCTTTGGGCGGATCAATTGGCCATTTTCCTGTGAAACAGCCCTGACAGAACTGTCTGCCTCCGGTCAGTTCCGGCAGCCGCTCCAGTTTCAGATATCCAAGTGTGTCCGCGCCGATAATCTGACGGATCTCCTCGATTGTCCGGTTATATGCGATTAACTGGTCACTGTCCGGTACATCCGTTCCGAAATAACATGGATACAGGAATGGTGGGGAAGAAATGCGCACATGTACTTCCTTCGCACCGGCTTCCTTCAGCATGCTGACGATCCGGTCACTCGTCGTTCCGCGCACGATGGAATCATCGATCATAATAACACGTTTTCCTGCGACTGCATCCTTTAACACATTTAATTTCACGCGCACGCTGGATTCCCGCTGGCTCTGCTTCGGCTTGATAAAGGTTCGTCCGACATAGCCATTTTTCACAAATGCGGTTCCGTATGGAATACCGGATTCGAGTGAATACCCAAGTGCCGCCGCGTTTCCGGACTCCGGTACGCCTACGACTAAATCTGCATCCACCGGACTATCCTTTGCAAGACATCTTCCGGCAATGATACGTGACTGATATACGCTCATCCCATCGATCACACTGTCCGGTCTTGCAAAATAAATATATTCAAATACACATCTGCCGTGCTCTTTCTGACACAGATCTTTGTGACTTTCAATGCCCTTTTCCGGCGAAATGACAACCATCTCGCCCGGCTCCACATCGCGGATAAATTCTGCCCCGATCGTATCAAGTGCACAGCTTTCGGACGCAAGCACATATGCATTGTCACGTTTACCGATACAGAGTGGGCGGAATCCATACGGATCACGGGCGCCAATCAGTTTTCTCGGACTCATGACGATCAGAGAATACGATCCAACCAGCTTCTTCATCGCATTCTGAACCGCTTCCTCCGCCGAAGAGGTTTTAACCCGCTCCCTTGCGATATGATAAGCAATAACCTCAGAGTCAATCGTCGTCTGGAAGATTGCGCCATCATGCGCCAGTTCTCTTCGAAGTTCCGGTGCATTGACAAGATTTCCATTATGCGCCAGTCCAAGTGTACCTTTGATATAATTCAGTACAAGCGGCTGTGCATTTTCTCTGGTACTTGCCCCTGCGGTTGAATACCGTACATGTCCAACACCGATGTTTCCTTTGAGCTTATCTAAGTCTTCCTGTGTGAATACCTCATTCACAAGTCCCATACCTTTGGAAGACAGCACCTTGCCCTTTGGTCCTTCGGTATCGGATACCGCAATACCACAGCTTTCCTGTCCTCTGTGCTGCAAAGCGAACAATCCGTAATAAATCGTTCTAGCCACATCGTGTCCATCAAAGTCATACATACCGAAGACTCCACATTCTTCGTGCAGACCATCATCCTGATAGTGTTCCATTACATCACTCATATCGCACGTTCCTCTCATTATATTCTTATTATCCGCATATCGCTTCTTTTTTTGATATTTTTTTCAAACCTTGCTTATTATAACCTAGATAACTTAAAGTATCAAACAGTTTATGTGTTTTTTTCGAGTTTTCGTGAATTTATATAGCGTTTCACTTGTTTTTTTGATATAATAGTGCCAATCTAATAAAAATTCCGAGCTGGAGGGTTAGTATGCAGGAAAAAAGAAAGAATGTCAGACTTCCGATCAAACTCAAGTTGGAAGTTTCTAATTTATTTAAGCAGGACGGTGTGAAAATTGAAAATCTCGATGCCGAAATCGAGGTGTTTGATATCTCCAAAGCAGGTATCGGATTTATGTCCCTGTCCAAGCTTCCGGTCGATTATTATTTCAATGCAACGATCGAATTTGAGAACCGGGAAGAAGTAATCTTATCCGTCGTGAAGATTCTGTATGTAACACCAATTGGCAACGCCGGTTACCGCTATGGCTGCGAGTTCGTTGGTCTGCCATCCATGTACGATTACATATTTGAGGAATACGCACAGAATTTGTAAGCATTCCGATTCCATTATATAAAAAAGAAGGAACTGTTCATAAATTTTTATGAACAGTTCTTTCTTTTTGTTTATTTCTGTTCTTCCACAGAAGTTTCCGGCGCTTTCACCTGCTCCGGCGGCTCATACTCTTCAAATACCAGCTCTTCCCCTCTGTGGAACGCTTCTGTACTGTCCTTTTTGAACAGAACGATTAACGTCTGGAACAACAGCTTGATATCCAGCCAGAAGCTGTACTCTTCAATATACGTCAGATCTAAGATCAGCTTATCCTTCGGTGAAGTGTTATATTTTCCGGCGATCTGTGCATGTCCGGTAATACCCGCTTTTACACGCAGGCGGTACTCGAACTCCGGCAAAACCGATGTATAGTTAAATACATTTGCCAGCATCTCCGGTCTTGGTCCAACGACACTCATATCGCCCTTCAACACATTGAAAAACTGTGGAATCTCGTCCAGACGGTATTTCCGCAGGAACTTTCCGACACGTGTCACACGCTCATCATCTTCCACCACTGAATAATTCTCCACATTCTCCCGCATCGTGCGGAACTTGTACACGGAGAAGATCTTTCCGTCCCGCGTCGCACGGTTCTGCTTGAAAATAAGGCTGCCATGGTCATCAAGCTTGATCATGACGATGACGACCAGCATGATTGGTGATGTAAGGATCAACGCAATCACAGAGATTATAATATCCATCGCCCGCTTAATAAACCGCTGCTCCAGGGTCAGTCCCTTGGAATAATTACAATATACCGATACGTCATCTAAGATAAAATGCTTTGCACTCTTCTCAATCACATCATGCATATCCGGGTTGAAATATACATTCTTCATGTTCTGATAACAGTACTCCAGAATCTGTGTCCGATCCTGCACCGGAACATCATAGATAAAAACCGTATCATGCTCCAGAATGTATTGCTTAAGGTTCGCATCCCGATAGTCCGCCACCTTATTTATCTTGTATTGCAGCTTATATTTTAAGACACCACGCACGATCTCGTTTAAGCTCTGCTGGGAAGAAGTAATGATAATACAGTCCTCCGGCTGGTAAATCTTAAAATACAAATGATTGCCGCCATATACGAAAATCAGGATCGTTACAAACTGGATTACTATGATTGGCAAAAGCAGATATGGCTGTTCCAGCTTGAAGCTCTGGTTTTTCATCTGGTTTGTGTTCATGATCGACAGAACGATCACAGAGATCACATCCGTAAATACCTGATTCAAAAACAATGACAACACGATCGGCTTACTCTTTCGTTTTCCTATGTCATAATGTCCATAGATCGTCGAAAACATATAATGCATCACCACATACGCTGCGATCGTGATACCGGATGTTCTCGACAGATTCCACAACTGCCAGTTTGATCTCGCATAAATTCCGTACAAAACAAAGAACAATATCAAATTCAAAATCGCCTTGAGAAAAAATACAAGTGAAGTCTCAAGTTTTCTGGTATTATTCATTCTATAACCTTACTGTACTTCGTATCCTTTGCTTCGGATAACATCGACTACCGCATCTACATGTTCTTTACAGATCGCATCGGTCTTGGCTTCCACCATCACACGGATCAGCGGTTCTGTACCACTCTGCCGAAGCAGGATTCGTCCATCATCGCCGAGTGCTTCCTCCACCTTCTTTGCGGCAGCAAGTACATCTGCATCTTCCATAACGTCTTTCTTGCTTGTAACCTTGACATTGACCAGAAGCTGTGGGTAGATCGTCAGTCCGCGTGTCAGTTCAGAAAGCGGCATCTTCTCTTCTACCATTGCCTCCATGATCTTCAGGGATGTCAGAACACCATCACCGGTTCTTGCATTCTTCGAGAAAATGATATGTCCACTCTGTTCACCGCCGAGGATATAACCGTTCTCCATCATACACTCGTAGACATATTTGTCTCCGACCGCGGTCTTCTCATAGCCGATTCCCTCTGCATCTAATGCCTTGTACAGACCAAGGTTTGACATAACTGTCGTCACGACTTTGTTATTGTTCAGTCTGCCACGGTCACGCAGATACTTTCCGCAGATGTAGATGATCGCATCGCCATCCACCAGATTTCCCTTCTCATCGACAGCCAGACAACGGTCTGCATCGCCATCATAAGCAAATCCTGCATCTAAATTATTCTCTACAACGAATTTCTGCAGTCCCTCGATATGAGTGGAACCACAGTTCGTATTGATATTCGTACCATCCGGTGTGTTATTGATGACATAGGTCTTTGCTCCAAGGGCATCAAACACTGCCTTCGCAACCGTCGAAGATGCACCGTTTGCACAGTCCAGTCCGACACGCAGGTTCTTGAATGCACGTGTTGGGAGTGTCATCAGATAACCGATGTAACGGTTTCTACCCATCGAATAATCCGTCGTCCGCCCAATCTTTTCCTTCGTTGCAAATGGAATCTCCGGTACCAGTCCATCGATATAATCCTCAATCAGCTTTTCGACTGCTGCATCCATCTTTGCACCATGGCTGTTGATGATTTTAATTCCGTTATCATAAAATGGGTTATGGCTCGCGGAGATCATAATTCCACAGTCAAACTCATCGGCACGCACGATATAAGACACACTCGGTGTCGGTGTAACATGCATCAGATACACATCTGCGCCACTTGCTGTCAGTCCGGCAACTAAGGAATATTCAAACATATAGCTCGAACGTCTGGTATCTTTTCCAATGACGATCCGTGCCCGGTCATCCCCCTGCTTCTCCTTACCAAAATAATATCCGAGATATCTTCCGACCTTGTACGCATGTTCCACTGTCAGGTCTACGTTTGCCTCACCGCGGAATCCGTCTGTTCCGAAATACTTTCCCATTATTTTCCCCTTTCAATTTAGCTGTCTAAATTTTATCTTCATCGTTTTATGCACGTGTGCATTATTCTCATTATATTCTTTTTTCCCTTACTTGTAAAGAATTGGCATAACAAAGAAATTCTCACTTGCTTTTATCCGGCTCTGTCTGTTCGGATTTCTCTGAATAATGCCATGCATAACGGCTGTACAGATCTTCGAGATCCACATCATCTTCCGTGTACGCTGTTTCTTCGTCACGTACCCTATCTGCCGTGTCTTCTGACTCATCCTCATCACTCGGCTGGTGTGCCATCTCCTCAATGTTGATCTGTGGCAGCATAATATCGAGTGCCTGCTGCTGGTTCTGGATCTCCACATGTTTCAGACTCCCGCCGAACTCCCCGTCAAGCGTCCATGCGATCTCCTGTTCGCCATCTACGATGACACGGGACGCCTTACACTCGAAGAACATCTCGTTTCCCTCGACTTCATTTTGCAGAAGACCACGGATGATCTGCTGCATCTCTGCCGGTGTCGATGGCATCTTGATAAACAGACAGTCAAACTTTCCATCATCTAACACGACATGCTTGGCGCCCCGCAGCTTGAATCCACCGACCGAAAGGGTGTTTGTCACCATGCCGTACAGATATTTTCCTGTGATGGTCTTGTCGTCAAACTGTGCCGTCAGATTAAAGCCTTTGTAATTTCCGATATTTTTAATTCCTTCAATAATATATGCCGAATGTCCGATTGCTTTTTTCAGGGACTGGTTCGTGTTATAGGACACATCGGTAAAGATTCCAAATGCCGCAATATAGATGAACGACTTGTCCGCGAACTGTCCGACATCAACCTTGGTACATTTTCCATTTACGATCTGATTTGCCGCCTCAATTGGTTTTCTTGAGATACGAAGGCTTCGTGCAAAATCGTTTGTCGTTCCAACTGGGATATAGCCAAGCGGCACCTTCTTTTGACCCATCTTGGAATACCCGCAGACCGTGTTATCGAGCGTTCCGTCACCGCCTGCACACACGATCAGGTCATAATCCTCACCGTCCACACGTACCTTGCGTTCTGCGTCCTCCGGTCCCTGTGTCGGATAAGTCACGACCTCGTATCCAGCCTGTGAAAATACCATGATAATCTCAAACAAATCATTTCTTATTGCCGTTCTGCCGGCTTTCGGATTGATAATAAATAATAAGCGTTTCATGGCTTCCCTCCATTATCTATTTAGTATGTCGTCTTGCAAGATAAGCATCCAAGCCCTTTTTACGAAGCTTACATGCCGGGCAGTTGCCACAGCCATCGCCCTTGATTCCATTATAACATGTTAATGTCATATTGCGAACCAGATCGAATCCGCCAAGCTTATCAGCAAGCTCCCATGTTTCTTCCTTATCAATCCACATAAGCGGTGTGATAATGTCAAACTCATAATCCATTGCCAGATTCAGCGATACATTTAAGGACTTGATAAACTCATCTCTGCAATCCGGGTAGCCGGAGAAATCACTCTGGGATACGCCGGTCAGGATATCCGTGACGCCCTTTTGCTTTGCAAATACGGCTGCAAACGTCAAAAACAACATATTTCTTCCATCGACAAATGTATTTGGTGTGCCCTCTTCGGGTGCATCACTGTCTACCTGCATATCATCTCTGGTCAGGGAATTCGGTGCAAGCTGATTTAGCAGTGTCATATCCATGATTGTCTGCTCCACGTCAAGCTTCTCACAGATCTCCTTTGCCGCATCCAGCTCTGCCACATGTCTCTGATGATAATCAAACGATACGGCGTAAACCTTCTTATAATGTTTCTTCGCATACAGCAGACAAGTCGTGCTGTCCTGTCCTCCACTAAATACAACAACGGCTGCTTCTTTGTTCTTCTTATGCTGCATAATAATCACTCCTTCTTATCCTCTGTTTTCTTCTACTTTTAGCTTTTATTTCAGTAACATCATCAGCTTGTTCTGTAATGTCTCGTTCTTCTCGAACTCACCGGTAAATGTCGTCGTAAATGTCTTTGCACTGGCGTTGCGGATGCCTCTGGCTGTCATACAGCTATGACTTCCCTCGATCACAACTGCCACATCCTCACTTCCGGTCACCTTACTCATAATATATGCGATATCAGTACCGATTCTTTCCTGCAGCTGTAAGCGTTTTGCGACCATATCTGCAATTCTGGCGATCTTGCTAAGTCCAAGCACTTTTCCCTTTGGAATATAAGCGACTGACACGTGCATATCATACATCAGTGCCATATGGTGCTCGCAATAGCTGAACACCTCAATATCTTTCACTAATACCATGTCGCTCGTGTCCTTGCCCGGACGCTCGAACGATTTGTTGAACATCTCTGCAATCTCGTCGTTCGTGTAGTTCATTCCTTCAAATACTTCCTCATACATGCGGGCAACCCGGTCGGGTGTTTCCTTTAATCCCTCACGATCAGGATCATCGCCAAGGGCAGCTAAAATCCCGCGGATATGTTCTTTGATTGCTTCTTTATCGATTGCCATCTTATACTCCTTTTTTCTCCGGATTCCAGATGTATTTGTGCATCTGTAGCTGTAACCGGACATCCTTCATGTTTTCCTGTATCATGTACTCTACAATCTGTGCTGGTGTGATCGCTGAAAATGCGGAACTCAAATAGACGGTTGCCTTCGCACACAGGTCATATGTCTCAATGATCTTCTTCGCCGTTTCCAGATCTCTTGTCGACGAAACAACGAATTTCACTGCATCCTGCGGTTTTAACCATGCGTAATTCTCTGTGCGCATAAACTGCTCCATTCCACTGTCTGGAAGCTTATAGTCAAGCGTCATACAGACATTTTCCGGACGTGCATTATATCCGGCGATATCCACACTTCCATTCGTCTCGATCTCTACACGCAGTTCTTTATCTGCTGCCAGAAGCGCGATCAACGATTCAATCTCTGGCTGAATTAACGGTTCCCCTCCGGTCAGTGTCACATTTCTCACACCACAGGATTTGATATACGCATAGATTTCTTCTGCGCGCATGCTTTCGTATGGCACCTGTGGCTCATTTGCCCATTTCGTATCACAGTATCCACAGGCAAGATTGCATCCGGCAAACCGGATAAAACATGCAAGTTCCCCGGCATGGGTCGCCTCGCCATTGATACTGACAAACTTCTCTACTACCTTATATTTTCCCATATTACTCCATATATGCGGCACAGTTATTTGGTGTCTCGTACACCGTTGCCTTTAAAACGTGATAGCCTTTTCCCTTCATCTCATCATAGAAAAACTTTGCGAAATTCTCCGCGGTTGGACGGAACATCACTTCCACAACCTTAAAATGTTCTTCTTCAAGCACGTCCAGTGTTCTGCGCTTCAGGCTCCCGATCTCTACAATCAGGCAATGATCAAGCGCATCCGCGATATTTTTCAGATCTGTTTTTAGCTTCGAGAAATCCACGATCATGCCTCGGTGATTACCACCCATTTCCAAGCTGTTGCTGCCTACCTCGATTTCCACTGTCCAGTGGTGTCCATGAATGTTTGAGCATTTCCCCTCATAGCCTGCGAGGAAATGTGCACTGTCAAAACTTGCATTTGTCTTTAATGTATACATACGAAAACTCCTTTCCATAGAGACAAGATGCGCTCTGCGCATCTTGCTCTGATTAGTGGTCGTCAAATGCACCGCATAAATGCCGTGCATTTTCCTCGTCACCATAGCAAAAATGCGGGCGCACAAAGCACCCGCAACATAAATTCTGTCATTTATGGCTTGCCCTAGTTTTGTTTTACGGCAGGATGGTGCGAATGAACTGCCGCGCGTATCTTCTACGCATCTATGTTATTAAATATTCAGGAACTTCTTTACTTCTGCAAGCATATCCTCCTTGTCGCAGACGATATTGTGACGAACCTCTGCCTGACGGATATCCTCGATTGCCTGTGGCACTTTCACGCCGGAAAGCTTGTTCAGCTCATCTACAAGCTCGAAATCAGTCTGCTTGTCATATGCGCTGTCAATCGCGTTCATAACGCTTCTCGTAAACTTGTATGGACTTGCCGTACTTGCGATCACAGTTGGAGTTGTATCGCCGGTCTCCTTCACATACTTATCGTATACAGCTGCTGCTACCGCTGTATGAGTATCCATAATATACTGATCAGACTCATACACACGCTTGATCGTAGCGGCTGTCTCTGCCTCAGATGCATAATTTCCGTAGAAATCTGCCAGCTGCTTCTTCATATCATCTGTGATCGTGTATTCACCCTCACCATTTAATGCCTGCATCAAAGCCTTATTCTTCTCTGCATCATTGCCTGCAATACGATAGATCAGCCGCTCCAGATTGCTGGAAATCAGAATATCCATAGAAGGAGAAGTTGTCAGGATGAACTCTCTCTTTCTATCGTATGTACCTGTGCGGAAGAAATCGTACAGAACCTTGTTTTCATTCGATGCACAGATGAACTTGTTGATTGGAAGTCCCATCTGCTTTGCATAGAAAGCAGCTAAGATATTTCCGAAGTTTCCGGTTGGAACAACAACATTGATCTTGTCTCCAGCCTTGATCTCACCATTTGCAACAAGTCTTGTGTATGCATATACATAATATACCATCTGTGGTACGAGGCGTCCGATGTTGATAGAGTTTGCAGAAGAAAACTGATATCCCTTAGATGCCAGATACTCGTTCAGCTCCTTATCAGAGAACATCTTCTTCACGCCTGTCTGCGCGTCATCGAAATTACCTGTGATACCGATGACACATGTATTATCCCCCTTCTGGGTTACCATCTGCTTTTCCTGAATCGGGCTTACACCATGCTTTGGATAGAATACGATGATCTTCGTGCCCGGCACATCTGCAAATCCTGCAAGTGCAGCCTTACCTGTATCACCGGAAGTCGCAGTCAGAATGACGATCTCATTTTTTACATTATTCTTCTTTGCTGAGGTTGTCAGCAGATACGGAAGAATAGAAAGTGCCATATCCTTAAACGCAATTGTTGCACCGTGGAACAGTTCCAGATAATATGCACCCGCTTTATGTACGAGTGGTGCAATCTCCTTTGTATCAAATTTCGAATCATATGCACTGTTGATACAGTGACGAAGCTCTTCTTCTGTGAAGTCTGTCAGCATGAGCTTCATAACCTGATATGCAACCTCGCGGTAATCCATCTTGGAAAGTTCTTCTAAGCTCTTGTCAAAAGCCGGAATTGTATCCGGTACAAACAAGCCGCCCTCGTTTGCAAGTCCTTTCAAAATCGCCATAGAAGCGGTCGCTGTCTCCTGTGCATTTCTTGTACTTCTGTAAACCAGTTCCATCTTTTTCTCCTTTTATTCAACTACCAGATAGGCAGAGGTTGTTCTCATGTTAAAGTTCAAAGCTTCCTGATGTGTGTTGCAGAACACATCGAAATGATTTCCTGTGATCGCACCACCACGATCCTGCACTTCATAGATCTGTCCATCAATCATGATTTTTGTTCCAAATGCAAAGTTCTTCGGTGCGGCAATCGTCCATCCGGCCGTCGCACGTGCTCCGCTTGCTGTGATCGGATTCTCCATGTTACTCCACTTTCCACAACAGATAGGGCATGGACAGTATGCAGTCAGCAGGTATTCGCCCAGATACTGATACTTTCCGTTCGCGTCAGCCGGTACATACGTCGGTGTAGAAGCAGTTGTCGTTGTAGTCGTTGTATTATCGGTTTCTGCCGATGCCACAACAACGGCATTCGGATCGTACTCACCGATCTCACCCGGTCCGCTATGCACGGCGGTCAATGCTTCTAATGCCGCCTGATCCCGTTTATCCTGTCTGCGTGCAGTCAGAATCTCATCAATCTGCTGTTCTGCACGCTCCAACTGTGCAAGCTGGTCTGTCTCATAGTTTACGTTCACCATATCATTGTAGCTGATTGCAGTACTTGCAAACAGATCTCCTGAAAATGGTTCTTTATCTTTCGTCAGATCTGCAACGGTCATCATAACACCGGTTGCAGCCTCCCGGTTTGCAATCCGGTCTGCCAGTGAGACTGCACAGACAATGACCAATGCAAGTGCAACGGCTCCGGCACCTGCATACTTTCCGTACTCCTGCAGGAAACTCCTCAGTTTCCCCGGTTCTCTCTGTTTCTTGTCTTTCTTCTCTGCGGAATCCATATTCAATTCGATCGTTGCGATTTTACCTGCGTCCATATTGTTCCTATTCTCCTCATGCAATTCCGATTTGGAATTTATGATAAAATTGTTACAAAAAGGTTACATTTACACTTCCATGATTATAATTCAAGAATGCCATCCGGTCAAGTAATTTCGCGACTTTTTCACGACTTTTTTCGATTGGCAGACTGGACTTTTCCCCGCGCAGTCGTTATACTGATTTTATGTGCAGATTTTGTATTTTTATGGCACATAATATCACGGAAAGGATTCTCCCTCATTCAGATTATGGCAGCTTTACCCGGCATTTATACAGCAATTAAAAAAGATGGCAGCATCTATTACCGTGCTTCCATTACCTATCTGAAAAAACACATCAGCCTTGGCAGCTTTGCCACAGAGGAACTTGCCTCGCGCACCTACAAAGAAGCACGGCTGATCCTGGATCACGCGGAGATCACCCTGTCAGAATACAGCCTGTTCTCCTGCCTTTCCCATGACAAATTCGTATGTCTCATCAACTTCCGAGACAACGGGATCTATTTTAAGACCCCCATCTATCTGCGGAAAAAATATTTTGAATATTATCTGTCTGCCACGGATACTTTGAAATTTGACCGTGACGACCTTTTCTTTTTTGCCTCCAAGAAGATTCAGAAAAAAGGTGGTTATCTCTTTGTCAGCGACTACGGCAGCCAGTACAGTATCCTGTCACGCTATGGCATCCGGCCATTTTCCGTCTATGGCAGGGACTACCGCATGACAAACGGCGATCCCCTTGATTTCCGTTATTCCAACATTGAAATCATCAACCGGTATGCCGGTGTACAGAAGCAGGAATCCGCCTCCGGGCAGACCATCTACCAGACAAAAATCCACGTAAACGGTGATCTCATCGTCGGCACCTACGCGGACGAGATTTCCGCTGCCATCGCATACAACAAAGCGGCGGACACCCTCGCCAGTCATGGCATCTGTAAGGCATACGCCAGAAATTACATCGTCTCCATGACAAACGAGCAGTATCACACCGCTTATACTTCCATTCCGATTTCCAAAAAGCTTACAGTGCCTGCACCATAGCTGCAAGCGCATCATAGGTTTCCACCATATTGATCTTTGCGCGCAGCTTCGCCGAATCCGGCATCCCCTGTGTGTACCACGCTACATGCTTGCGCATCTCGTGGATCCCGGTAAATTCCCCTTTGTATTCGACCATCAGGGATGCATGTCGAAGCATCATCGCTTTCCGCTCCTCCACACCTGGTTTTTCCAGATGTTCACCGGTTTTCAGAAAATGACTGATATCCTGAAAAATCCAGGGATTTCCTTTTGCCGCTCTTCCGATCATCACACTGTCACATCCCGTCTGTGTACGCATCGCAAGCACATCCTCCGCACAGGTGACATCCCCGTTGCCGATCACCGGCACAGAGACTGCTTCTTTGACCTGCCGGATCACGTCCCAGTCCGCCTGTCCGTGATAATACTGTTCTCTCGTTCTGCCATGCACCGCGATTGCAGAAACGCCCGCCTGTTCCGCAATCCTTGCCACCTCCGGCGCATTGATATGCTCTGCATCAAAGCCTGCCCGGATCTTGATCGTGACCGGAAGGGAAACCGCACGCACCAGTGCATCCACGATATCTCCGATCAGCTCCGGCTGCTTCATCAGTGCAGAACCTTCGCCGTTGTTGACGATCTTCGGTACCGGGCATCCCATGTTGACATCAATAAAAGAAAAGCCTTTATCCTCCAGTCTTTTTGCCTGCGATGCCATAAGCGCCGGCTCACTGCCAAAGATCTGCACGCCGATCGGTGATTCCTCCGGCTTCGTCATAAGCAGCGGTCCCGTATTTTTATTGTTATAATACATGCCCTTGGCACTCACCATCTCCGTGTATACGATATCACAGCCCATCTCTTTGCATAAGAGACGAAATGGCAGGTCACAGATACCTGCCATTGGTGCCAATGCAATTTTACCAGAAAAATCCATCGTTTCGTCCTTTATTGTTTCTCGTAGATCAACTGCAGGCCTTTGAGTGTCAGGTCTGCATCATAATAGTCAATACAATCGGTATTCTCTGAAATCAGCTTACCCAGTCCTCCGGTTGCCACAACCTTGATGTTATCCAGCCCGGACTCTTCCTTGATCCTGCGGATAATATATTCGGTCTGACCGACATAACCATAGAATACACCTGCCTGCATACTGCTGACGGTATCCTTTGCCAAGATCGTATCCGGTCTCTTGATCTCAATTTCCGGAAGCTTTGCAGTTCCAGACCAGAGTGCTGCTGCCGCAAGTCTGATTCCCGGCGATGTCGCACCCGAATGGAACACGCCACCCTCTAACACCAGATCATGTGTCGTTGCAGTTCCAAAATCCACAACGATCACCGGACCGCCATACAGCTCATACGCGGCCACTGCATCGACCAGGCGATCGGCGCCCAGTGTCTTTGGTTCCGGAATCGCAATGTTGATTCCGGTCTTGATGCCCGGTGCAACAATAATCGGCTGAATATTCAGATATTTGATAATACCACTCGTCAGAGAGTGCATCACCTTCGGAACAACGGACGCGATAATAACCGCATCAATCTCAGAGACCCGGATATCCCGCACGCGCAGCCAATCGACAAAATACACGCCATACTCATCGGAGGTGCGTGCTGTCCCGGTTGTGATACGAAATGTCTTGATCAGCTTTTTACCTTCAAACAGTCCTACTGTAATATTTGTATTTCCAACGTCTACTGCAAATAACATATACGTTTCCCTTTAATTAAGGAAAAATGTCTGAAAATACAGCTCAAGCTGCTCAAACAATTCCTTTTTTTCCTTTCTGATCTGCTTGATTTTTAAACCACAGCCAATCTCGTCGTACAGGATATCCTCCTCTGCCGCATCTGTGACAATATTCAGATTTCCCATACTGTCAAACACGAGCATGATGATTCCGCCGACATCCTCTGTGAACAATGTGCACAGAATCCGAAGTTCTTTTTTCACCTCGGTTGGCAGATTGTCAAAATCTTCATTCAAATAATACTTCTGCGTGTATTTCGAAGCACTGCACAAAATAATTTCATCCTGATACATAACCGCTCCTCGCTTATCCAATCACATCTGCCATATCGTAAAATCCTGCCGGCTTTCCTGCCAGAAACTTTGCTGCTTCCACTGCGCCCTTGGCAAATACAGACTTCGAATAAGCTGTATGCTTAAACTCAATCACTTCGTCCACACCTGCAAAAATCACTTCGTGTTCACCAACAATCGTTCCGCCACGTACCGCAGAGATACCAAGTTCCTTCTTGTCACGCTTCTTTCTTACCTGGGAACGATCATAAACATACTCGTAAACATTGTCTCTGGCGTCATTGATTGCATCTGCCAGTGCAAGTGCCGTTCCTGATGGTGCATCCACTTTCTGGTTATGATGTTTCTCCACAATCTCAATATCATAACCGGCTGGTGCAAATACATTTGCTGCATCCTTCAGAAGCTTCATCAATGTATTGATACCAAGGCTCATGTTTGCCGACTTCAGGATTGCCACCTTCTCAGAGCAAAGGGATACCTTATTGAGCTGCTCTGGGGAAAGTCCGGTCGTACAAAGTACAACCGGAACCTGCTTTGCTACCGCATAGTCAAGCAGATTATCAACAGCAACAGCTGCTGCAAAATCAATGATGACGTCTGCCTTGACATCACATGAATTGATATCGGTGAATACCGGATATCCGTTTTCTCTATTATCTACGACATCGATTCCTGCAACGATCTCCACATCCGGATCTTCTTTGCAAAGTCCTGTGATAACCTGCCCCATCTTACCGTTACAGCCATGCATAATAACACGAATCATTTGTTCTTCCTCCCGGTCTGTCTATCTGTATTACTGGATTTTTACTCCAAACTCTGTCATTGCCTTCTTCAACTGCTCTGTATGCTCTGGCTCAAGCTCTGTCAGTGGCATACGAAGGTTGCCCTCGCAAAGTCCCATCAGTTCCACTGCCTTCTTGACAGGAATTGGATTCACCTCACAGAACAGTGCTTCACAAAGTGGAATTGCCTTGATCTGAATCTCTCTTGCACCAACAACATCGCCTTTTAAGTACTTCTGTACCATGTCATGTGTCTGCTTTGGAGCCACATTTGCAAGCACAGAGATAACACCCTTTCCACCGAGGGACAGAATCGGCATAACCTGATCATCATTTCCGGAATATACATCAATGCATCCATCTGCCAGGCTTACCAAACGCGCAACCTGTGACAGATTTCCGGTTGCTTCCTTGATTGCTACGATATTCTTCACATTCTTTGCCAGATATACGGCTGTCTCCGGCTGGATATTCGTACCGGTTCTGCTTGGTACGTTGTACATGATGATTGGAAGTGTCACGCTGTTTGCAACCGCTGTATAATGTGCGATCAGACCTTTCTGTGTTGCCTTGTTATAATATGGTGTTACAACAAGCAGGCCATCCACACCGTACTTTTCTGCTTCCTGTGACAAATAGATTGCTGTCTCCGTACAATTCGAACCTGTACCTGCAACAACCGGGATTCGCTTGTTGACAACCTCGGCACAGAACCGGATACATTCAAGGTGCTCCTCATGGGATAATGTTGAGGACTCACCTGTTGTTCCACATACAACGATACAGTCCGTTCCTCCTGCAATCTGGTACTCGATCACATCACGGAACTTATCATAATCCACCGAACCATCTTTCTTAAATGGTGTAACAATCGCAACTGCTGAACCTGTAAAAATTGACATCTTTCTCTTCCTCCTAATTTATTTAGATCTCACTAAATCATAAATAAAGCTGGCACTTTGATAAAGTGCCAGCTTGAAATGTCTCAATTCCGGTAGCGCTCCATCTGCATGCTCACAAATGACAGTCATACAATTCTTCACTGCACAACCAGGATTTCAGTGCTTAGACATCTGTCGTCCTTCGGCGGTTTCCCCTTTTCCATGCGATCCACTGCTCTAAGTCATCCCGCAAAGTACTCTTGAATTCCGCACCTCTACTCAATCAAAATCAAGGATAGTATATCATCGTTATACAGGTCTGTCAATCATTATTCCAAACATTCCATCTTGCTGACTGACACCTCGTATGCGACCTTATTTACTATCTCATCATTTT
>DHJV01000049.1:0-130 GCA_002404515.1 Lachnospiraceae bacterium UBA4711 | reverse complement strand
TCATTTCCAACTTTTTTCTGATATTCCCGGCTCTGGATGCGCCCCCAGATTGCCACATGCTCTCCCACAGCAAGTTTTCCAGCGAATCTGGCATTTCTGCCCCAGCAGATACAAGGAATATAATCCGATT
>DHJV01000103.1:18621-19170 GCA_002404515.1 Lachnospiraceae bacterium UBA4711 | reverse complement strand
ATCAATATTGCGAAAAATCCGATTATTATAGGAATTGTTCTGGGACTCATCGCATCACTGGTGCGATTGCCAATTCCGACGATACCGGCGCGGACGCTCAATTATATTGCACAGACTGCCACACCAATTGCCTTGCTTGCGGTGGGGGCGGGGTTTGACACGAAACAGGCGATTGCCAGATTGAAACCTGCACTTGGAGCAATCTTTATTAAACTGGTCGGGTTGCCGCTCGTGTTTTTACCATTTGCATATAAGCTTGGATTTGCACCGAGTGAGATGGTAGCGATTCTGATTATGCTGGCATCCCCGACGACGGTGAGCTGTTATGTCATGGCGAAGAATATGGACAATGATGATATCCTGACTTCCAACGTCATTGTGCTCACGACATTGCTGTCCTCCGTGACACTTACCTTGTGGATCTTTATTTTGCGCTCGATCGGATGTATTTAAAAACTACGTAAATATACGGGGTTCAGAGCACCTGAAAAAAATCTGTTAAAAATTTCAAGAAAATGCTTGACAAATGGGAACAAGATATGTAAAATA
>DHJV01000103.1:0-18541 GCA_002404515.1 Lachnospiraceae bacterium UBA4711 | reverse complement strand
AGAGCATCTGCCTTACAAGCAGAGGGTCATAGGTTCGAGCCCTATAGGTCCCATTTTTATGGCGGAATAGCTCAGTTGGCTAGAGCACACGGTTCATACCCGTGGTGTCGAGGGTTCAAATCCCCCTTCCGCTATTTTTTTATGTCTGAAATTCTATATAGAATCGATGCAATATGCAATCTCATGCCAGATAAGGCATGAGATTTTTTTGTGCCTTTTTGTCGATGATTGGATGTCGAATCCATTCGGATGCTGTTCTAAAATATGTAAATTATGCAGGATATGTGGTTAATTGTGACAAAACATCGAAAAATGTTACAAAAATGTTTCAAATATTTCTAAAAAATTTCAAAAATGTATTGACAAGTTAACAAACATGATGTTAAATAGGGGAAGTTTGTTGCGAACAAACGGTTTTGGAAAAGGAGTGATTAGATGAGGTTAAACATCGACAAGCTAATGATAGGATTTGTGATGATTTTAGCGGTATGTTTATACGCACCAACATTATTGGAAGATTACAAAGCCAATAGCACAACAAATGAGAAGGTAACAGAGGTACTTGCGGAAGCTCCGGCACCGGTAATGACAACAGAGTCTATGGTGCTTGCAGCAGTTACGACGCAGGAACGCATCGGGGAAGCTGTTCAGGCAGCGAAAGTTACAGAGAGTATTGGAAATGATATGACAAAGACTGTAACGACTGATGTAGCAAAACTCACACCGAAGTTTCAGGCAAATATGAATGTGACAAATATGATAGAAGAAACATCGGTTGCAGACAAAAGCATGCTTCTGACAATAGTCGAAGCACAGACGAATCCGGTATATTCGGAGTTCATCGCACATGTAAAGTCATTACCGGTTGAGATCAAGCCGTCTCTGATGGCGAGCGACGAGCGAGACAAGGTATTGGCAGTTCGCGACAATTATGATGAATTCTTAGCAACGGTAGAGAAATATTATGCAGAGATGGAAGTTTTGAAAGCCTCACAGAATGCACAGACATATGTGTCTACATATACAAATCAGACCGGAGACGGAAAATTGACTGCATCCAAGGGTGTAAACTACGGACCAAGCGGAAAAGAAACTTATTACAACTTGAATATGAATGGTGTCGTAGCAACTATGCAGGGAATGGGAATCCCAGGGCAGTATTGGGTTCGTGAGGATGGTGTAAAAATGTACGGTGATTATGTTATGGTTGCCGCAGATCTGAATACACATCCGAGAGGATCTCTCGTAGAGAGCAGCCTTGGTACAGCGATTGTAGTAGATACAGGCGGATTTGCAGCGTCAAATCCAAATCAGTTAGATATTGCAACTGCATGGTAAAAGAAAAGGGAATGTTTTCATGAATTATTACATGGAAACATTCCCTTTTCTTATCGAGCAAATTAGCAAATTTGGATTATCAGTTATGCCGTTATGACTGGTTATTATCCTGATTATCGTATTTTGCCTTTAAATCATCCATTGGTGTGGAACCAAAGGTTTCAAGCGGTGTTTTTAATGTGCGCTCCAAGTCTTCCTGCTCTTTGTTCTTCTGTGCAGTACGCTTCTTCCACCAGGAGAAGAGGATACACACAACAATGACAACCGCTGCTGCAATGATCAGTACCTTGAATACGCCGGCAGAATGATTTGTTGCCTTGGCAATGGTACGTGTCTTTACGAACATGACATAGAACTGGATTCCGGTTGCATCGTAGAATTCCTGTGCACCGGTTACGACGTTGTTCTTTGTATCAATCCAGTTTAAATCATCCCGGTAGCAGTGAGAGTCAAATGCCTTGTCGGATTTGATTTTTGAGATGCCATTCTGATTCATGATCTGCAATGTATCCTCCAGCATGCCCTTTAACTGGATACCGAGATCATCATTGTAGTTGTTCTGGTAGGCAGAAATCATATCGTTGATATAATTATCCATGAGTGCGTTGGCTTTGACACCATATTTAAACTGACCGTTGTCGTTTTCATCTACGACTAAGAGCAGTCCGTCCTCACGACCGCTGAATATTGTATTATATTGATCCTCTGCGTACTCAGAAATGCGGTTGTCGCTGAGTTCACCACCTGTATAACCGCCATTGAACTGCATATAGCTGGAGAAAATGATCAGGATGAGCATGAACAAAATGATTGCTGCAAATATACCGCCGCCGCTGTTTCCGCGACCTCCATTTGCATATACATACGTTGTCCTGCCGCCATAATATCTTCTTGGAGGAGGAGGGGGAGGCATACCCGGACCTCCGTGATAGTGATGTGGCCCCGGGCCATAATCGTCGTATGGTCTAGGTCCCGGTCCCGGACCATGAGGCCTTGGACCTCCTCCAAAACCGCCGCCTCTCGGACCGCTGCTGAAACCGCCTCCGCGAGAACCGCCGCCACTGAAACTTGCACCATGATGACTGCCGCCACCGTGACCGCCGCTGCTAAAGCCACCGCCGCCACCGCCGGATCTTCCCATAATAAACCCTCCTCGTTATGTATAAATTTGTACAGTACATTTTATTTTATGCCTGTGATAGTAACATTTTACAATGAAATGGCGGATTCGTAAATATAGAAAAGCAAATTGTGACAATTCTTTCCATGGTAGAAGGAAACGTTTGCATATACGAGGCAAATATGATAGATTATAGTACGATACTTTGGTTTTATTCGATATAAAGGAGCGTAGTGACCATGAGAGTTGGCATGGGGTATGATGTACATAAATTAATAGAGGGACGACGCCTGATCTTAGGAGGCGTGGAGATTCCATATGAGAAAGGTTTGCTTGGACATTCGGATGCGGATGTGCTGGTGCATGCGATTATGGATGCGCTGCTTGGCGCAGCCGCACTTGGAGATATTGGAAAGCATTTCCCGGATACTGATCCGAAGTATGAAGGGGCGGACAGCATGCGGCTTTTGGAAGAAGTGCGGAAGCTGCTGGATGCAGGCAATTACATGATTGGAAATGTAGATGCGACAGTGATCGCACAGCGGCCAAAGCTGGCACCGTATATTGAGACAATGCGGGAGAACATTGCAGCAAGGCTGCAGATTGATAAGAATCAGGTAAATATCAAGGCAACCACGGAGGAAGAACTTGGATTTACCGGACAGGGACAGGGAATTAGTTCCCATGCAATCTGCCTGCTTGAGACGATCGATAATTTCGATTATCGCAGCTCACGTGTGGTGGATGATACTATAGAAAACGCAGCCAATCCATGCATGGGATGTATGGGTTGTGCAAAAAGATAAAAATAATAGATAATAGGAGGATATTTTAGTTTCATGAGTGACGGAGACAGTTGCAGGCTCAGATATTTTGAAGGCGAACCGGAGGTACTTGCGGAGGTTCGGCAGATGTGGAATGAAATATTTGATGATCCAGAGGAGTTTGCGGATTATTATTTTACAGAGATTTGTAAGCAAAATAAAATTTTACTTGCCTATAAGGGAGACGTGCTGGCAGGCATGATTCATCTGAATCCTTATGAGATGCAGGTAGAAGGAAAAAAGGAACTGTGCTATTACATAGTCGGAGTGGCTGTGAAACCGGAATATCGGGAGCAGGGCATCATGCGCCGAATGATGCAACGTGTGCTTGCAGATATGAAGAAGGACGGCAGAATATTTACATTTTTGATGCCGGAACGGGAAGAGTACTATGAGAGCCTTGGGTTTGAAAAGGTATTTCATACGTTGGAACTGGATATTGATATTGCGGAGCTGGAGGACGAGGATGTCGTACCGGATGATCTTTCCGGTGAGGAAGGATATTATACGAAGAATCTGAAAGATCTGCATGAGGAACGTGTAGATATACTGGAACATCTTTCCGATGAGGTAAATGATGCGCTTGCAAAGAAATATCAGGTTTACGCGCACCGGACACCACAGTATCTGGAACAGATGTGTATGGAGCATCGCTGCCAGAATGGCGATGTTGTTGCCGTGTACGAGGATGGTATGCATATGGATGACGGACAGGTGGAAGAACGTCTGGCAGGTGTGTTTTCCTATGATATCTACGATGATACGATGTATGTGGAGCGCTTTGAAAGCTTTGATGAACATGTGCGGTATGTGCTGGATGCGGCGGTACGTCTGGCGGAACAGGCATTTTGCAGAAGACTGGTTGTGACGATGTCAGAACGGCATTTCTGTGATGATATTGCGAATATGCTTGGCGTGTCTGTGCGGATGAACGAAGGGCATGGATTCATGGCGATTTCCCTGCAGGATGATGATGCATTGATGTCAATTCTGCATGAAGCAAGTTTTTTTGATGAAATTGTATAAAAACAGATAGAAACAGATAGAAATTTCAAGAAAAACTTTGATTATGAAAGTATATGTGATATAATCAATCAGATAATGACGCATGATAAGTGATGCGTAAGTATAAAGTAAATTTTTAAGAGATAGGGGTAGACCATGTATAAGATTGTAAAAAAAGAAGTCTTAAATTCGGTTGTTGTCATGATGGAGATTGAAGCTCCTTATGTAGCTGCACGCTGTGAGGCAGGACAGTTTGTCATCGTCAGAGTGGATGAAGATGGCGAGCGTATTCCTCTTACGATTGCGGATTTTGACCGCGAGCGCAATACAGTCGAGATTATTTTCCAGGTAGTTGGATATTCAACGACTCTGATGGCGAGACTGAATGAGGGCGATTACCTTCAGGATTTTGTAGGACCACTTGGACAGCCGGCACCACTCAATAAAGAGTGGAAGCACGTGATCGGTATCGCAGGTGGCGTTGGTGCAGCTCCGCTTTACCCACAGGCAAAGAAGCTTGCAGAGCAGGGAACAAAGGTGGATGTGATTATCGGCGGACGTACAGCAGAGCTTGTACTTCTCAAGGAGAAATTCGAGAAGTTCTGCGACAATGTATATATCATGACAGATGATGGTTCCCTTGGTGAGAAGGGAGTTGTTACAAAGAAACTGCAGGAGCTTCTGGACGCTGGTGTAAAGTATGACCATGCGATTGCAATCGGACCACTGATCATGATGAAGTTTGTAGTAGCACTTACAAAGAAGCCGGAATACAACCTTCCGACAGCCGTTTCTTTGAATCCGATCATGATCGACGGTACAGGTATGTGTGGTGGATGTCGTGTCACAGTTGGCGGTGAGACGAAGTTTGCCTGCGTAGACGGACCGGACTTCGATGGATTTGAAGTTGATTTCGATCAGTGTATGAAGCGTCAGACATTCTTCAAGGAAGAAGAACATGCGTGCATGATGAAGCTTCAGGCAGATCAGATGCAGAATTAGGAGGAAACAAAAGATGCCAAATATGAGTCCAACAAAGGTTCCTATGCCACAACAGGATCCGAATGTGAGAAATAAAAATTTTGAAGAGGTTGCAACTGGATATACAGCCGAGATGGCAATGGAGGAAGCAACCAGATGTATTAACTGTAAGAACAGACCTTGTATGACTGGATGTCCGGTCAATGTACCAATTCCTGGATTCATCGAGCAGGTAGCTGCCGGTAACTTCGAGAAGGCATACGAGATTATTACAAGTGAGAATGCACTTCCGGCAATCTGTGGACGTGTCTGCCCACAGGAGAATCAGTGCGAGGGTAAATGTATCCGTGGTATTAAGGGTGAGTCTGTATCCATCGGACGTCTGGAGCGTTTCGTAGCAGATTACCATATGGCACACGGTGCAAAGACAGAACTGAACATCGAGAAAAACGGCAAGCGGGTTGCAGTTGTCGGTTCTGGTCCTGCTGGTATTACCTGTGCTGGTGAGCTTGCAAAGAAGGGTTATGATGTAACGATTTTCGAGGCATTACATAAGGCCGGTGGTGTGTTAAGCTATGGTATCCCTGAGTTCCGTCTTCCAAAGTCTTTGGTTGCAAAGGAACTGGAAAATATTACAGATCTTGGTGTAGACATAGAGACAAATGTTGTAATCGGACGTTCTCTGACTGTGGATGATCTGTTTGCACGTGGATTTGATGCGGTATTCCTTGGAACCGGCGCCGGACTTCCAAACTTCCTTCGGATTCCTGGCGAGAACCTGCTTGGCGTATATTCAGCCAATGAGTTCTTAACACGTGTCAACCTGATGAAAGGTTATAAGAAGGGCGAGGTTCCAACACCGGTCAAGGTCGGCAAGCGTGTAGCCGTTGTTGGTGCCGGTAACGTAGCGATGGATGCAGCAAGAACAGCTAAGAGACTTGGTGCAGAGGAAGTTTATATTGTATATCGTCGTGGCGCAGAGGAAGTACCTGCCCGTAAGGAAGAAGTGGAACATGCAAAGGAAGAGGGCGTAATCTTTAAGCTCTTGAACAACCCGGTTGAGATCCACGGAGAAGATGGATGGGTAACTGGTATTGAGGTTGTTGCACAGGAACTTGGTGAGCCGGATGCTTCCGGACGTAGACGTCCACAGCCAATTGAAGGATCCAATACAATCCTTCCAGTTGAGACTGTTGTCATCGCAATCGGCCAGTCACCAAATCCATTGATTCGTCAGACAACAGAAGGTCTGGAGACACAGAAGTGGGGCGGTATCATTGTAAACGAAGAGACTGGTGAGAGTACACGTGAGCATGTATATGCCGGTGGCGATGTTGTTACAGGTGCTGCAACGGTTATCCTTGCAATGGGAGCTGGTAAGAAGGCAGCAAAGGCAATTGATGAGTCATTAAAGGAAATGTAAGCATGGAAGGTTATGCAGAATACGCAGTACAAAAGAAATTAAAAGCAAAGGATCGGATGCCCGTTGTGGCATCCGTTGCTTTAATGGTTGTTGGATTTGGGATCTGGACATTTATGGCGGGATGGATTGGACCGTCAATCCTGATCATTGGCATTGCGCTTACAATCATTACAGCAACCCGACAGGAGCTGGAGTATGAGTATATATTTGTGAATGGGGATTGTGAGATCTCGAAGATCGTGAAGCGGTCATCCAGAAAAAAAGTGTATGAGTTTGAGGCAGGTAAGATCCGGAAGGTGTTGCCGTATACATCCATTCTGTTTGACAACGAACGTCAGGCACATCCGGATATGGTGATCCGGGATTATACCTCCTGTTTCCCTGACCGGGAAGAGAAGTGGTATGTGTTTATCAACAACAGCAAGAACCGTACAGAAGCGGTGATTGTAGAGCTGAATGAAAAATGCGTGGAACATGTGAAGCTTTTCTACAAAGATAAATATATGGAATAAAAAAACGGGGCTTAAATTTTAAGCTCCGTTTTTTCTATGTATAAACAAATATTCTATGTACAATTATGGCTCAAGTGGTGTCATCTTAAGACCTTTGTACATCTTGGAGTAGATACTCTTCTCATCCTGATAGAGTACATAGCCACGTGCACCATCTTTAACGATGTAGGCATACTTGTTCTTCTGGACGTTCATGTACAGAACCTCCTCTACGTTCAATTCCTTTGCTTTTGCCTTAGCCGTATATACGTTAAGTGGCTCCAATTTGAATTTCTTAACTGCCTGATCCACTGTCATAGTTCCTTACCTCCCATATAGCGATTCTATTGTTTTTACTCTTGCCCTTCAAGCTGTAAAAATATATAATCATAACTAACTATATTATAGTTCTTTCATTGACTTTAGTATATTGTATATTATTGCTAAAGTCAACTGTGAATATTGCACAAAAATCGTCATTTTTGTAGGTACAATGAACGACTTTTTTCGTCGAAGTGACAAGGAAGGGATAAAAATGGACAAAGAAATAAATCAAAATGCAAAAAAAGCAAAAAAAATGCTATTGCATGTATGCTGTGCTCCATGCAGCTCCCATGTGCTGAGTGTATTATATGAAGAATATGATATTACGGCATTTTTTTACAATCCAAACATTACAGAAAAAGCAGAATATGAGAAACGGATTGAAGAATTGAAGAGGTTTACCAAGGAAGCGGAGTTTGCGAGAAACGTCGTTGTGTGTGATGGCGCGTATGAACCGGAGAAGTTTTATGCAATCGCGAAGGGCTTGGAGAAAGAACCGGAGCGTGGACGCCGCTGCTATAAGTGCTATGAGCTGCGGCTGGAAGAAACTGCCCGGTATGCGAACGAACATGGCTTTGATATTTTCACGACGACATTATCAATCAGTCCACATAAAAATGCAGCCTGGCTGAATGAGATTGGGGAACGGATGGCTGAAAAATACGGTGTTGCATATCTGTACAGTGATTTCAAGAAAAAGAATGGATATGCCCATTCCATCGAGTTGTCACGGGAGTATCACCTGTACCGGCAGGATTATTGTGGATGTATTTACAGCCGCATGGAAAGAGAAGAACAAAAGAAGAATAAAAGAATCTGAAAAAGGGGTTGTACTATGTCGAAAATTGATGTATAATCTTTGCAATTTGAGAAAAAAGAGCTTCGGATAACTATGCAATTCTTTAGTTTCACTCTTTTTTTTTGAGCAAAATTCCTGTTTTACAAGTAAATCTAAGAAGAAAGGACAAAGACTATGAAAGCATTTCTGATACTGGAAGACGGTCATGTATTCGAGGGAAGAAGCATCGGTTCGACCAAAGAAATTATCAGTGAGATTGTGTTTAACACATCGATGACTGGTTATCTGGAAGTATTGACAGATCCTTCTTATGCAGGGCAGTCTGTATGTATGACGTATCCATTGATTGGTAACTATGGTATTTGTAAGGAAGATATGGAGGCAGAGCGCCCATGGCAGTCCGGCTTTATTGTCAGAGAACTGGCGAAACGTCCGAGTAACTTCCGAAGTGAGGAAAGTGTCGAGTCATTTCTTATAGAAAATGATATTACCGGAATTGAGGCGATTGATACACGTGCCCTGACAAAAATTCTGCGTGATAAAGGTACGATGAAGGGTATGATCACAACGAATGAGAATTTCGACAAGGATGATTGTATCAAGCGGATTAAGGCATGGGAGATGGGACATGTTGTATTGGATGTCACATGTAAGGAGAAGATGAGTTTCCCTGGCGATGGCTATAAGGTGGCAGTCATCGACCTTGGCGTGAAGAAGAATATTGTGCGCTGTCTGTTGGAGCGAGGCTGTGCAGTGACGGTATATCCTGCGGAGACTCCTGCAGAGGAGATTATTGCAGATGCACCAGATGGCATTATGCTGACGAATGGTCCTGGCGATCCGAAGGACAATGTGAAGACGATCGAGGAAATCAAAAAGCTTTTTGCAACAAAGATTCCAATTTTTGCGATTTGCCTGGGACATCAGCTTCTTGCACTTGCAAATGGCGCAGATACTCAGAAGATGAAATATGGACATCGTGGCGCAAACCATCCGGTAAAAGATTTGAAGACAGGAAAGGTATATATTTCAACACAGAATCATGGCTATGTGGTAAAGGAAGAGACGCTGGATCGTGATATTGCAGAGCCAAGCTTTATCAATGTAAATGATAAGACCATCGAGGGTGTGCATTACCTTGGAAAGAATGTTCAGACGGTACAGTTCCATCCGGAAGCCTGTGCAGGACCGCTCGATACAGGATTTTTGTTTGATGAGTTTATGAATATGATGGAGGTGTCTAAATAATGCCAAAGAATCCACACGTAAAAAAAGTTGTAGTTATTGGATCTGGTCCGATCGTCATCGGACAGGCGGCAGAGTTTGATTATGCCGGTACACAGGCATGTCGTTCCCTGAAGGAAGAAGGCATCTGCGTTGTTTTGATCAACTCGAATCCTGCCACCATCATGACAGATAAGGATATTGCAGATAAGGTATATATTGAGCCTCTGACACCAGAGGTTGTAAAGGCAGTTATCAAGAAGGAAAAGCCAGACAGCGTGCTTCCAACACTGGGTGGCCAGGCGGCGTTGAATATCGCGATGGAACTGGAAGAGTCCGGCTTCTTGAAAGAGCATAATGTAAGACTGCTTGGTACATCTTCGAAGACAATCAAGAAAGCGGAGGATCGTCTGGAATTCAAGAAGACCATGGAGAAGATCCATGAGCCGTGTGCACCATCGGAAGTTGTAACGAACATCAAGGATGGTCTTGCGTTTGTACAGAAGATTGGATACCCAATCGTACTGCGCCCGGCATATACGCTTGGCGGAAGCGGCGGTGGTATTGCACATAATGAAGAGGAATTCGTAGAGATCCTGATGAATGGACTACGTCTGTCGCGTGTCGGCCAGGTTCTGGTTGAACGTTGTATCGCCGGCTGGAAAGAGATCGAGTATGAGGTAATGCGTGATGCAAACGGCACCTGTATTACAGTATGTAATATGGAAAACCTCGACCCGGTTGGTGTCCATACTGGTGACTCTATCGTCGTTGCACCATCCCAGACACTGGCAGATAAGGAATACCAGATGCTTCGTAGTGCAGCGTTAAATATTATCACAGAGCTTGGTATCCAGGGTGGATGTAATGTGCAGTTCGCGCTTCATCCGACAACATTTGAATATTGCGTTATTGAGGTAAATCCACGAGTAAGCCGTTCTTCTGCACTTGCTTCTAAAGCAACCGGTTATCCGATCGCGAAGGTAGCTGCGAAGATCGCACTTGGATACAATCTCGATGAGATTAAGAATGCAATCACAGGTAAGACGTATGCGAGCTTTGAACCGGCACTTGATTATGTCGTGGTCAAGATGCCAAGACTTCCGTTTGATAAGTTCATCAAGGCAAGCCGGAAGCTGACTACACAGATGAAAGCAACCGGTGAGGTTATGAGTATCTGTACAAACTTCGAGGGGGCACTGATGAAGGCACTTCGTTCCCTTGAACAGCATGTGGATAGTCTGATCTACGAGAATTATAATGATCTTCCGACGGAAGAGATCCATGAGATGCTGCACCGTGTTGATGACCGTCGTATCTTCGTTATCGCAGAAGCGCTGCGCCGCGGAATCCCAGCAGAGGAAATCCATGATATCACGAAGGTAGATATCTGGTTTATCGATAAGATCAACAATATTGTACAGGAAGAGAAAACATTGCGCGAGGCACCGGAAATCACAAAGGAAATGATGCAGGAAGCAAAGCGCATGGAGTTCCCGGACAAGGTGATCGCACAGATTACAGGAAAGAAAGAAAAAGAAATCAAGGAACTTCGATATGGCTACGGTATCCATGCATCCTACAAGATCGTAGATACCTGTGCAGCAGAGTTTGAGGCGGAGACGCCGTATTATTATTCCTGCTACGATGGTGAATCCGAAGTCGAAGTGGATGAGAATAAGAAGAAGATCATGGTACTTGGTTCTGGACCAATCCGTATCGGACAGGGTATCGAGTTCGACTACTGTTCTGTACATAGTACATGGACATTGAAGAATAAGGGCTATGAGACAATTATTGTAAATAACAATCCAGAGACAGTCAGTACGGATTTTGATATTGCAGATCGTCTGTATTTTGAGCCACTGACTGCAGAAGATGTAGAGTCTATTGTAAATATCGAGAAACCAGATGGCGCAGTTGTGCAGTTCGGTGGGCAGACTGCAATCAAGCTGACCGAAGCACTTTTGGAGATGGGTGTGCCAATCCTTGGTACGAGTGCAGAAAATGTCGATGCAGCCGAAGACCGTGAGCTGTTTGATGAGATTCTGGAGAAGTGCTGTATCCCAAGAGCAGCCGGTAAGACTGTATTTACTGTAAAGGAAGCGCTGGAAGCTGCCAATGAGCTTGGTTATCCGGTGCTTGTCCGTCCTTCCTATGTATTAGGTGGACAGGGTATGCAGATTGCAATCTCTGATAAAGATATCATTGAGTTTATGGAAATTATCAACCGTCATGAGCAGGAACATCCGGTTCTGGTTGATAAATATCTGATGGGTAAGGAAATTGAGGTTGATGCCGTGTGTGATGGTGATGATATCCTGATTCCGGGTATCATGGAACATATCGAACGTGCGGGTATTCATTCTGGTGATAGTATTTCGGTCTATCCGGCACAGACGATCACTCCGAAGATCAAGCGCGTGCTCGAAGATTACACAAAGAAGCTTGCAAACAGCCTGCATGTAATTGGACTGATCAACATTCAGTTTATCGTATATCAGGATGAAGTGTATGTCATCGAGGTCAACCCTCGCTCAAGCCGTACCGTACCATATATCAGTAAGGTAACGGGTATTCCGATCGTTGATCTTGCAACGAGAGTGATTACAGGTGAGAAGATCAAAGATATGGGTTATACACCGGGGCTGCAGCCGGAGTCAGAGTATTTTGCAATTAAGATGCCGGTATTCTCCTTCGAGAAGATCCGCGGTGCCGAGATCAGTCTTGGACCGGAGATGAAATCAACTGGTGAGTGTCTTGGTATCTCTAAGAATTATAACGAAGCGTTGTACAAGGCATTCCTTGGAAATGGCGTAAATCTGCCGAAGTACAAGAAGATGATTCTGACAGTTAAGGATTCGGATAAGTTAGATGCTGTGGAAATCGGACAGCGGTTTACAGCGCTTGGGTATGAGATTTACTCAACAAGAAGTACCTGCCGTGTCCTGAATGAGAATGGTGTTCCGGCGAAGCCAATCAACAAGGTAGAGGAGCCTTCGCCAAACCTGTTAGATCTGATCCTGTCGCACGAGATCGATCTTGTTATCGATACGCCATCCCAGGGTGTAGAGCACAGCAAGGACGGCTTTGTGATCCGTCGAAATGCAATTGAGACAGGTGTGACAGTTCTTACAAGCTTGGATACCGCACATGCACTTCTGACGAGCTTAGAGTCATCTGACAGACACAATCTTTCTCTTGTAGATATAAGCGAAATATAGTAAAATAAAGGTAACCATGCAGATAACCTGTCTGGTTACCTTTATTTTTTGAGGTGATGGAATGAATATTGGTTCAATGAGCAACAATTATATAATTCCATACAGCAATGTCAGCCGCGTCACACCGGTCAATACGGATAATACCGTTGATACTTCTTCGAGGGTAAAACCGGTCGAGTGTGAGACGTGTAAGAACCGGGAGTATGTTGATGGTTCGAACGAGCCGGATGTATCATTTAAGACACCGGGCAAGATTGCAGCGGGAGAGTCGTATGCGAAGGTGAGTGCGCATGAACGTGAACATGTGGCGAATGCGATTCAGAAGAGCAGCAAGCCGGGGGCAAAACTGATATCGGCAAATGTGACGTTGAAGATGGGCGTCTGTCCGGAATGCGGCAGGACGTATGTTGCTGGCGGCGAGACAACGACGCAGATCCGGTATTCAGAGACGAATCCGTATGAGAAGAACCGGAAACGGGCAGAAGCCGGATTTTTGATCGGAAACAACTTCGATGCTACTTCTTAGACCAGCATTTGACATTGCGCTTTCGATTGCGCTTTGTGTCTGCTTTGTATCTTATTTCACATAACGAATTTAAATATTGCAGATAATGCTTCTGTGAATCCATCGAATCTTCCGGAAAAAGTGGCAGCAACAGCTTCACGGGATTTTGCTTGTAGAAGATGCAGAGCTTGATAAAAAATTCCATAGTTGGCTTTCGGTAGTCCGCTTCCAGATGACAATACGATGAACGTGAGATGCCGGTCGATGCGGCTATTTCTTTCTGGGTGTAACCGGAGTGGAGTCGGAGACGAATGAGCATAGCTCCGAAGCTGGTTGTGTCTGACATGATAAATCCTCGCTTTCTGGATAAAATTGAAAATTAGAATGAAATAATTTGGAAGCGGCTGCTTCCAGAAAAATAGAAAAGAAATCATATTCGAGAAGTATGGTGAGCTCAGCCAGAACGTCCACTGGCGGCGCGCATCTTCCCGTTTCATAGTTACTGTAGGCTTGTCTTGTAATATTGAGTCGTTTGGAAATGTCGATTTGGTTGAGATGTTTCTGACGACGCGAAATTTTTAGACGAGGCCCGAATTCTTTTGGAATCATAGAATGTACCTCCATGGGCATTATGTTATCAGAAAAAGAAAAAAATACAAGCAGAAAAAATAAGATTGGCACATGTTCACAACTGCGGCTGTGAATACTGCACAAAAATGGAGAAGGAGACAGAACATGAGTAAAGCAGATGATTTGTTCATTGCAATGTGCAAGGATATTATTGAGAATGGTTACGATACAAAGGGCGAGAAAGTACGCCCGAAATGGGAGGATGGAACGTCAGCCTATACGATCAAACGGTTTGGCGTTGTAAACCGGTATAATCTGGCAGAGGAATTCCCGGCGATCACACTGCGCAAGACGTATATCAAGTCTGCAATTGATGAGCTTTTGTGGATTTGGCAGAAAAAGTCAAACAACGTACACGATCTGCATAGCCATATCTGGGATGCGTGGGCAGACGAAGATGGTTCGATCGGCAAGGCGTATGGCTACCAGCTTGGTGTGAAGCACAAATACAAAGAGGGCATGATGGATCAGGTTGATCGTGTGATCTACGATTTGAAGAATAATCCATACAGCCGCCGTATTATGACAAACATCTATGTGCATCAGGATCTGTCTGAGATGAATCTTTATCCGTGTGCGTACAGCGTGACGTTTAATGTGACTGGCAACAAATTAAATGCAATCTTAAATCAGCGTTCGCAGGATGTGCTTGCGGCAAACAACTGGAATGTCGTACAGTATGCAGCACTTGTGTATATGATGGCACAGGTGACCGGATTTGAGCCGGGCGAACTGGTGCATGTAATCGCAGATGCACACATTTATGACAGGCACATTCCAATCGTGGAAGAGCTGATCAGCCGGCCGACGTATCCGGCACCGAAAGTAACACTCAATCCGGATGTAAAAGACTTTTATGATTTTACGGTTGATGATTTCACGATCGAAGATTATCAGACCGGACCACAGATTAAGAACATACCGATTGCGGTTTAAAAATGGGTTACAAATGGAGGATAAGGAAACATGGATTTGATAGTAGCAGTGGATAATAACTGGGCGATTGGAAACAAGGGTGATCTGCTTGTTTCAATACCGGAGGATCACAAATTCTTCCGTCAGACGACAATGGGAAATGTCGTTGTACTCGGAAGAAAGACATTGGCAGGATTTCCGAACGGTCTGCCACTGGCCGGAAGAGACAATATCATTTTGTCGACCGATCCGAATTACACTGTGCGAGGGGGCACGGTCGTGCATTCGAAGAAAGAGCTTTTCGAGACACTCAAACAGTATGCGGACAAGGAAATCTTTGTAATTGGCGGCGGACAGATCTACGAGATGCTGCTTCCGTATTGTAAGTATGCGCACGTGACGAAAATCAATTATGATTATGCGGCGGATACACATTTTCCGAATCTGGATGAAATGGAGAATTGGGAAATGGTTGCAGATAGCGATGAACATACGTATTTTGATTTGGAGTTTTATTTCCACAAATATGAGAATAAAAATCCGTTGGCATTTTAGAAATTTGGTGATTTTTGCATAAAATGCACAAAATAATTGATGAAAATGTTATAAATCATACAAAAAGTCTTTCAAATATGACGGAAGTATGGTATCATTTAAGGTGAATTTGAGCGATTATTTTTATTTTGGGAGGGTAATAAAAATGGCAGATGTAATGTTGACGTCCGGACAGGGCTTTGAGGGTTACGAAATCGTAGAGTATTTGGGATTTGTAAATGTGCAGTCTGTACTGAGCTCGAACTTTTTCAAGGGGTTTGCAGCAGGCGTGAGTGAAATGTCAGACTCTGAGAGTGAAAAACTGACAGGCAAGCTGGAGCAGGTAAATGAGACAGCGTTGAAACGTCTGCAGACAATCGCAGCAAAAAAGAAAGCGGATGCGGTAATTGGCGTAGAACTGAACTATACACAGTTTGCAAGCTATTCCGTAGGAACAATCGCTTCTGGTACAGCGGTTCGCCTGAAGAAGAAACCGGAGGAGAATCCGGTTACAGAAAAATTTTTGTATGTCAGCAACTACTATAACCGTCTGGTGCCAAGACCGGTACGTGTATGGTTACGTGGATCTAAGAATGGGGTAACTATTTCTACAGATTTCTATAATTATAACAAAGATGATATACGTGCAATCCGTGCAGATGTTGAACTGACAAACCTGTATGAAGAGCGGCTGCTGTTAAAGGATCTGGATTTCGTGTTCGAGAAAGGAAATGTTTCTCTGATTGAATCCAGGAATATGGAGTGCAAGCTTCCGGCAAAGGATATCCTGCTTTTGAAGGATGCAAAGGTGCGCATTTCCAAATATGTGACAAGTCGTGGCGTATTTGCATGCAACGATCAGCCAATTGATGTCAGTATGCCGTTACATAGATTATCTGCACTCAAAGAAAAACGTGGTATTGATGCGGTCGAGAAGTATCGTACCGATGGCATGATCTGGACATGTAACTGTGGTTATGTGAATGAGGCTGGTGCAGATGAATGTCTGATCTGCGGACGTAAGCAGGAAGATATGAAGAGCACATCCAAGTTTAATCCGGATGAGATGCTCGCAAAGATGCAGACAAAGGAATATGTCATTGAACTGAAAGATGTATTGATGGAATACATCAAGGATATTGATAACGAGTACAGAATGGAGCTTTTGGAGATTATGGAGTCTGGATTGCAGTATGAAAAGACAAGAGGCAACATGAAGGATACCGTAATTGAGAAGGTAGAAAAGGTGTTTGAAGGACACTAAGTAAAATGAAACTGACAGAGGTGACAGGGCATGGGCGCAGGACTCAGCATGGCGAGCGTAAATAAAATTAAAGAGTTGGCGAATTCCAGAGAATATAGTCTGGCACTTGAGTTAGTGGAACATCAGGATTTGACAAAATCCCTGAACCCACAGTTTCTGAGACTGTGTGGAGAAATTTACATCAAAAATGATAGATATAAAGATGCCAGACGATGCCTGATCATGGCACATCGCCTGGGACCGGAATCAAAGCGTATCTTGTATACGTTTGTGGAGCTATATTTGCGGATGGGATATTTTCAGCTGGCAAAAACATATTACGATATGTATATGTTTGATGCCAATGCATATGACAGCCGTGATATGGAATATGTCTGGAATAAGCATGAACATGCGGACAATTACACGACACTGGAACCGTTGATTGCCGGGTACGCACACAATCTGGACTATGACTGGAGCTTTGAATTATATCTGCTTTATAAAAAAGAGGGGAAACAGAGCGAGGCGGCGGCATTAGCTGAGTTGTATCATGCATCGTTCAAGAATTCCGATAATAGCCGGATCATACAGGATATCGAATCTGGAAAAGAAAAGGTAGATACATATTTTAATGTATATCCAGAAACAGAAGCTGCGGATAATGATCCGGACATGGAAGAACTTCGCACAGAAGAACAGGAGCTGCTTGCAGCGGATGATCTGAGAATGCATCCGAAAGAGGCGGAAATCACGATTATGTATGAAGATTCGTATACACCTGCCGGTTCGGAGAAGAAAGTGCAGAAGATGCTCAAAAAGCAGGAACGCGAAGAACAACGGAAAGAAAAGAAATTGCTGAAAAAACAGAAACAGCAGGAGAAGGCGGAGGCTGCGGCAACGGCGGAAACAGAAAAGAATGAAGCGGAAGTAAAGCCGAATGCAGAAGAGAAACCTGCTACCGAAGAAAAATCGGATACTGAGGTGAAAGCATCTGAGACAGTTGTGGATGAGAAAGAACAGAAAGCAACCGAGGAAACAACTGTGACAGAGCAAAAAGCAACCGAGGAAACATCTGAGACAGAAGCGGGAGAGTCGGAAAAGGAAAAAAAGAAGGGATTTTTCCAGAGGTGGAAGAAAAAGAAACACGAGGAAGAATCTGAAGAGGTTGCTTCAGATGAAGCCGTAGAGGAGAAGAAAGAAGCTCCGACACCAGAGACCACAGATGCTGTGGAAGAGAAAACAGAGTCTGGAACAACCGATATAGAGGAAACAAAAGAAACAACATCGGAGTCGGAAGATGCAAAGCCATCGGAAGAGCCGAAAGAATCAAATAGTGACATTTCATCAGAGATTGCAGAGACAACAGGGCAGGCGGAAGATATGAGACATAGAAAAGGGACAATTGCAAAAGATGTAGTCGTAGTAGATGAAGATGATGGTTTTGAAGCAGAAGCGGATACGATCGAGGAGCTTGCATCCAAGGAACATGTGACGCAGGAGACCGAAACGAAGGAAGCAGAAGCGACAACAGCCAAAAAACCGACGTTTGAATTCCAGACAGTGGAATTGGCACCGGAAGATTTTGATGAAGAATATGAGGTTGACGATTTCTCTGAAACAGTGGATGACGAATTCGGAGAGATGAAGATGTCGGAACCGAAACCTGAGATGGAAAAACCGGAAGCAGAGGAAGAAACCGAGGAGGTTGAGGCCGTAGAACCAGAGCCGGAGGTGGAATCTGAGCCAGAACCGGAAGTCGAAGAGGCAGTGGAAGAAGTTGTTGAGGAAGAACCGGAACCGGAGATTGAGATAACGGTGGAAGAGACAGTCGAAGAGGAACCGGAAGCTGTAGAACCGGAAAGCGAAGAAACAGTCGAAGAGCCAGAGCCGGAGATTGAGACACCGGTGGAAGAAACTGTCGAAGAGGAACCGGAGGCTGTAGAACCGGAAATCGAAGA
>DHJV01000113.1:14175-46883 GCA_002404515.1 Lachnospiraceae bacterium UBA4711 | reverse complement strand
GAGCACTTGACTTTTAATCAAGTTGTCGGGGGTTCGATTCCCCCGTGGCTCACTCTTTGGCAGATGAAATCATCTGCTAATTTTTTATTAGGGGGGGCGACAGCCCGTGACCGAAGTAAGCGTAGCTTACGGAGGGGCATGGATTTAGCTTTCGTTCTTTCTTATTATAATATATTAATTTCATAATTTACATGCGGGTGTGGCGGAATTGGCAGACGCGCTAGATTTAGGTTCTAGTGGGCAACCCCGTGCAGGTTCAAGTCCTGTCACCCGCATTTCACAAAAATAAGCAAGAGTTCTCTCTTGCTTATTTTTATAAGCAAAATATATTCATTAAATTAATCTACTTTTCATTCCTTAAATTCATTATAAAAATCTCTTATATATTTTTCCAGAGATTCTTTTGATTTTCTCTTGACCAATCGCATTTTTCTTTTTTTGGTTGCATCTGGAACATATACATACCAAAATCCATTTTTTCCTTGCCATATAGAAGGTTTTTTATTTAATTTATTCACCATATATTTTAACTTTTGGGTTTTCTCTACTAGATTTTCTATATTTGCTACCGTAATATCATTATTATATACTATATACAGTTTCCAAATAAATTTACGATTCTCCAGCAATGCGCTTCTCCCCCATTCTTTTTTTGCCTTATTAAAATACTTATCTGTTCGATATACCGAAATAAAATGAGATTCCAAATATTCAGCATCCGTTTTACTTTGCAATTCAATATATTCAACCCTAAAATAGCCATGGCTCCAAACATCTTTTTTATAATGTTCTATAATGCGATCTTTTAATTCTCTGTTCTTTTCACTTACAATTCCCACATACTTTGTAATATTGTCATTCATATCAATATACTTATACAAATATATCACATTTTCCACCTTCTTTTGTATTTTGTTGATCATAGACACATGCAATATAAATACCCTTTATCCAATAGAAGACGAATTTTTAACTATATCTATCAATTCGTTTTACCACATTTAGGGTAAATATTTTTTCTACTCATATAACTAACAGTAGATTCCCATTTGCAACCACAATTACACTTCCACCATACTTTTTTATTACTAAAAGGGAAAACCTGATTTGCTTCTATGCCATTCCTTTTGCTATCCCACCGTTCAGCAACTAATGGAAATTTTGTTTGTAAATCATTATACCCTTTCAAAATTCTTCTGTTAGAACAATATGGACATCCCCTACCTAGTGTTCTCTTACTTATAACCGCTTCCCACTCATGTCCCTGTTTACACTTCCACCAAACCTTTTTGCTACTAAATCTTGTATACTGTGATGGCCTATTTTTATTCTTATCATAATTCCATTCCTTTGCCAGCTCCGGGAAAAAGGTTTGTAAATCATTATATCCTTCCAAAACTTTTTTATTAGCACAATACGGACAACCTGTTCCCTTTGATTTTGTTCTATCATTTATCTTAGCCTCATATTTATGTCCTTTAGCACACACCCAATGCACTTTATAATTTGAATTTCCGAAATAATCTGATGGTTTGTTACTATTTAATTTCCAATCCCACTCTTTCGCAATATCTGGATATAAAGTTTGTAAATCATTTTTTCCTTTTAATAACTTCTTTCCCGAACAATATGGGCAATTACTATCTTTTACTGATGTTCGATTATTTACTGATACCACCCATCTATGTCCTTTTTCACATTTCCAATGAATTTTTTTAGTACTTCCATATGAAAGACTATCTGGTGTATATCCACCATTCATTTCCATATCCCATTGTTTAATATATATCTTTTTGATATTTTTCACACCATTCTCTAAAAGTCAATCTAACTGTCCCCATCAAAAACTATTTCTCCTCTATCNNTATCTCACTCATATAACCCGCCGTAATAATACCTGCTGGTAATGCAACAATCGCTATTCCGACAAACGAAGATAACATTGTAATAATTCTTCCTGCATTAGTAACTGGATATATATCTCCATAGCCAACCGTTGTTAAGGAAACCGTAGCCCAATATATTGCATCAAACAATGTCTCAAACGAGTCTGGTTCAACATTAAATATAACAAGTGCTGCTATCATAATATAACAAACAGCTAACGATCCTACAGTAATCAATGAGTCCTTCGATTTCTTCAAAACATTCGAAATTATCTGTATATTTTTCGAGTAGCGCACAGTTTTAGCAATCCTAAAAACTCTAAATGTTCTAATCATTCTACACAGCCTCAAAGTCTTAAATCCCGCATTCAATACTGTTATTGATGGTAATATGGATATTAAATCAATAATTGCCATCATAGAAAAAGGATATAAAACAAATGACAGCTTTCCTTTTTTCATCTTCATATCTGCTGTGAACCATCGTATTATATAGTCTACAATAAAAATACCTGCTGCCACCTTATCTATTATCAGAAGAGCATTATAATCTTTCTTAAATGCCAATGGCACCAGACTGATAAAAATAACCACCATCATAAATATATCATATACTTTACTAGCCTTATCATTTTCACTTGATTGTTCTACTATTTCATATAATCGTTTTCTCATAAGATTCCTCACCTGATCATATATAAAAACAGCAATCAATCGACTGCTGTTTTTATATTGCCATTCACATTGCGCTTTTCAAAGAATCATACGGATAGCTTTCCTGATAGACAGTTTCTGGTGCTATATCTATTTCACCATCCATCCATGTAATAACGCCATGAAAAACGCTCATATTTTTCAATACTTCCTCATCTTTTAATGGTTCAAATGCACTTCCTGTCAACAATGTCGTATCAAACAATCTTTTTTCACCATTTGAAAATGTGACAAGAATCATTCCTCCGCGAAGCAATGTTGCATCTTTTACTTTTATTTCTTTTGCTTCACTTGCTGCATAGCAAACTCCATCTACAACATACATCATGAAGCACCTCCTTACATAGGTTTAATTTTATTAAAATGTTCACCGCGTACCGCCAAATTCCATGCGGCATATGCCTCTTCTTCGTGAAATGCAAGCCAACCTGTTACCATTTTTAATTGTTTATATGGCAATGAGCCTGCCAACAATTCACCATCTATTCCTATTGCTGCCTCATACTCTCCATAGTATACATGAACATGGGGTTTATTATGTTGTTTTGTATCCATAAACAACATATAAATAACCATTCCTCCAAATCTACTTAACTCTGGCATATAATTCCCCCTTTAATATTTATCTCAAATATATCGTAACATCTACATTGTAATTTATCAATATATTTCAGACATACTTACTGGATTTTTCTATCCTCGAAATACCCCTCTCACCGCAGCCAGGTACTCCTCCGGTCGATCCGCTTTCTTTACCTTCTTCAGCTCCCGCTCTGCTTCCGGGAACATCTTACCCAGATAGAACCACACTTCCTTCATCTTGAAGAGCGCATCCCGCTCGCAGTCCATCTCTTCCCGATATCCAGCATACAACCGATCATGATATTCCTTTAACTCTGCCATTGTTACCTGCTGTCCTGTTCGAATCTCCCGTACCAGTCCCAGATTCGCGATAACTCCTCTTCCAAGCATGATACGGTCTACCTGCGGAAACTTCTCCCGGAACGCTTGATAATCTTCCACAGTAAAGATATCTCCGTTATAACAGATTGGATGCACACATTGTTGCAATGTTTCCGCAAATACCGAAAGATTTGGATGATTGTTATAGAAATCCTTCTGCAGCCGTGGATGGATGATTACTTCAGAGATTGGATACCTGTTATAGATCTGCAGGATATCCTCAAATTCCTCTGGGAATTGCACTCCGATCCGCGTCTTCACAGAGACTTTGCATCTATCTTCCTCCGGCAATTTTGCCATCCCCTCGAACACCGCATCGAAGAACCGGTCTAACCGCTCCGGTTCCTCTAAGAATCCGCTTCCTTTTTTCTTCGATACAACCGTTGCCATCGGGCAGCCCAGATTCAGATTCACTTCATGATAGCCAAGCTCCGACAAGGTGTTGCATGTCACAAGAAATTGTTCCGCATCGTTCGTCAGAATCTGTGGCACGACATACATTCCCTGATTATGCTCCGGTGCCACATCCTTCCGCTCCCGCGTCTTCAATATTTTCTTCTTTGATGGTGCGATAAACGGCGTTACATACTTATCCATATCGCCAAACATCTCCTGATACACAGTTCGATATACATATCCTGTCACAGATTCCATCGGTGCCAGATAAAATTGTATCGGATTGGATTCTATATGATTCACTGTAACTCTCCTTTATCATTCACATTTTCTACGATATGTTTCGGACGGAATATATACAGCAAGATTGCCTTACATATATTATCCGCAATCATACAAAGCCAGACTGCCTTTAGTCCGAGTCCAAACACATTTACACATAAGAACGTACCAAGTATCCGGATGCCCCACATACTGACCGCCTCACACGCAAACACATGCTTCGTCCGACCCATACCATAGGAAATACCCTCTAAGACTATCATCAGTCCGAAGAATGGCTCCGAAAATGATACCAGCCGCAGCATCTCGCTTCCGATCCGCGCCGCATTGACCGAGTTCGTAAACAGCCGCATAAACGGGTATGCAAATAGATAGAGTCCGATTCCATTTACAACCATAATCAATAGCGTAATCAGGATCGATACCCGCTCCGTAGCTTTTAATTTCCGGACATTCTTTTCTCCGAGCGCATTTCCAACCAACGTACTGGTTGCTACCCGCAGTCCATATCCTGGAATATAGACGATCTGCTCTGCCGTAATCGCGATCGAATGTGCCGCAAATATCGTCGTTCCCATGCCGGATACCATCCGCGCAAACGCAATGTATCCAAAACAACTGACGAAAGTTGTGCCAAGTGCCGGAAGTCCAATCGTAAATGTCTCTGATAGAATCTCCCGGTCGAGCTTCCTGTCCTCTCGCGTTGGTCGAAGCTTCGTCTTGCTGAGCATCAATAAGAACATCGCAATACCTCCGATTCCAAAACTGATGCAGGACGCAATCGCCGCACCTGCCACGCCGAGATCCAGTCCGTATATAAATACCGTATTCAACAAGATATTTAACACATTTTCACCCACGCTGATAAACATCGGTGATTTCGTATCCTTGATGGATCGTATCATCGCAGAGAAGACGCGGGAGGACGCACGGAACACAAGGGAAATGCTTGTGATCGTAAAATACACACTTGCCGGTCTTACAATATCTGGTTCAACGCCCATCCACACCGGGATATATGGGGACAGCACAAGTGCGATCACTTCCAATAACGCTCCGATCGTAAATGCATATAGTATTGATTGTCCAGCCAGCTTCTTCAATTTTGCTTCATCGCCGGCTCCATTTGCTTTCGATGCGATTGCCAGCACAGCAACCGCTATCGCGCTTGGAATCGAATGGATCAGCCAGCCAATCGTTGTCGTTGTACTGACCGCTGCCGTCGCTTTCTCGCCCAGATGTCCGACCATCGCGGTATCGACATATTGAAGTAACGTCGACAAAACTTCCTCCAAGATTGTCGGGATTGACAAACTGATCAAAGAGCGCAAGGCTGTTTTATAATATGTTTGCTTCATCGATTCTAAATCCTTCTATTGACTTAAAAGAAGGGCTTATAAAAAGCCCTTCTTCGTAAATCTTATTTACTTATCGCTTCGTTTCTTTTTGGAAATACCCAGAATGATAATTCCAACGGCCGCGACGAGCATTACTACAGTGATTGGCGCAATTGGCGCTGCATCTCCTGTCTTCTTCACCGTGTTGGAAGATGTCGTTGTCGTAGTTGTTGTCGTGGTTGTCGTGGTTGTCGTACTCGTAGTACTTGTCTCCGTCGTCGTAATCTCTGTGGTTGTATCCGTCGTTTCGGTTGTTTCCGTCGTCTCGGTCGTTTCTGTTGTCTCCGTCGTTATCTTGTCATACGTATTTGTATATGTAACATTTGCTGTCGCATGATCTCCGATTACAACAGAAGCCGTTTTACCTTCCACTTCGTTCTGCGCATCTACTACATATGTGATCTTACTCAGTGTATATCCATCTACATCTGAAGCAATCTCATTCACTGTATAGCTGCCTGCATTGCAACTGATTTCCTTCGTCCATGTCTTACCAGCTGTATCATAGGTAAAATCTGCAAGACTATATGTTGTCTTTGTACCGGTTGCATCCTCAACAACCTCAAAACGGATTGTCTTCTCAGCATCTGTCTTTGATACACCACCTGCTACCGTCTTTGTCAGTACAAGCTTTGCCGGAGCATATGTATTTGTCACAACAATCGTATCTCCAATACTTCCACTTGCCGGTGCATAAGACGCTACATAATTTGCAACATCTGTCTCTTTCACGCTGTAGGATATTAAAACACCATTTTCAAACTTATCAAGATCGGTAAATGAACCCTGCCAGTTATTTGTTTTATCCAGCTTCAAAGTCTTTGTCGTTGCAACACCATTCTTATAAAGTGTTACTGTAATTGCACTATGGTCATCTGCTGTCAAGTTGTCGCCAACCCACTTCTTTTCAACCGAGATATCACCTTTTTGCGTTGTGTATGAATTTGTAACCTCAAATACGCCATTTTCACCAGGATCATCGGCTGTTACCGTGGCTCCGGAAGCATCCTTCTTCACATAGCTCACTATATATCCGGTTTGCACGTTGATTTCTTCTACCGTATATACATATTCTGTTTTTGTTGCTGCGTTACTGTACTTTGGAATCTCTGTCCATGTATAAGTCCAATTATTTGCATCGCTCAAAGTTACAGTATCATATACATTTCCATCATATTTTAACTGTACCTGTACACTGCCCGGGCGTTTCCGATCATTATTATTCTGATCATCCCATACCTTAGTAACAGTTCTTGTCGTAGATGGATAAGAGTTTGTAACTGTGATAGAACCATTTCCTGTCGGATCGACTGTCATCGGACTATAAGATACACCATAGCCCTGTGGTACAGCTACCTCTTTGACTGTATATACAATCTCCTGTCCAGTCTCATTATATGGAAGGTCGTTCCATGTATGAGTCCAGTTATTTACAGCATTCAGTGTTACAGCGGCTCCAGCTGCAGAACCATTTGCATACAACTGAACATCCACGCTTGTTGGACGAGATGCTATATTATTGTCATCCCATACTTTATTAACTGTAATATCTCTTGTACGAACTGTATGCGTATTCGTGATCGTCGTGGCTGATCCTGCTGATACAGCCGCCGTTGTATAGCCTGTGACTGTGCCAACCTCTTCGACCGTGTACTCGATATTGTTTCCTCTTGCATCCAGCTTGTTCAGATCATTCCATGTGTATGTCCAATGGTTTGTCTCATTCAATTCCTGCGTTGCATCCGGACCTGTTACAGCCACGCCATCTGCCATAAGCCGTACCGTAATTGGTGTCCGCAAACCGTCGCGGTTGCTGTCATCTTTCCATACCTTTGTCACTGTATGGCTGACTTTATCCATCGAATACTGATTCGTGATAACCGCCTGATAAGTTCCATCACTCTGCTTCTGGATCACAGATGACTTCTGTGAATATCCAGCCGGCATACTTGCGGTATTCTCAACAACCGTATACTGAATCTCTACACCATTCTTATAAACCGGCAGACTGTCCCAGCTTGCAGTCCAGTTGTTCGCTGCATTCAATACAATATCTGCCTTCGATGCTTTAACTCCATTTTCCATCAGAGATACCGTAAGGCTGGTTGGTCTTGCCTGATCTGCATTATTATTATCATCCCAATCCTTGCGGATTGTCACCTTAGTTGTCTGTAAGGTATTCGTGATATCATATCCATTTGCTGCATATGTCGTCGTATATCCGGAAACCGGTGTTTCTTCTACCTTATACTGGATTTCCTCATTTGTACCTGCATAGTATTTATCCAGATTATCAAATGTAAAGCTCGTTTCTGTTGTACTCAAACTCTGTGTTTTTACCAACTCCCAATCTGCTATCGTACCACGCTTCAATCGATACAAATTCAGTTCAATGCTGGATGGACGATACGCTTCATATCCCGTATCTACCCATGTCTTAGTTCCTGATACAGATGTTTTTTCTGTTGTATTCTCAAAGATAACTGCACCTAAGCTTGTTCCTGCACTGCCATTTGCAGCTCCATTCACATATTTCTGTACAGAAGTAACTGCTGCATCTAATTTGTTGTTTACGGTATTCTTAGTCACATTTACCTTAACTACATAATATGTATCATCTTTTGTAACACCTGTATAACCTGATTCTTTTTCATAAATCTTGTAAATATGCTCTCCGACATCTCCTGTCACGGCTGAATCATATGTCAGTGGGGTAAATGTTACGGTTCCATTTGTACTGCCCCTGGTTGTTCCCGTAGCAGCTTCTGCCTTCTTTGTTGACAGATCTGCATTCAGTTCATCCACTGCAAATCCTGCAAATGTATAGTCGGCTGAATAGTTCGTTGCATTATCCAGCTTCTTTAATGCAGTAAATGTAATGCTGCCGGATGTCTGAATCATTGTATTCACGATATTATAAGTACCTGCAGGGTAACTTGTCGTATATCCAGCGACCGCTGTCTCTACTACCTTATATGGAATCTCAGTAGCCGTTCCCGGATAATACTTTGGCAATGTTCCAAATGAATACTTCCATGCACCTGCTGCATCTACAGTCCTGACTGCTCCGACCTGTTCCCAATCGGCATCGTCATTCTCGTTTCCACCCTGCTTCAACTTATATAACCTTACCTGAATGCTAGCCGGACGATCTGCTGTGGTATCACCAACCCATGATTTTGTACCCTGAATCGTCGTAGTCACGGTCGTATTATTAAATACAACCTTTGAAGCCGTGGTACCGGTTCCTGCACTGTTATACTTCGTAATCTTACTGCATGTTGCAACCAGCTTTGTCGGATTCGTAGCATCATCCTGTTTAACATCTACCGTCAGAATATAATAGTTTGCATCCGTTGTTACATCTGTGTATCCAGAGCTTGTCTCATACACCTTGTAGTAATGTTTTCCTACATCTCCTGCTGTTGCAGAACTATAACTTGCCTTACCTGCAAATGTAATTGCTCCTGTTGTACTTCCAGCAGTTGTTCCGGTCGTAATATCCTTTACCTTGGTAGCGTTTGCAGCATCTGATGATACCTCTTCCACTGCAAAATTCTTAAAGGTATAGGTGTTTCCAGTTGCATAATCGGTTGTACCATCTAACTGCTTTGTAGCTGAAAAGTCGTAGGAACCTGTATAGTACGTAGACTTTTCATTTTTATATGGAAGATTATATCCCGTACCATTTGTAAACGTCTTTCCCTCGTATCCGTTTGGAATCGTTATGCTCGATGACTTTTGAAGTACAAAGTAGAACGAATCTGCCCGAACATCAAATCCCTCTGCAGCAGATACTTCCACCAACTCATAAATCTGATCATAATTCAATCGATCAATTGTCAGCTTACCTGCAACATCATCCGTTACTTTCAGCACATCCGTATCCTTTACCATCTTTCCACGTGTCATGGTTCCTGTTGCAGAATCATAGGTTGCTTCATACAAACGGAATGTGGAGTCTTTCAACGCATGTGTCGTTCCTGCCGCATCTGTCCAATATTTATATAACTCAATTGAGCCATAATTGGATTCTGCCTCATGCTGTCCTTTCGTAAACACCTGTCCCTGGAACGTTTTCGTTCCACCCTGATCTGGCTGATATCCATTTAATGTAAATGTATTGGAAGACTGTTCATCTGTCAATGTTATCGAACTATTTCCTTCCATAAACTTCAGATTACATTTCGTTGTATAGGTTATCTTCAAATACTTGCTATCCGGTAATTCAAACTTAAGTGAATTTGAAGATCCATCATAGCTGACTGTATAATCGGTTCCGCTTGTCAATAATGTTTCTGTACTGCCATTTACTTCGTATACCTTGATACTCTGCATATTATAAGAGAATGCAGTACCAAGTTTATCATACGCTATTAATTTCCCATCTCCTGATACCAGATCATAAGCACCTTTGTTGACTTCGATCGTATACTCGGCTGTATTATATTTGCTGTTATCTGCACCTGTCGTGTTATCATAGGTACCGTAAAATACTCCATCCTTAGATACCAATGCTGGTGCTGTCAATGTCGTTGTCGTCGATACTGGTGTTCCAACATTTGCACTGCCTATCTTTAACTGTGCAGAATTCGTAAAGGTTTCTGATCCCTTCTTTGCAAAATCCTCCAGACTTGTTACTTCTGTCGTATACTCAATCCGAACATGTGTCTCTGTTCCCGCTGAATAGTTGTCAATGGCATTCATCAAATTAATATAATCCGCAGTAACCGGAATCGTAAAACTTGCAATTCCATTCGTTTCACTTGTCTGAAGATCAATGTTCGGTATCGTTGCTCCACCGGCAAAATACGGTCGATCCGATAACTTGCCCGCAGTATTATGCGCTACATCTCTGACATAGAAATATGCAGTTATCGTACTGGAGGATAATTTCATATCCGTTGGTAATGTATCCGCAATCGTAACGGATTCTCCCCCTGAAAGCGCCATGGAATTCAATGACACATCTAACATGTAGCTAATCTTACCTGTTTCATCTACCTGCGCTGTAACTGTCTTATTCAAAGGTGGCAATGGATTTGTATATACATCTTCATCACTTTTTTTCTCTTCCTTGCCATTTGCAGAATAATAAATGTCTGCTTCGTTTTTATAATTTCTCTGTACCTGATTCAAATCAGTATCCAAAATCTTAGTCTTATATTCTAATGTTATTTCCTTTACCGGATTCGATCCTGTAAAGAGACTATCTTTAAACGCAAACTTATAATCATATCCTTGATTATTTCCTGCAGTGTCTGGCGTATATGTCACATATTCATTGTCAATATTGGCATCATTTGAATCAGTCGCATCTACATCAAACGATGAATTATCTTTTCTTGTAAATGTAATCTTTGTGTTATATATGCCTGACATGCTTCCCGGATTATTCCAGTATTTTTGCATATTATCTTTGATATACACATTTGTCAGATTTTCCGGAATATCTTTCACAGAAACCGTCCAATAAATATATCCATCCTGCATTTTCACAGCATGCTTTTCAATAGACCATTCTTTTCCCGGCGTCTGCACAGTTCCGGTTCCCGTATATTTATAACCCTTATCTGTTGTAAGAGTTACATCATTTTTTACATCCAGTTTGGTTGCTGAATTCATGTAATCATCCGTTACTTTGGTGTAAATAGTTGCTGTATATACTCCATTATTTCCTGCAAAATCACCTGCTGATAATTTCTTATTTGCTTGTCCTAAGGGATTACCATTGCTATCACATAATTCAGAACCCACATTTGGTATATCCAAAATTGAACCATTTGCACCCAGCAATGCATCCAAAGAATCATACTCTCCTGCATAGTCCTTCAAATCAATCGTAATCGTCCATTTCACAACCTTGGAAGCCTCATCCAATGAACCCGTTTTCTTTACTTCTGGTCTTGTCACATCGTAGGTTGCTGAAGTGGTTCCCGATTTTGTCTCCTTTTTATTGTTCTTATATGTATAATCGACTGTATTTGTATAAGAAGCACTATTTGCATTATCCGAGTCAAAAATACCCTCATCCGTCTGTACATCATAAGTAACTTCCACAGTTGTAGTACTGCCATCCGATGAACCAAGTTTATTCAAAGCATTTGCCAGATCATCAAAACTTCCATATGTGGTATTCGCAGTGACATTTGAATCATTGCTGCTTGCAATCTTGATATTAGAAATATTCGTTAAGTTTGCACCTAAACTATCTGTCAAAGATACCTCTGACACAGGACCAGTCGTTTTTAATGTCAGCTTATATGACTGTTTCCATGTCTTTGTACCCTGATCATAAGTAGCTTTTCCATCAGTTGTCTTTTGAACCGTCATCGTACTTGTTGCTGATCCGTCATCGTAAGTCACGCCTGAAACTTTTTTCTGTGCAGTTCCGATCGTTATTTTGTCTCCAGATTTCTTATCGGTTTCTGTCAGCTTTACCTTTCCGTATATAGTTCCGTCTCCCTTTCTTGTGTTTTCCTGCAAGAAAGCCACATTGTCCAGGCAAATGTATGCATAACCATCACTAATATAAATATAACCTACTCTCTTTCCTTCAAGCAGAATATCCTGCTTTCCAGAAATCAGTTCAAGGTTATTCAAATCATTAAAATTAACTTTGATATAAATAGATTCTCCGGTTCTCGGAATACGGCTGTTATCTAATTCCCATTTATATTTTAAGTTGAACTCATCACCTTCGTATACTTTTGTTACCTGATCTAAATCCGTTTCCTGCCCATTATGTTTAACACTGGCAGTAAAACTCATCGTTATTCCATCTGATGTATCTGTATATGCATTGTCCCAAAGTGTAAGATCAACGGAATCATCTGCCACATTTTGTGAAACTTCATTCAAATTCTCTTCTTCTAAAGAAACACCATTTGGATTTTCTTGTGTTTCTAAACTTTGTTGTCCTGTTTCGAAATTTGCATCACTTCCCGTTGCGACACTCTCTGTTTCCCCGCCTTCTGCAATCGGCGTATAGCTGATGTTCTGGAATAATGAAATTAACATCAACATAGAAAGCAGAAATGCTATCACTTTTTTCTTGTTTTTTTGTTTGTTCATAAACTCCATCCTCCATTTTCTTTTTTCCAAATGCATCCTCGCATTTATGCATTGGAACGATCTATGATAAACTCTGACCTTCCTCTGTTCAGAGTAGAGTTAAGTTATAAAATATTACTGTTCAATTTTTATATCGACAGTAACCCACTATTGAATAATATTCTACATGATATAGTCTATATTTTCAATATTTTGTTTCTGTTAAATAATGCTTTTTTTGACTGTTTAAACACAAAAAACCTGCCACACCAATTTCTGGTGCGGCAGGCTTTTGTAACCATCTTCCGAAGTACGTTTATTCCTCGTCCTTCTTCTCCTCTGTGGATGCCTCTGCATCGTCATCATCAAAGAAGCTATCATCAAAGTCATCATCGTAATCGTCGAAATCATCTAAGTAATCTGGTGTCAGATACTTGTAAACTGCTACGCAGATACCTACGATGATTGTCAGAATACCAACGATCAATGCAACAGAGAAAAACGCGTTTTTTGCTTCTGTCACGCATTCGTCTTCTTTTACAACTTTTACTTCGTCACAACACTTTTTCATAGTTTTCTACCTTCCTTTCATCGCTACTGATAAACTAATTTTACCACAGCTTATCCGATATTTCTACCGTGATTTACAACTTTTTCATTTTTACAAGCGATGCAAATAAATGTTTTTCTCCAACCCGGTCAAAATTTACAACGATTTCCTGATCTCCACCCGATGGAATCACATCGATTACCTCGCCATTTCCAAATTTGATATGGCGTACCCTGTCTCCGACTTCATAACTAGCTGGTGCCGACGCTGTATTCCCCATCGGAAATGCCTTTCCAAATCCCGGATTCGCACTTGGGTTTGCATTTGACGTGGCAGAACGCGTATACGGATTGTTCTTGCCATATGCCTTTAACTGGATTACCTGCTCTGCTGGCTTTTTCGACGGAATCCGATCCATATTCACCGGTGCATAACCAAACGCCTTCTCTTCGTACTCCAGATAATGCTTCGGAATCTCTTTAACGAAACGCGATACTTCCTCGAAATTCGTCGAACCATGCACCATCCGCTGTCCGGCAGCCGTCATATACAGCTTCTCCATTGCACGTGTGATTCCGACATAGCAGAGTCTCCGCTCTTCTTCGAGTGCATCCGGATCATCCGAATCCAGCGACATGCCACTAGGGAATAACCGTTCTTCCATACCGGTCATAAATACATATGGAAACTCCAGACCTTTCGCGCTATGCAGGGTCATCAGCGTTACCTTTGCAGTTGGCACACCATCCTCGTCTTGCTCCTCGGTATCTGCCACCAGTGCGATATCTTCAAGAAGTCCGGTCAGCGTCGGCACTTCTGCACTCTCCTCATAGGTAACAATCTTATTTTTTAATTCCTCTAAATTATCCAACCGGGTACGCGCTTCATCCGTAGCTTCTGCCACCAGTGCCTCGCGATATCCACTCTCATCCATGATCACATCGAACACTTCACTGATGAATTCGCCATGTACCAAACGTGCCTTAAAGCCTTCCATCATGTCTGTGAATTTCCGAATTTTTTCTACATTTCGTGTCATGCCAGGTACTTCCTCGATATCCAGCAACGCATCATATAGATTATATCCATTGGACTGTGCATACAGATCAAGCTTATCCACAGTCGTCGCACCAATCCCACGCTTCGGTACATTGATGATACGCTTGATTGCCTGATCATCGATCGGGTTTGCAAGCACCTTCAGATAGCTTACGAGATCCATGATCTCCTTTCTTCCGTAGAAGTTCTGTCCACCATAGATTTTATATGGAAGATTCTCATACAGAAGTTTTTCCTCCAGCACACGGGACTGCGCATTGGTTCGATACAAGATCGCGATATCATCGAGTGATACCCCTTGATTCTTCAAGGTCTTGATCCGGGACGCAACACCATTTGCCTCCTCGTACTCCGTACCATAGCGGGTGAATGTTACCTTCTCACCATCCTCCTGCTCTGTCCAGAGGCGTTTATCCTTTCTGCCCTCGTTATTCGCGATCACCGCATTTGCAGAATTTAAAATATTCGCCTTGGAACGATAGTTCTGCTCCAGCTTTACTACCTTGGCATCCGGATATTCCTCCTCAAAATTCAGGATATTATAGATATTTGCTCCACGGAATTTATAAATACTCTGGTCGTCATCACCCACGACGCATAAATTCCGGTATTTCGCTGCCAGCATCTTTACCAATATAAACTGTGTATGGTTCGTATCCTGATACTCGTCCACCATAATGTACTTAAACCGAGTCTGATATTCGGCAAGCACATCCGGATTCGTCTCAAAAAGGAAGATCGTCTTGAAGATCAGATCGTCAAAATCAAGCGCATTGTTGCTCTGCAGACGCTTCTGATATTCGCGGTAAACCTCTGCAATCTTCTGATCCCGGAAGCTTGCCGCATGTGCTTTCTCATAATCATCCGGTGTCATATACCCTTCCTTAGCCTTGGATATGGCGGAAAGCATCGCCCGTTCCGGATAGAGCTTCGGGTCTAATTGCAGATATTTCAGCACTTCTTTTACAACTGTCTTCTGTTCACTTGCATCATAGATCGTGAAACTGCTTGTTCCACCAATCTTGTCAATATGTTTCCGCAGAATCCGCACGCACATGGAATGGAAGGTCGATACCCACACACTCTCCGCGCCAAATCCTACCAGATTGTCTACTCGTTCCCGCATCTCTGCCGCAGCCTTATTTGTAAATGTGATTGCCAGTATATTGTATGGATTGACTGACATCTCATCGATCAGATATGCGATCCGGTGCGTGATCACTCTGGTCTTTCCAGAGCCTGCACCTGCTAAAATAAGTAAAGGCCCGTCGGTTGTACAACAGGCCTCTAACTGTTTCTCATTTAATCCCGGCATCGTTTTACTGTAGCCCTAACTTTGCCTTCATCGCTGCCAGTTCATCCTGTACAGCTGCATTTGGAGCCGCATCATACTTGGCTGCTAAACTGTCGATGCCACTCTCCTGTGTAGTCTGATTCAGTTCGGTCATAGCATTTGCCTGATCAAGCATTGCGTTTGCCTTTGCTTCCATACGATCAAAAGCTGCCATGCTGCTTGCAGAGTCTGTCAGATTGTTTGTCATCTTGTTCAGACGGTTCTGTGTCTTTGCGACCTTCATCTTCGCCTTGATCGCGTCACGGCGGGATTCGAGCTGATTGATATCTGTTACAAGCTTGTCATGCATCTGACGCATCTTCATTGCATTTGCGGCAGCAACATCGTAAGTCTGCTGTAAGCTTGCCTGCTTCGCTGTGAGCTGGTTCTTCTGCTCCAGGAACTTCATGGCATCTGCTTCATTTCCGGCAAGAAGTGCCTTCTCTGCATATGCCTGCATCTTTGTGATCTCAGAGTTTACCTCATCAAGCTCACGTTTGCATCTCTGCTCATCCGCCATAACAGCAGCAGTCTCTTTCTTAACTTCTCCCAGATCCTTTGTCAGATTGCGGAGTGTCTGATCGATCATCTTCTCCGGGTCTTCTGCCTTATCCAGAAGTGCATTGATATTTGATGCCATAATGTCTTTAAATCTCTGTAATATTCCCATTGTAATAAAACCCTCCTGTAATTCTCGTACTTCGTATACTCACGATAGTTTTATTATACTTGATATACCACGCAAAGTAAAATGGTATTTTGTTAAAATTTAGTGTTGTCGCTGCAACTTGTCTTAGTTGTATTTTGCAATCACTTCTTCATTTGCTTTCATGGCACTTTCTTCCATCTGCTTTCTCTCTGCAAGCAACTTCTCCTGTACTTCCTTATGCTGTACACCGATGATCTGCAATGCAAGATATGCAGCGTTCTTTGCGCCGTTGATCGCTACGGTTGCAACCGGGATTCCGGATGGCATCTGTACGATGGAGTAAAGTGCATCCTGTCCATCAAGTACCGAACCGGAGATTGGAACACCGATAACCGGAAGTACGGTCTGGCTTGCAACAACGCCCGGAAGTGCGGCTGCCATACCTGCGGCTGTAATAAATACTTCTGTACCATTTCCATTTGCTTCCTCGATAAATGCTGAAAGTCCTGCATGTGCACGATGTGCAGACAGGCAGCGCACGTCAACCTGTACGCCATAGTCCTTCAGAATCTTAATTGCTGGCTCTACCTTTGGAAGGTCACTTGTGGAACCCATAATCACTGCTACTCTCATGTTATTTTTCCTCCTTAGTCGGCGGTTGCATCCGCCAGAATCATTATTGTACTATATTTTTGACGATTGCCTCCGGCTGCACAATTTCTTTCGAAATCGTATACGCCCCAAGCAACCGTTTCTTTGCTTCTTCAAATACGCCCATATCATCGATATACATATAGGCAAGCACGTCGCCTTTTCGCACCACACCGCCCAGATGCTTTCTGATATCAAGTCCGACACCTAAGTTGATCGTGCTGTCCTTCGTTGCACGTCCGCCGCCTAAGATCAGGTTCACCATGCCAACCTCGCTTGTGTTGCAGGCTGCCAGATATCCGTCCTCTTCGCAGACGATCGGAACACAGTTTGCCGCGAGCTGGAATTTGTTCACATCGTCGATGTAACTGCCATCGCCGCCCTGTGCTTCCACGAACTCTTTGAACTTGGCAAGTGCTGCACCGCTCTCGATCGCTTTTTCACACTGTGCTTTCGCAGCTTCAAAATCATCGGATTTTCCTGCCGCCATATACATGTATGCCGCCAATGTGAGTGATACGGTAAGCAGACGACTGATACCATGTCTGTCATATCCCTCGCGAATGGAACCATTATTATCTCCAGTCAATGTCAAATCTAGTTTCTCGTCTTCACACGCATCCGGTTTCAGACACGGCTTCACATCCTTCATCGCCAACACCTGCACGGCCTCGATTACTTCAAGCGCATTGCCGACCTTACAGCCGAGCGGTTCATTCATATCGGTGATCACACCGTAACACGTTCTGCCGGCAGATTTGCCGATATCGACCATGATCTGCGCCAGCGCCTTCGCATCCGCCTCGTTCTTCATAAATGCACCGCTGCCACATTTCACATCCAGTACGATTGCATCCGCACCAGCTGCAAGCTTCTTGCTCATAATCGAAGATGCAATCAGTGGCAGACTGTCGACCGTCGCTGTCACATCGCGCAACGCATAGATTTTCTTATCTGCCGGTGCCAGATCACCGGTCTGTCCGACGAGTGCCAGCTTCATGGAATTCACATGTTCAATAAATTCTGTCTCCGGGATACTCACACAGAAGCCCGGAATCGCCTCTAACTTATCAATCGTACCGCCCGTGTGCCCGAGTCCTCTGCCACTCATCTTCGCAACTGGTACACCCAGACTTGCGAGGATCGGAGCCACAATAAATGTCGTCTTATCCCCGACGCCTCCGGTACTGTGCTTATCTACCTTCACACCGTGGATGGCTGCAAGGCTGAGCCGGTCGCCGCTTTCCGCCATCGCATGTGTCAGTGCGCAGGTCTCATCGTGCGTCATGCCTTTGTAGTAGACACACATCAGCCACGCACTCATCTGATAATCCGGGATTTCTCCCTTCGTAAACCCTTCCACGATAAAACGGATTTCATCTGCAGTATGCTCTGCACCGCTCCGTTTCTTCATGATCATATCGTACATTCGATACATCTTACGTCACCCCCTGTGTCTAAATACATCCTAGCTATCGTCGTTTCATGCTACATGATATCTTTTAGGAAACTCTTCCCGATTGCCTCCGCATCGTCCACACAGCTTCCAAGCAGATACTCCTCCACGGTCTTTCCAATATCCGCAAAGGTCGGTCTCGTGCCAAGATCCGTTCCCTGCTTCAATCCCTTTCCATACATCAGAATCGGAATATATTCCCGTGTGTGGTCGGTTCCCTTAAATGTCGGATCACAGCCGTGATCGGCATCCACGATCAAAATATCCTCGTCCGTCATCTGTGCATACAGCTTCGGCAGCCATGCATCGAATTCCTCAAGTGCATTCTTATAGCCAAGCGTATCCCGCCGGTGTCCGTATTTCATATCAAAATCAACCAGATTCGTGAAGATCAGTCCTGCAGGTTCTGTCTGCATATAGTCAAGCGTCTTCTGCATGCCATCCGTATTTCCGGTCGTATGCACCGAAGCGCAGATACCACTGCTGTGGAAGATATCGCTGATTTTGCCGACTCCGCATACCCGCACGCCCGCATCTGCCAGATGCACCAGCACATTGTGTTCCGATGGTTCTAACGCATAGTCTCGCCGGTTGCTCGTCCGCTCGAAACCGTCGCCTTTTCGTACAAATGGTCTCGCGATCACACGTCCGACGCCATGCTCACCAACCAGAATCTTTCTTGCAATCTCACACATCTCATACAATCTTGGAAGTCCAATCTTCTCCTCGGACGCCGCGATCTGGAATACCGAATCCGCCGACGTATAGACAATCGGATATCCCGTCTTCATGTGTTCCTCGCCATATTCTGCAATGATCGGAATGCCGGATGCAACTTTGTTTCCATAGATAGCTCCACAACCGGTCTGCTCGATAAATGCATCGATAATCTCCTGTGGGAATCCATTTGGATACGTCGGGAATGCATGCTTCGTATAAATCCCGATCATCTCCCAGTGTCCGGTTGTTGTATCCTTTCCGTTTGATAACTCCTGTGCCTTTCCATACACGCCGATCACATCCTGCTTTGTTGCTGCATCGTAAAACGATGTGTTCTCAATCGCACGAAGTCCAAGCTTCGTCAGATTGTCAAATTTTGCATCTGGATATGTCTCTAAAATATGTCCAAATGTATCGGAACCAACATCGCCGAACTTATCTGCGTCCGGTTCCGCTCCGATTCCTGCACTGTCAAGTACGATCCATATTACACGTTTTGCCATATTTCACGTCCTTTCTGCAGAAGATTTACGCTTCTGCCTTGTTCTTATTTCTATAGATCAGATAAAGTGGCAACGCTACGAATACGACTCCACCCACGATATTTCCAAGTGTTACCGGAAGGAGGTTGTTCAGGAAGAACTTACCAACTGTCATCGAATCAAGCTGATCTGGTGTCATGCCTGCCATGATTGCCGCATTGTAGTATGCCTCACCGTGCTTTGCAAGAAGTCCGGCAGGAATGTAATACATATTTGCGACGCAGTGCTCATAGCCTGCAATTACAAATGCCCAGATCGGGAAGAAGCATGCGAAGATCTTTCCGATTGCATCCTGGCAGACGCCTGCAAAAAGAACTGCCAGACATACAAGGATGTTACACATGATTCCGGATGTAAATGCCTTCACAAAGCTTAAATTCATCTTATTATATGCTGTCTTGATTGTCGCAGCAGCAAGTGCGCCGTTTCCATAGTCAAGCTGTCCGCAGCGGTTCACCAGAACAACCACGATACAAGCACCAATGAGATTGCAGATATATACAACAACCAGCACCCGGAGCATATCAAGGAGCTTGATCCGCTTATCAAACACGGCAAATGACATCAGGCAGTCACCTGTAAAAAGCTCTGCACCGATCAATACAACAAACATCAATCCCACCGGGAAGATCACACCTGCCAGAGTCTTGGCAAGTCCTGTATTGCTGATTCCGTAGACAGCCGCACTGCTGCTCGATGCACCAATCGCAATAAATGCACCTGCCAGCATGCCAAGCAGTGCCAGCTTTCCAAACGAAAGCTTTGTCTTTCCTTCGTATACCCCCATGTTATCTGTAATCAGATCACCGATCTTTTTCGTACCCATTTTTTCTTCCTTCCTGTGTCTTTCATTTTATATTTTTATTCTCTATCAGAAGTCTGCAACTGATTTCTGCAGAAATCTTTCTCTTGGCACGCTTACTGCAATGCTTCATTTAAGGCTTCTGTGCCCGGAAGCACAAATCTTCCATCTTCAATGATTGCCGTCTTCGTGCCATCCGGCTTTACAGCATAGATTCCACCGATCTCCTCATACGGGATCGTAATATCGGTATGACAGTTGAAATATGCACCTGCCCGCGCCTCTTTGTCCTCGGAATTACGGAGCGCAGAGCACTCATTTTCCTTTGCAACGATCTCTCTGCCGTCCGGGTTGTACAGATGGCTGTCCTCACTGTAGCTGTAGCAGGTATCACCGACCGCAAAATGTGGTCCCATCTTCTCTACAATCAGAATCGGGAGCTTGTATAAGATATCGTATTTTCTTGCCATCGCATATGCCGTCGTGTTCGTACCGATTGCAAATTCACCGATTGGAAGTGTCTCATGATGAAACAGCAGATTCTCCTTGATAAACCGCTTGTTCTCTGCCTCATCCTCGAAGTTCTTACATGTATAATCTGCAACCTTTCCGTCTTCAAAGGTAAGCTTCAAGTCCGTGTATTTGAGTTCATTCAGATACACCTGGTTCACATGCAGCGTTCCCTTCGTACCTGTCAGTACCGGAGAAGTAAACACTTCGCCAAGCGGGATATTCACATCTGCCAGACAGTTCTCGAAGTTCGTCTGTGTCTTACGGTCGATCTTGTGCAGCATGACTTTCATATCTGTCTGGTTGCCATCCTTGCCGAGTACCTGCACATATTCTGCATCATCAAGACAGTCAATCATCGTCTGCTGGATGGATTTATATTTCTCGTTGTCGAGGGTGTTCACCTCTACAACTGCATCGAAAATCTCCTCGAAATTCTCACCGATCTCAGGAATCGGATATGCGATGATCGTAAAGCTGTACTGATCGTGCGGAATGTAACGGTTTGTGATCTCCGCTGCCTTCGACGCATATTCCACGGACATCTTCTGCTGCTTGTCAGATAATTTCCATACGGTCGACTTTGTCTGTGGGCTGAAGGGTTCTTCGCCAAACACTTCGATTACCGCAGGGCCTGCATAGACAAGCGCCGCTTCTTTCTCCTGCTCATATGTCTGTTCCATGACTTCGAGCTTCCGTTCCATAAATGCACGGTCGAAGAACACTGCATCATCGCCTGCATGGTCATACTCATACTGCTTGTTCGCCGGTGTCGCAGTATATCCGGTACGGATCGTTCCTTTCCGGTTCATACGGCTGACCGGATACCGGAATAAAATTGCGGATAATCCCTCTTTCTCAAACATCTGGATTGCCGCCTTCACCATGCGCTCCTGTCCGATCGCATAGCGGATATTCACAGACTTCTTCGGGCTGATATCGATCCGCATCGTCTCAAATCCTTTGATAAATCCCTGTACATACGTGCGTGCCAGACTTTCGATCTTCTCCTCCGGAAGCTTCGCCAGATACTGTGCCATCCGAAGCTCATTTTCACCGATATATTCGCCGTAAGCATACAGATAATCCGGTGTCGTAAGATCGCTCTGCATGATGATGTCATAGGCAAATGGACTCACGCAGGTAATCGTCTCAAGGATTCTCCTTGATGCAAGCACATCCGCATAATCATACATATAATAATAGATGGCTTCCTTGATCTCCTTCTCGTCCGGAAGCTTCTCTCCCTCGGATGCGGTAAAGATTCCGTACACCTCTAAGAAAAGCTCCATCAGGGAAATCATCGCCTGTATCTCATCTTCATATGCATACGCAATCATAGCACGGATCTCCGCGTATAACATGCATAAATATTTGCCATAGGCACCAAGTTTTTCCACCGCATAATCTGGATTCGCGAAGCTTACGTTGTACTGTTCCGGTAAAATATCCGCATATAAATTGTGATTGATCTCCTGTAATTTTGAAAGTGGAAGATCAATCTTCCCCGGCTGTGACACGATCTCATATACATCGTACACATACAGAATAAATTCTGCCACACTGTCAAAATACACCTTGAACTTCTGCGCACCTGCATCCATCTTCGCAAGTGTATCCCAGATCGTCTGATCCTCTTCCTTTATTTCACTGATTCGTTCTATCGCAAGCTGCATACGCTCCTGCAAATCTGCATCGTTCATAGTTTCCTCCTACCTCGTCCGAAGACTTAAAATCTGCCTAACAAAATGATTATGATCGGAACAACAAAGGATACGATGTTCAACCAGATAGAAATCCGTTTGCCACGCACGCCGCCTTTCTGGGACTGTAATCCCATGCGCGCAAAGATCTCTCCGACGATGGACAACAGCATGGCGATGATGTACAGCATCCCGAACACCTCCGGCACATGCCCCGCCGTTGCAATGGACACGATCACACTGACAACCTCGATGATCAGCGCGATTCCCCCCATGCAGTCTGCGATGATCGTATCGCTCGCAAACGATGAATCTGTAAAATAATATCTTCGTTTCTTAAACAAACTCATAATCATTTATTTTACACAGCCAATCAGGGCGTTGATATCGTCTACCCCGTTTGCCTGCATATATTCCTCAATTCCTTTTATAATCTCAACCGTTGCATATGGATTGTGGAAATTCGCTGTTCCGACTGCAACTGCGGTCGCACCAGCCATGATCATTTCCAGCGCATCCTCTGTATTCATCACGCCACCCATACCGATGATCGGCAGCTTCACAGCATTCGCCACCTGATATACCATACGCACCGCAATCGGATGAATCGCCGGTCCGGATACACCTGCCGTCTTGTTTGCCACTGCAAAGGTACGGCGTTTGACATCAATCTTCATGCCGGTCAATGTGTTGATCAGGGAAAGTGCATCACTTCCGGCAGCCTCTGCCGCCTTCGCCATCTCCGTGATATCTGTGACATTCGGAGAAAGCTTCATGATGATTGGCTGCTTCGCCTTCGCCTTGATTGCTTTCGTGATATCATAAAGTGCCTTTGGATCCTGTCCAAATGCGATACCGCCCTCTTTGACGTTCGGACACGATACATTGATCTCCAGAAGGTCAACCGGCTCATCGCCCAACCGCTCTACGACATCCAGATAATCCTCCGTGCTCTTGCCGCACACATTGACGATGATCTTCGTATCCTTTTCCTTTAAGAATGGGATATCCCGCTTCACAAATGTATCGATTCCCGGATTCTGCAATCCGATTGCATTCATCATGCCGCCGTAGGTCTCTGCCACACGTGGTGTCGGGTTGCCCGGCCAAGGAATATTTGCCACGCCTTTTGTCGTTACGGCTCCAAGGAGATTCAAATCTACGAACTCATCGTATTCCATACCGGAGCCAAATGTACCGGATGCAACAGTAATTGGATTCTTAAGCTCCACACCTGCAATACTTACCTTTGTATTCATTACAGCTCCACCTCCTCAGCATAAAATACCGGGCCATCCTTGCATACACGCTTATTTTTCACCTGCGAATGGTCGTCAATCTCCTTCGATTTGCATACGCAGGCAAGACAGGCACCCACGCCGCATGCCATACGCTCTTCCAGGGATAACTGTGCTTCGATGCCATGCTCCAATGCATAGCTCTGAATCGCACGAAGCATCGGAGTTGGGCCGCAGGCATAGATCTCTGTGCCCTCGATGCCATACTCACGAATCGCATCCATAACCGTTCCTTTGACACCGATTGCGCCGTTGTCGCTGGATTTGTAGACGGTACCATATGGTTCAAATTCTTCTGATAAGAATTCCTCGTCACGGAATCCAAGCACGATTGACTTCTCGCATGTAAGCTCCTTTGCAAGCTGCAGCATCGGTGGAATACCGATTCCACCGCCGATCAGGATTGCTTTCTTATCTTTCTTCGTAAATCCGTTTCCAAGTGGACCGAGTATCGTGATCGTATGGTCGGAAGTAAGCGTTGAAAACTCCTTCGTGCCCTTCCCTGCAATACGATATACGATACGGATTGTACCTGCTGCACGGTCAATCTCACACAGACTGATCGGACGTGGAAGCAGCTTGCTTCCATCTGCAGAATACACGTCGATAAACTGTCCTGGTACTGCCTGACTGGCAATCTCCGGTGCCTGTATCACCATTGAGTATATGTCTGTGGCAATCTCGTCCTGACGGACAATCTTTGCCTCCATCTTTATCTTTCCCATTTTCGACTCCTCTTAATTGTTTCATTGCGAAACATCCTACTTCTCGGTAATCCGTTGCACATATTACGCAATTCTACGCAGACGCGCTCTCGCTCACTTCCACATGTAGCGGTACTAAACTCATTGCCCCAGAAAATACATCTGGAACAATTCGTTAAGTACCGACATGTTCCAATGGTCTGCGTATGAATTGGTAAATACGTGCAACTCAATATACGTTTTTATTGTTTCGCAATTGTAACTATTTCATAGTAACCTTTTCAAAATACATCGATAAATCTGCTACCTTGTTTATATTAGTGGTTTGCTCTGGCTCCGTTTATGTCGGCGATCATATCCTTCACTGCCTGACGGCTCGCATCCGCATATCCTGTCTCACCGAAGGATGCGTATTTGTCCTGCTTATAAGCAGCGATGATTCCACGGGAAGAGTTGACAATTGCGCCAAGTCCATCCGGATTGAAGTAATGTACAAGGTCTGCTGCCTTACCACCCTGCGCACCGTAGCCCGGCACAAGGATGTATGTCTTCGGCATCAGCTTCCGAAGTACCTTACCCATCTCAGGGTATGTAGCACCAACGACACAGCCGACGTTGCTGTAGGTATCGCCCATGCAGGCTTCGCCCCACTCAACGACCTTCTCAGCAACAAGCTCATACAATGGACGGCCATTAATAAGCTGATCCTGAAACTCACCAGAAGATGGGTTTGAAGTCTTCACAAGTACGAAGATACCCTTGTTGTACTGCTTACATACATCGACGAATGGCTTCACGCCGTCCGTTCCAAGATATGGATTGACTGTCACGAAATCCTCATCAAAGCCAGCGTACTCCTTGCTTCCTACCTGCACCTTTCCAAGGTGTCCGACTGCATACGCAGTCGATGTAGAACCGATGTCACCACGCTTGATATCGCCGATGATCACAAGTCCCTTCTCCTTTGCATACGCACAGGTCTTGTGGAATGCAATGAGTCCCTCGATTCCGAACTGCTCATACATAGCGATCTGTGGCTTTACTGCCGGAATCAGATCGTATGTCGCGTCGATAATTCCTTTATTATATTCCCAGATTGCTTCAGCTGCACCCTTCAAGGTCTCGCCATACTCGGAAAATGCTTTCTTCTGGATGTACTCTGGTACATAGGAAAGCATTGGATCTAATCCAACGACAATCGGTGCGTCCTTCTTCTCAATCTGTGCTACTAATTCGTTAATCATTTATTTATCCTCCTGTTATGGTATGGTAGTGCCCCCTCACATACGGGTAACACCACATCGCTTTCGCTCTGTGGTATATCGTCGGACATATCCTAAATATGTGCTTCGCACATATATGTCCTCCTCGTTCGGCGGCCTCCTACTGATCCTCTATAATTGCCCCATTGTAGCGGAGCTCACCATCTACGATGGTCGTCAGAACCTTTCCAACTAATGTCTGCCCGGTATATGGTGTATTGTGTCCCTTCGATTCAAACTTGACCGGATCAACCACCCATGTTTCTTCCGGATCAAAGATCACAATATCTGCCTTCGCTCCCGGTGTCAGTCTGCCATACTTATCATCGATACCGATAATCTTCGCCGGGTTGTAGCTCATCTTCGTCGCCATATCCATGATATCCATCAGTCCCGGTGCTACGAGTGCTGTATAAGTAAGCGCCGCCGATGTCTCAAGACCAACGATTCCAAACGGTGCCTTATCGAAGAACTGACGCTTCTCCTCGTCAGAATGTGGTGCATGATCGGTCGAGATTGCCGGCATCGTTCCGTCTACCAGTCCTTCCACCAGTGCCTTTACATCCTTCTCCGTCCGGAGCGGTGGATTCATCTTGTAGTTGCTGTCGGCTTCCTTGATATCTGCATCTGTCAATGTGAAATGATGCGGGCAGACCTCTGCTGTGACATGTGCACCAAGCCGCTTCGCCATCCGCATAAGCTCGACCGTTCCTATCGTCGAACAGTGACAGATATGAAGCTTCGCCCCTGTCTCATGCGCAAGGAAAATATCACGCGCTGTGATAACATCCTCCACGGAATTAGGAATCCCCGGCACTCCGAACTTTTCCGATGCCACACCCTCATTTAACACACCTTTTCCAACGAGATCCTTATCCTCGCAGTGTGCCATGATCACTGCACCAAGCTCGGCTGCTTTCTTCATCGCCTCGCGATAAACGCGGATATCCATGACGCTCTTTCCATCTTCGGAAAATGCAACCGCACCTGCCTTTAGCATCGCTTCCATATCGACAAGCTCTTTTCCCTCCATGCCTTTCGTGATAGAGGAAAGCTGTTTCACATGCACATACGCATGCTCTGCACGCTGTAAAATATCCTGCAATACTTCCACGTTATCGACAACCGGTTTTGTGTTCGGCATCGCACAGACTGTCGTCACACCGCCCGCTGCGGCTGCACGCGAACCGGTAATGATATCCTCCTTGTATGTGAGTCCCGGATCCCGGAAATGCACATGCAGATCAATAAATCCCGGCATCACGTATTTACCTTTTGCGTCGATCACAAGATGTCCATTTTCCTGGGCTTCGTTGTAATCTGCCTGCTCGCCGCGGCTTCGCACGTAAATTTTCTTTATACAATCCTGTTCAATCAATACGTCTGCGATCTCATGCAATCCGGTTGCAGGATCGACGACGTGTCCATCAACTATGAGCATTGTGTTCCTCCTAATATGTTAATATTCATCCTCTCAATTGCGAAACCATATACAGTCTCGAATAAGTTATACATCATTACTAATTCTATGCAGACACGCTCTCGCTCAGTTCATCACGCAGCGGTACTAAATTCACAGCAAACAAGTTTGCCGTTCATTAAGTACCGGCGTGCTTCAATGGTCTGCTTAAGAATTGTAATGATGTACAACTTATATTTACTATCTTACTTGGTTTCGCAATCATTACATCTTATACTACATACATCTTATACGTCACACTTTCCTTGTATAACATGTAGAATAACCTTCGTTGTGATTCGAGTGCATCCGTACCGGAAACACGCACAGTCACACTTACTTTACTGCCTTCGTACTGCAATGCAGTCACTTCAGTTCCGAAGTCTCCGAGTACAGAGAACATATCCTGTATAGACATTCCCTGTTCGTTTTGTGGATCGGGAGTCAGCTCGATTTTCACAGATGCATCTGCGGTGTCAGCTTCACCCATCGCTGTATGAACTGCTGTATACTGCATTTCAAATTCCTCTTCCACGTGTCCTCTCTCGAGGAAGATTCCGTATTGATGATACCGCGATAGCTGCATGGTCTTCCGCACATACAGACGATACAGTTTTTCCTCATCTGCATTACCAGAAAAGCGTGCATACACCTGCTTTTCGCGTTCCGGTTTGTATACGCTGTCCAGTGTTTGAAGCTTCGCCTCCGCCACCTCTTCCGAACAGCGCAGACGATCTACAAAATAGCGATGCATCGCATCATCCACCGCATTGATCTGTTTTCGTATCTGATCTAATTTCATATTCTGATTTGTATTCCTTCCTGAATCCTTTTTCAAACCATAATTATTTTTTATTTTACCATAACTCGACAAAAAAAGAAATGTTCTTGCTAGAATTTAACAGGATATCCCTGCAAAATTTTCTCATACTATCCATATATATCAAATCAATCAAAAATGGAAGGGAATGCATTATGAATCATACAGAGCAAGCAGGAACAACCGTATATCTTTCCCTCGATGCAAGCACGATGGTTGCGTCCAAGCAGGTGCACATCGAAGATATTGCTTCCGTATTTTGCAGCCAGCCGGATATCATGCACAATGTAAAAAAAATCAAGCTGCTTACATTTCGCGACAATGAACAGGGACAGCAGGTCGTCAATGCCCTCGCTGTAATCGGGGAAATCCTGAAATACGATAAATCCGTAACTGTCCAGAATATCGGCAGTCAGGAATGCGTCGTCTACTACCGGAACTTAAGTGACGGGCACAAGCAAACCGGAAAAATTAAAGCCGCATTTCTGATGCTGCTCGCCTTTTTCGGAACCGCCTATTCAATCATGTCCTACAACGGAGACGTTGGTGCGATTGATCTGCTGCAGGATCTCTATCAGATGTTTACCGGAACACAGGCAAGTGCAACAACTGCCGGATACCGATTCGGCATCCTGTTTTACTGTGCCGGGCTGTTCTTCGGTATGCTGCTCTTCTTCAATCACGGATTAAATCATAAGAAGACAGATGATCCAACACCATTACAGGTGCAGATGCGATTATATGAACGGGATGTCAACGATGCCATCGTTGTAGACAGTGCACGGGAGGGAACAAGCCTTGATGTTGATTAAAACAATTGCCTACTGCCTGTTCTGCGTCTGTGCCGGAAGTGCTGTCTCTGCCGGATTTGTCGCATTTATTACAATGCTTGGAATCTTCGACAAACTCGCTGAACAGATGAAATCCGGCAAAGGCATTCACCGGATTGAAGCTTTGATCATCGCCGGTGTCACAATCGGAAATGCGATCTATCTGTTTGGGCTTCGGATTCCGATCGGACTTGCTGGTTTCAGCCTCTTCAATCTGTTTGGTGGCATCTTTATCGGATGTCTCGCCGGAGCACTTGCAGAAACCCTGCAGGTCATGCCAATCTTATCCCGCCGCCTGGGCGTGCGGACATGGCTGCCATACGTGATTGCCGCGGCCGCCATCGGAAAAGCACTCGGCTGTGCATGGCAGATTCTGTTTTTCCCCTCTTAAATTATAACGAAAGGAGTTATCTCTATGAAAGTAAAGCAAAATGATCAGGAATATAACCGTTACGTCGAAGCAATCACACCAAAGCACAGTTGTTTCAAAAACTGTCTGCATGCTTTCCTCGTCGGCGGCTGCATCTGTCTGCTCGGGCAGGTGATTTTCAACGTTTGTACGACGCAGTTTCATTATGAGGAGGCAGATGCAATTAGCGTCTGTTCAATCCTGCTTGTATTTCTCTCCGTCCTGCTTACGGGTTTAAACCTCTACAAGCCACTCGCGAAATATGGCGGTGCCGGTGCTCTGGTTCCCATTACCGGATTTGCAAATTCCGTCGCCGCACCAACGATTGAATATAAAAAAGAGGGCGAAGTGTTCGGAAAAGGTGTCAAAGTATTCACGATTGCCGGACCTGTTATCTTATTCGGTGTCGTAGTAAGCTTTGTCGCCGGTTTCATCTATTGGATTTTCAAACTGCTGTAATAACGGATTATCCAGAAAGGAGTTACTATGAATCAGAATGAACAAGAAAAAATAAATCAGGCTGTTGGCAAACAGACGATCTGTTTTGCCTGTCCGCCAGCAATTTTAAGCCGTGCCTCAATCGTCGGTGACATGGAGGGGCAGGGGCCACTTGCCTCCTATTTCGACCAGATTGAACCTGATCCAGCCTTTGGCATGGACTCATGGGAAGAAGGCGAATCCGAAATGGTGCGCAGGGCGGTACAGACTGCCATCACAAAATCCGGCATCGCCAAGGAGAATATCCGTTATATCTTTGGTGGCGATCTGCTTGGACAGCTGATCGGCTCTACATTTGGCCTGAAGGATTTTCAGATTCCGATCTTCGGTCTGTATGGTGCCTGCTCCACCTGTGGCGAAGCATTATCACTCGCAGCAATGACTGTGAATGCAGGCTATGCCTCGCACGTCATCGCTGTGACAAGCAGTCACTTTGGCGGTGCAGAAAAGCAATTCCGTTTTCCGCTGGAATACGGCAGCCAGCGTCCACTCTCTTCTACCTGGACGGTAACCGGAAGCGGTGCATTCCTTGTATCTGCAACCAGTCCGGATCAGACAATGAAAGAATATCCGCGCATCACCTCCGTGACAACCGGAAAAATCATCGATTACGGCGTGCGGGACAATATGAACATGGGCGCCTGTATGGCACCTGCTGCGGCAGATGTTATCTACCAATGCCTCGAAGATCTCGCCGTCAAGCCATCCCATTTCGATAAGATTATCACCGGCGACCTCGGAAAAGTCGGCAGTGAGATTCTAATAAAACTGTTGCGGGATAACGACTATGACATTGAAAAACAACATATGGACTGCGGTGTATGCATCTTCGACAACGAAGAACAGGATACCCACAGCGGAGGCAGTGGCTGTGGCTGTGCAGCTGTCACACTTGCCGGCTATATTCTGCATCAGTTAGAGGCCAATGAATGGAAACGCGTGTTGTTTGTCCCTACCGGAGCGTTACTTTCCACGGTCAGCTTTAACGAGGGACAGACAATCCCCGGCGTCGCACATGCCGTTGTCATTGAACACATCAATTCATAAATAGGAGGATATATATATGGACTATATTCTTGCATTTGTCATCGGAGGAATCATCTGTGTGTTATCGCAGATTCTCATGGATACAACCAAGCTTATGCCAGGTCGGGTAATGGTAATCTTAGTCTGTACCGGTGTAATCTTAGGGGCAGTTGGCATCTATGAGCCTTTCATGAAATTTGCCGGGGCTGGGGCATTTGTCCCATTGACCGGATTTGGCTACAATCTGTGGAAAGGCATCAAAGATGCAGTGAACGAAGATGGATTCCTCGGACTGTTCCGTGGCGGTTTTAAAATGGCAGCCGTCGGGACCTCCGCTGCTTTGATCTTCTCTTACTTTGCCTCTCTCATCTTTTCCCCGAAAATGCCAAAAAATTGAAGCTTTGTCTATGCAAAAAAGAAGTATCTGGTTGCAGCCATGAAACTGTTTGCAGATACTTCTTTGATTTTATTTATTATATTATGTCTGTGGCTCAGGAGCCTGTGTCGTCGGCTCTGGTGCCTGTGTCGTCGGTTGCTGCGTTGTTGGCGGCTGTGTCGTTGGCGGCTGTGTTGTTGGCGGCTGTGTCGTCGGGGTTGGCGTCGGTGTCGGATCGGCACCTCCGGTCTTCTCAAAGGTTACACTGATCGTTCCATTTGCCTGCACATCGTTAAATGTAAAGCTTGAAACAGCACCCTGACTCTGTCCATTTACAATGACATCCTTGATCCGGTATCCATTGTGCGGTGTGATGTAGAAGGTTACATTTGCACCCTTTGCCACTCGAACCGTCGGTGAAATTGTTCCACCTTCGCCCGCGGAAGACGCCAGCTCAATTTCGCCCTCCTCTAACGGGGTATGAATATCACACACCTCATCGGTATATGTGTACCCATCCGAGGATTCTCCGCTGGAACTTACCAGTATCTTATTTCCGTTTTCATCAATCTCAACTGTAAATGAAACTGTCTCTGGGCATCCACTATTTGCACGTTTATGAGATTCTGTACAGAACTCAATCGCTTCATGTCCACTACATCTCTGTGTTGGAATATCTGCCTGTGCATAATAATCCGAAGAGGTTGGACAGCCTTCACCCGGAAGCAATCCAGTGATCTCGCAGACGCTGATTGTCGTGATACCTTCCGGTCGCTCAAAGTCTGCCGATGTATCCTGTCCTTCTAACTCTACGATCTGATCCATGATATCACGCCACATATATTTATGCGTATTCTGTCCACCCATATCAACGTTGCTGTCATAACCCATCCAGATAGATGCTGTATAATACGGTGTCATACCACAGAACCAAAGGTCATAGTTCTCAGAAGTTGTACCTGTCTTACCTGCACAAGTCATACCAGACTGTAATCTTGCAGGAGTACCGGTTCCGCTTGTGACAACAGACTTCATCGCCTCGATCAACTGCCATGCGGTTGTCGGCTTGATGACTTCGTGTGAAGTAGGCGTTGTATTATCGATCACAACATTTCCGTCATGATCCAGAACCTTTGTATATAAGACCGGCTTATTGTAAACACCGCCGTTTGCGATTGACGCATAGGCAGCTGTCATCTCGTAGTTTGTAACACCATAGCTCAGTCCGCCAAGCGCGCATGCCTGTGTCTTATCTGTAAGCAATGTACCATCGCTGTCCACCTTCTGGTCTACCAGTGTCGTATATCCAAACTTCAACAAATACTCAAACGCTGCCTCCGGTGTCTCCTCGGTAATTGCT
>DHJV01000113.1:0-14154 GCA_002404515.1 Lachnospiraceae bacterium UBA4711 | reverse complement strand
CTTTTACCGCACAGACGTTGATGGAGCTTGCAATACTCTTACGAATCGTACAATATCCGCTATGTCCGCCACCGGCATTTCGAACCTCATTACCGTTTTCATACTTATACGGCTCATCATTAAAGGATGTTGCAAGTCCTGCCTTACCACTGTCAATCAGCGGCGCATACGCTGCCACGATCTTGAATGTGGATCCCGGCTGTCTCTTCGCCATTGTCGAACGGTTAAATGCACGGTTTGTCGTTTTGGTTCCGCGTCCGCCAACCAGCGCCTTTACATATCCGGTATGCTGATCCATAATTGTGAAAGAAAACTGTGGCTGCGGAGACACGGAAAATGCCTCAGCAACATACGTTCCACCTGTCTCTTCCAGCATCGCTTCCTTAAATGTATCGGCTGCGGCTCTCGCATCCTGTTCACTCGGATAAATATTGTTATACTTTGAATTTCCTGTCTGTTCTGCAAAATAATTAGTCAGATCGCCAATACTGTAATTGTAGTTTGTTTCCTTATCTGCACCAAGTAACGTCAGCCGGTAACTTAAGCCCACTTTGGTGCTGTTGCTTACATATTCCGGATTGTTGATGACATCGTCACAGATCTTCTGGATTGCCTTGTCCTGTGCCGAATAAATATCATATCCTCCGGTATAAAGCTTGTTTTCAGCTTCCTCTTTGGTACAGTTAAACATATCCATAAATTGCAGGATCAGCTCTTCAATGATGGCATCCTGATAGAAAGTGTTTATGTCAGATTCTGCAAGCTGTACCTCATGCTCTGCATCGATTCTCGCATAGACATCATCTGCAACTGCCTCATCATACTGCTGCTGTGTGATGTACTCCTGATCTAACATCTTCTTTAAAACTTCTGCACGACGCTTTTTGTTCTCATCCGGATTGGCAACCGGATCGTAACGGCTTGGGTTCTGTGGAATACCTGCGATAACTGCGATTTCAGAAATCGTAAGTTCCGTCATATCCTTACCGAAATATTTCTCGGAAGCTGCCTGTACACCACTTACACCACGACCAAGATAAATCGTGTTCAGATAATACTCAACAATCTCTTCCTTTGTATATTTCTTTTCCAGTTCAATCGCCAGATACTGTTCCTGAATCTTACGTTCCAGCTTGTCCATAAATGTCGTCTCATCCAGACCGACATTGAACACCTGGTTCTTAATGAGCTGCTGTGTCAGCGTCGATGCACCCTCGTTAAAGTGACCGCTTGCTGCACCCTTTGCAAATGCACGGAAGATACCGCGCACATCAATACCATTATGCGTCCAGAATCGCTGATCCTCGATTGCAACAAATGCATTGACCATATCCTTCGGGATTTGATCATAATATACATAAACACGGTTGGAATCGATCGTGGAAATCTCTTTTTCTACCGTGCCGTCCTGTGACCGGATATTCGACCGGTATCCCTGTGGAACGATATTGATACTGGAGGTATCCGGAGCATTGTCCAAAATACCCTTCATCATACCGAATCCGGCTCCGGCTCCGGCTATGATCACTGCAATGATACCAACCAATATGACCTTAAAAAGTATAACCAGCACTTTTCTCGTATTTCGTTGTGTTTTGGAAACAAGTTTTCTCTGTTTTTTCTCAGTTTCCGCTTTTGAATAGCCCATCGAGCTACCTCCCTTTATTTTTGCATATAAGTATCCAGATAAACGTCATTATAGCAAACTTTTACCACAAATACAAGATATTACCTATTCTAAACATTTTTCTTTTCCTCTATTCTTTTTCTCCATTTTTTGGTAGAATAGATTCAGGTGCCGCGGATTTTTCCGCGCGTAAATTCACTGCGCATTTACATGCCCCACAAGTATAGTCGCAGTCGGAGGCTTAAGATGAAAGGTTTTGTAGGCATCGGTCGCGCAGACCATGTGGAAACAGCCATAACGGAAGCAACCGCTGGATTGAAAAAAGCAGATTTTCTGATCCTGATTGCTCCCTTTTCAAAAATAGAAGCTGCCGCCGCCCTGCTCGGTGAGAAATATCCGGGCACGCCGATGATCGGCACCAGCGGCGAAGGCATTGCGAAAGAGATGCGCCTGAATCAGGCAGTTATCGTCATCGGATTTGCAGGCGTGGAAGTATGTACGGGCGTGATTGAGGATGTCCGCACGACTCCTGTCAAATCCATGCACACATTTCTTGCAAATCTGCAGGCGATCGAACCGGGCGATTCCGATACGATCTGTCTGGAATTTATGACCGGATGTGAGGAACGTGTTCTATCAACCGTCCATGATTCCCTGCAGGAAGCCGGAGTTCCGTTGATCGGTGCCAGCGCATATGGCGTTCTGCTCGGCGAAAAACACTGTGTCATTTTGGGCGGAAAGGTTCATACACGAAGCTGTGCGTATGCATTTGTAAAAAATAAAGGTGGCAGGATTCATCTATATAAGGAAAATATCTACAAACGACAGAGCCGTCGTGCACATTTCGCCAGCTTGGTAGAACCGGGAACGAAAACGCTGTTCCAGTTGGACGGTGTTCCCGCATTAGAGCTGTATCAGGAGGAAACCGGCGTCCAGCTCGAAGATATCCTCTCTTCTATGCCGCGTCATCCACTTGGCCGTGCACTCGGTGAGGATACCTGCATCATCCAGACAATGTCCGTCGACCGAAACGGTGTCATGTTCAACGGAAAAGCCATCTATGAAAATGACAGCATCTACATCATGGATGTTGATGATTACCGGCAGATTCATAAGGAACTGCTTGCTTCAATACAGGCAGCCCCCGTCTCATTCCTGCTCGGTTTTGACAGTGTCAACCGACTGCACCTGTTTGCTGAGGACGATACTCTGACAGACTACATTGCTTCTTTCAGTGCCGTTGCCCCTGCTGCGATCTTTGTCGGGGACGGGCAGCAATATAATAACCAGCATATGAATCAGACACTTGTGCTCGCCGCATTTGAATAATTACACGCAGGAGGTATAACCACGATGTTTAAAAAGAAAACAGAAATACATGCCATACCAACAGAAACCGCAACCGGACTTGCCTTAAAGCAAAGCTTAGAGCCGATTACCCAGATCACAAAAAGCTTAAAGGAAAACCGGAAATCCCTGATCGAGGAAGAGATGCAGACAGCACGTCAGATCTCCGATATTCAAGGTTCCTTTGATACGATTCTTGCCCAGTCTGATCAGGTTGCTTCCGATATGGATTCCATCAAGCAGGAATTTGCCAATATCGTAGAGGTTTCTTCCCAGATTGAGACCAGTGTCAGCGGAGTGCTTACCGCGACCGATCAGGCAAACGAAAATGTCGACAGCCTGCAGGAAAGCTCTTCCAACGTGTTGAAGGATTTCCAGCATGTCGTAGAGGTCTTAAATAAATTCCAGAGCAGTTTTGATGAGATTCAGGAGACAATGTCCGGTATTATCGGCATCGCCAACCAGACAAACATGCTCTCCTTAAACGCTTCAATTGAAGCCGCCCGTGCCGGGGAACACGGTCTTGGTTTTGCCGTTGTCGCAACCGAGGTCAGCACCCTCTCCGCAGAGATCAAGAAGCTCGTCGATACCGTAAACGCAAACATGGCACTGCTCCGCGAGGACGCTTCGAACTTAAATGCATCCATGGAAACAGCAAACCAGATGCTCTCTCACGAGCAGGAGCAGGTAAAAAAGACAACCGAGCTGTTTGGCAATATCAAAGATTCTGTGAATGGTGTGATCGAGGTTCAGCAACAGATTGCCGCTGCCGTTGATACCTGTAACGAAACTGCCGATCAGATTCAGGGAGATATCTTAAGTGCCAAGGATAGCTACATTGGCGTGTCCGAGACAGTCAACCAGTTATCCGGTGATATCACACGGAAGAACCAGTTGTATGAAAACATGATCAACCTCTTGGATCAGGTCGATCCGATCGTCGAGGAAGTCCAGAAAACACATATCAATATTTAACACCTGCAAAAAAGTGGCATAGATTTTATATCTCTGCCACTTTTTTTGCAGTTACTTCCACCAGTGCTTCCAGCTCTTCCAGCACAAATATCTGTAATTGCGGAATCGTCCCCGGCTCTGCGGCCGCAACGCTCTGCAATAACTGAGTCTTTGTCCGCTCCATCGCTTCCGGTGCATAGTCCCAGTCGATTTCCGTGATCTGCCGGATGCGTTCCCATTCTTCCGCACGGAATTCCAGCTTCGGGAATATTACATTATATTTATTGGCGAAATATGAATTCATACGGTCATAATCGCCATAATACCATTTCTTAGAGAAAAATTCCTTGCGGTCATACATCCGCTGCTGCTCCAGCACTTCCACATAACTGACTGCATCATACAACATCTCCGGCTGTTTTTGTGCATTGTAAAACCGGAAATGTCTGTCCCAGTACAGATCCAGGAAATTATAATCAAGCAAAAGATGCGCATAATACCCTCGCACATACGGCTCCTGTAATGCATCACCATATTTCTGTAAAAACCAGTCCAGATCCGGTCTGCGCACCAGCTTGTCATAGGTTGCATCATTCCAGAAATGTGTGTAATGCTTATCTTTGCACATATCTGCGATCATATTTCCAAGAAAAAATGCATTTTGCTCCTCTGCATTCATCTCCGGCAGCAGCTCCAGTGCGCATTTCGCACAGGATAAATGAATTACATAGCTTGGCATATCCGAACCTCCGACAGCAGATCATCATCCAAAAAAACATTTCTGATATTCGGCATCGGCAGAATCTTTGTCTCCACCGGAGCTGCTGCTTCCTTCCGTTCCACCACATGTTTTGTCTGTACCGGCACGCGCTTGTCCGTCACAAACTGCAGCCTCTGTTCTTTTACTGCCTTCATGCTGTAAAAAAGCAGTCCCTCCATCACATCGGCAATCCGCTCTGCCGTTGTAACCGAGCGCATCAGCTTCTCCTCTGTCGTCGTAAATTCCCGCCTGTAATCAATACATCGAATATATATGTCTGAGATATCCCCCAGTCTCCGTCGCTCAAAGATATCCTGAAACTGTCCAAGCGTCTCCATCCGTACATTGGCGGTTCCGTTCACTTCTGCGGATAAGACTTCCCCCATTGCAACTGCGTACACGTAAGTCGATGCAGATACCCGCAAATTCTGTAAAAATGCATACACCGCAAGGGAAATTCCCCACATCTTCGATGGAAACAAAATCCCCACACTATCCGCATCCAGTCGTTCTCCATGATATTCCGTGTATTTCATCACCTTGCAATTCGGCAGATTCTGTGCCATCTGCTCAGTCATCGCCTGCCGGCAGTCCATCTTCCATGCATGCCCAGCTGACACATCGACATAATCAGACACGTAAAAAATATAATTCCGTGCCTCTTCCATCTCATTTTTCCATTCCATACCCCTCATTTGTATCCTCCCACTACTCTCCCGAAGCTTTCTTTTGTACGAGTGACTCGTACAATGTGCGAAAAGCAAAGCTTCGATATTCTTCCATCGTCATCCCGGTCTGCTTTGTGATCTCTTTTTTCTTCTGTGCGGAAATCTGGATGATTCCGCTCAAGGATGACCAGAGATACAAAACCGTCGGCTTTGTATCAAGTGTTTCCTGTAACACATTTGTATTTTTTCCCTTTTGGACGAGTGCTTCCATCAATCCATATAATTCCTGCAGGATCTCCGGCAGAATCACCGTACCCTGCTTCCGGCTGTTGGTTGCTTTCTCCTCGAACATCAAAGAAGCATAATACTTCGGATACCGTTCGCAGAAAGAAACCAGCCGTTCACACAACTTATAATAGCTGTCCTCAAAAGAGGTATCTCCCTCGATATCAACTGTCATCTCACCGATCAAAATGTCGAGATAATCAACCACTATGGAATTATAGATGTCTTCCTTACTCCGGAAATATACATAAATCGTCGACTTACTGTAATCTGCCTGCAGCGCGATATCGTCCATCGTCGTATCCTGAACGCCCTTCGTCTCAAATAACTCCCTCGCCGCCGTCAAAATGTTGTCGCGATTAAACTGTTCCAGCGCAAGCTTCTTGCGTACTCCCATATACTCTCCCGCCAAATACAACTATTGTTGACATTATACAACGCAAAGTACATTTTTTCAACTATAAGTTTTATTATTCTACTTTTATTTCTAATATCATACTTTTTATATATAAATTGTACTTCTAGTTCGATTTATAAAAATCAAGATTCTGACGCATCTGAATCAGTATTTTTTTTTCCAGCCGGCTGACCTGCACCTGGCTGATGCCAAGCACTTTCGCAACCTCTGTCTGTGTCTTATCCTCGAAAAAACGCAGCCGGATCAGCTCCTGTTCCATCTCGCCCAGCTTTTCCATTGCCTGTCCAACTAAAATCCGGTTCATGATATTTTCTGCCGCTACTTCTGACTGCGCCTCATCCACCAGCCGTTCCACCAGACTGACCTGTGTCCCATCCTTGCCACAGATTGTCTGCTGGATGGATTCCACCTCCCGGTTTGCCTCCGTCGCCATCACGATATCCTCGACGCAAAGTCCCGTATAGCTTGACAACTCGTCAAGGGTTGCCTCTCTCCCATACTTATGCAGCAATGCCTCCTTCGCTTTGCTGATCTGATAGCCATTTTGTTTTAAGATTCGCGACACCTTGATCGCACCATTATCCCGCAGAAACCGCTTGATTTCACCCGCGATCAATGGAACAGCATAGGTGGAAAACTGCACGCCATAACGGCTCTCAAACCGGTCGCATGCCTTGAGCAGTCCGATACAGCCGATCTGATACAGTTCTTCGAGATCATACCCCCGATTGACAAACCGCCGTGCAATACTCCACACAAGTCCGGTATTATCTGAAACTATTTTTTCCTTTGCAGCCTTACTCCCCATCTGTGCCTGTTGAAATAGTTCCCATTCATTCATTTATTCATAATGTGGTGCCGGTGCACCGATCTCCTTCCACATTTTTACCACGGTACCTTCCCCGACCGTTGACTCGACCTCCAGCCGGTCCATAAATGCTTCCATAAAGGAAAATCCCATCCCGGAGCGTTCCTCCTCCGGCTTGGTTGTAAAAAGCGGTTCCATCGCCTGCCGGACATTCTCGATTCCAACTCCATTATCGCTTACCTCTATGTACACCGAGCGGTCTTCCACGACCGTCCGGATCCGTATCTTGCCAGCTCCTTTTTCATAGCCATGAATGATTGCATTCGTGACCGCTTCCGAGACGGCAGTCTTGATATCCGACACTTCTTCGAGTGTCGGATTCGTCGACGTGATAAACGATGCCACGATCACACGGGCAAAGCTCTCGTTCTTCGCTACACTGTCAAATTCCACATTCATTTCGTTTGCACTATTCATAATATCCTCCCTTTACCATCTCCTTTTTTATCGCATCGAGCGAATCCATCTTTTTTAAAATCCGGTAGATCCCTGACATCAGCAGAATTCGATCGATCGTCTCATTGACATGCACCGCATATACACATCCGCCCTTATCATGCACCATCCGAAACCGTCCGGTGATCAGACCAATGCCAGAGCTGTCCATGAACTGTGTCTTCGAGAAATCAAAGATCAGATACCGGATCTCCTCCTCATCAAATACATGCGTCGTCTTTCGCTTGAGCATATCTGCCGCATAGTGATCAAGCTCCTCCGGCAGATAATAAATCAGCACGCCATTTGCCACTTCATACACCATAAATTGCCTCCTATATCCAAATATCCAGAAAAAAAATGCAAAAGAAAAAGAAAGTGAAATGATTTCACTTTCTTTCGTAATTTCGAATAATCACTGATTACTCTTTGTCTATCATATTTTGTAAGTCTGTATCTGACATGCCTGACACAACATTGGAATAATCAGGAAGATCTGTTTCTCCCTGTGCTGCTCCATTTTGCAGTGTATCAATCTGCTTTGTCAGATTATCCACCTCCGCACTCAGGCTGTTGATAGTGGAGTTTTTCCCGGCAAGCTCCTCACTGTATGTCTTGATCAACTGTTCATTTTCTAACCGCAGTTTCTTTTTCTGTCCAGGCAGAATGAAAAAACTGAATAGCAGGACACCAAACACTAATCCAAGCAGCATATACAAGCCGGAATATTTGGCAAGACTGACCTGTCCAAACTGTCCGGTCCGCACAACACTCGTGTCCTTCTTTGCCTTGATCTCCTGAAACAGATTCTTCTTTTCGACCTTCTTCGGCGCTCTTCCATCCTCCGTCACAACGATCTCTTCGAGATAATCGTCATCTAAGAGTCCATCGTTATCCACGTTCTGTTTGCGCATCTCGATGATGTTTTCCTCGGTGTCTCCCATCTCCCGCAGATAATGTACCGCAAGCGAATTCGCCTTGTCAATCTTTAAGACACGGCGCAGAGTCACCCTTGCTTTCTCATAGTTGTCTGTCCCAATATACAAAAGGGCAAGCAGCAGGTAGCCTTTCACGAAATGCGGATTGTCTGAGAGTGCACTTTTAAGCTGCAGGATTGCCAGATCGTAGTCCTCGCTGTGTGCATACTGAATCGCCATATTGAACTTCCGCGCAAGCTGGTCGACGCTCTCTAACCGGGCTGGATCTTTTTTCAATTCTTTTAAGTATTTTGTCGCAAGGTTATTTTCCCGTTGATAGTTGATGCTCATAACCCATTCGCTCATCGCCTGCACCGCCTCACCCATCTCATAATAGATGAGTCCAAGCAGATTGCGTGCCGGCACATTTCGCTTATTATACCGAAGTGCCTGCAGCAGTGACTCGATTGCCCCGGACAGATCTCTGGCGGACGCGCGGTCATATCCAATATTGTAATAATAATTGGATGTATTCTGTGCTTTTTTAAGCATCGACAACGGAAGATAACATTCCGAACAATATCCATTTTTCCGAACCTGTGCACCGCAATGGGGACACAGCACCGGTCGCATTGTTGTTGCCATCTTATCTTCTCCTTGCCCGCACGGATACTGCATTATCCAATATGCTGCCTGTATTTCTCAAGTCCTGTGTCATCTGCAATACAATATCACTGATATCCTTCAAATCATTGCTGTAAATAGCTTCCTCCGCCTGATTCACTTCCGGAATCGGCGAGAAACGCTTCAATTCTTCTTCAAAATTTATCATACGGTTTCCTCCCATATGTCTTTTATCTTTCCTATCAGATACAGAGAGCCCACGCAAAACAGCATGCCACCGCGTGCTTCTACGGCTGCATACGCCTCCGCAAAGCAGCTCCGGATGTCGTTATCTGCATAGACATGTACATTTCGTTCCGTTTTCTTCGCGCAATCGCGGAACAGCGCTGCAATATACTCTGCAGAGATTGCACGGTCAGAATCCAGTGACGTCACATAAACGGCTTCCACATCCAGATTCTGCATCAGATATGCAATCATCGGTTCATAGTCCTTGTCTCCGGCTACCGCAAACAGAAGTGTTTTGTCCCGGTCGGCATATCCGGCATTCACGCTCTCAGTAAATCGCTCGATGGCACTCTCGTTGTGCGCCCCATCAATCACGATGTTTCCGTTAAGCTTCTCCATACGTCCCGGCCATGAAAACGCATCGAGTGCAAGCTGTATTTTCTCCTGTGCTATTTGCCTGCCTAACAACACTGTACCCGCCGTAATAGCGGTAACGGCATTGTCTACCTGATAGGTGGCCACACTATCAAGCCGCAGACCATTGTAACTATAATAGCCATTGTTCATTGAAAAATCAATGGTTTTATCTGTAATTTCTTCGATAATATACTCCACATTTGCGACATTAATTGTTTCCGCTGCAAGTGCCTCCGCTCGTGTTTTGATCACAGTATCTGCCTCTATGCTGCCGGTATTATACACAACAGGGACTCCCGTCTTGATGATGCCTGCCTTTTCTCCGGCAATTTCTTCAATCGTAGTTCCAAGGTACTTTGTATGATCCAGTCCAATTTCTGTAATGATCGTCAGCACTGGCACAAGCACGTTCGTCGCATCCAGTCTTCCACCAAGTCCGGTCTCATAAATCACAAAATCCAGTTCCAGCCCGGAGAAATAAACGGCTGCCATCGCAAACAGAAATTCAAAATACGAGAGATGCTGCAGGTTCTGCTGCACGGCCTGCTCGCACGCCCGCCGGACGATCTGATAACATGTCACAAAATCCTCGTCCGAAATACCCTCAATCCGTTCTGTGATGGAAATCAGATGCGGGGACGTAAAGGTACGCACGCGGTATCCCTCCTCTGTGAGTATCGCACGCAGAAACTGTACCGTAGAGCCTTTTCCATTTGTGCCTGCCACATGAATCGCCTTATGTACAAGATGCGGATTGCCAAGCAACGCCATAACTGCCTCTAAGTTCTCGTTTCCTGATTTATTTCTGCCCTCTGTATGAGGTCCGAACAATGGAATCTGGTTAATATAATCTTCTGCCTCTTTCAAACTGTTGTTCATAATCGATTACTTCCTTTTTTGTCCCGCAATTACTTAGCGGTTATCCACTTTCTCCGGATATAAATCATGATGTACCAGACGATCGTAAGCGACCTGCTCCCAATTCGTGCCCGGACGTCCGTAATTACAATATGGATCGATGGAAATGCCACCACGTGGGGTGAATTTTCCCCAGACCTCAATATACTTCGGATCCATCACTTTGATCAGATCCTTCATGATCGTATTCACACAGTCCTCATGGAAATCACCATGATTCCGGAAGCTGAACAGATACAGCTTCAATGACTTGCTCTCCACCATACGCACATCCGGCACATAGGAAATATAGATCGTCGCAAAATCCGGCTGTCCGGTGATCGGACAGAGGCTTGTGAACTCCGGGCAGTTGAATTTTACAAAATAATCATTGTCTGGATGCTTGTTGATAAACGTCTCCAGAATATCCGCAGAATAATCTGTCGGATATGCCACATGCTGATTTCCCAGCAAAGAAATTCCTTTTTGTTCTTCCTCTGTTCTAGCCATTTTTATCACCTCATAATCGAATCATTTTATCTAAGTGAAAGGAATAGATCACCTGCTCCTTCACCTTTTTTCCTGTCAATCGTTCCAGCACCTCTGCATACGACGCAAGCTGTGCCCGGTATCTGCCAACCAACGTCTCCTCGTCTGCGGCGTCCGTCTTATAATCCATGACAACCACGCTGTCATCCTCGTAAAAGTACGCATCAATAATTCCCTGTACAACAAGCACATCCGGCTCCGCAACATCGTAAACCTCCGATGCCGGAATGCCCGCTGAAAACTGCCGTTCCTTGTACAGATTACCCAGACGCGCAGCTTCTATCATACGGCATCCAAGCGTAGATTGCAACATCTTCCTGATTTTGGATTCCCGGATTGCGGTAAGTTCCCACTCCTCAAAAATGCCTCTTGCAAGCAATGCGTCCTTTTGCTGCGCGATATATGCATCCAGATCTCCGTCTGTATCCACTGCTTCAAATGGCAGCAATTCCATAAATTTGTGGACGATCGTACCCCGCTGCGCACCGGTAAGCGTGCCTGACGTCCCGGAAGACCGTGTCCTTTTCAGACGCACATTTTCTGTCTCACGCTCAGCCGTATCCACAAGAGCAAACTCAGTATTGATATCATACCCCTTACCATCGTAGGCTTTCATCTTCTTGATATCAGAAATTGAGAGCTTCGCCCCTAGGTTCGTCATCGTTAAATGCGGATATACATATGAAATACTCGCTTCATTTTTCGCATAGAACGCATCTTCCGCAGCCTGCTCTGCCATGCGCCGGATATCTTCTAATTGCAGCCGTTTATGAAGCTCCATCGGCGTTATCGCTGTCAGGATTTCCTCCTGGTTGAGGATTTCCATACGGAGCTTTCCCTGCACCTCGCAAGCATCCGCCAGATGTTCATACCGTACCATGCAGGCGAGCAGATGCTTCGCATAGCTGTCCGCATTTTTACGGACATTGTACGGGAGCAACAACGGCTCCATATCTTCTACATAGGCATATTTTGCAAGCAGGCGGTCTGCACCGCGTATCGCTCCGGTAAGGATCAGCTTTTCTTTTGCACGTGTCATCGCCACGTAGAGAACCCGCAGATTCTCTGCCATCATCTCCGCATCCTCCAGCGCCGCATAAATGCTCCGGATCGCAGTATTATGTTTGTACCGTCCTTTTATGTGCATCGCCATCGCTGCCAGATAATAGTCCGGGTGCACCTGCACATTATCCTTTAACTCCATCCGGTTAAACTGCCGTCCCATCCCTGCGACAAACACAACCGGATATTCCAGACCCTTGCTCTTGTGGATGCTCATGATCCGGACAACATCCGCATCCTCGCTCAGCACGCTTGCTTCTCCCTCATCCTTTTCCATCAGCTTCAGCTTATCGACATAGCGCAGGAAATGAAACAGTCCCTTATAATATCCATTTTCAAACTGCACAGCCTTCTGCAGCAGCATATCGACATTGGATTTGCGGATATCTCCCGCCGGCATCGCTGTCACATATTCATAATATCCCGTCTGCTCCAACAGTTCCCAGATCAGATCCGATACCGACAAATGCTGTTTTTTCTCTTTCAGATCTTCGATCAGAGCAAGCAGGTGTCTGACCTTTCCACCAAGATCCGTCTCCGTCTGATCCTCTGCATAATACTCGCAGATATCGTACAGACACAATTTTTCAGATACAGCGTTCCTCACTGAAGCACACATCTGTGCAAGCTCCGATTCATTCAATCCGCCAATTGGTGATAACAGCACTGCAGAGAGAGGAATATCCTGCCGGCTGTTGTCAACCACAGAAAGCATCGCCATGATAACCTGTATCTCGACCGCCTGAAAATATCCCTTGGACTTTTCCAGATACACCGGAATCCCCCGTGCCGTCAGTGCATTGTAGATCACATCGCCATAGTCTTTCAGACTTCTTGCCAGTATCACAATATCCTTATACCGAACCGGACGATAACATTTTTCTTCCTCATCATAGACCTGCATGCCGGTATCCGGGTTCATCAGCGACCGAATCCGGTTCGCGATCATATAACCCTCTACCGTATCCTTCTCCGGAGAGCCATACTGGCAAAGCTGCTCATCACTTAAGTCTCCGGTATCATCTACATCGGCAAACAACAGCTCTACATCCTCCGCAATGCGGGTGCCCTCCGGCGGCTCCGGAAACTGTTTTCCCGGTACAAGAGCCTGTTTTTCATCGTATGTAATACCGCCCAGATCGTTTCCCATCAACTGATAGAAGAAATAATTGATTGCGCGCAGCACAACCGCACGGGAACGGAAATTATGATTCAGTTCGATCTTAATATCCTTTCCCTCTGCCTGATACCGATTATATTTTTTGACAAATATCTCCGGACGTGCCATACGGAAACGATAGATACTCTGTTTCACATCGCCCACCATGAACATATTATGCACACCACGGGATTTGCCCGATACTGCAGTCAGAATATCCTCCTGCAGATAGTTACTGTCCTGATACTCATCAATATAGATTTCCTCATACCTGTTTGCGATCGTCTTTCCAATCTCTGTCGGAACTGCTGTCCCATCCTCATCATAGCCGGCACACACAAGCTGATATGCCATATGCGAGATATCTGAGAACTCCAGCATCTTTCGTTTCTGCTTTTCTTCCATAAACCGCGTCATGAATTCCTCGGTCAGGGAGAGTAACGGAAGAAGATACGTCTTCAACAGCTGCATATCCTCTAAAATCTGTGTCTCCGACTGCTTGAAACTGTCAAGCTTTTTGCTGTCAAATTCATCCTTATATTCCTTGCGGAGTGTCTTGCAGGCTTCCTGCAGTTCCTTGTCTCCGGTAAATTTCTTTCTTGAAAGCGTCGCCCATTTGCTATCAATTGCCTGCTTCATCGTGGCATAGCTGTCCGCCTGTCCGATTGCCTGCAGCTTCTCCATATCCGATTTGATCTGTTCCCGGTATTGTTCCGGTCCATCCGGCTCTTCACAGATAGCGAGACAACGGTTGGCAAGCTGACCGGCTGCCGCTGCCTTTTTGTGCAGAATGTCAAGCATCGCCTGCATCCATGGTGCCTGGTTTAAATCATCTGCCGTATTGATCTGCAATCCCTTTCTCGCTTCCTCCAGAAACCGTTCCGGTGCAGGAAAGCTTGTGATCTGGCGATAGATCTTGTCTAACACATCTTTGAGATT
>DHJV01000035.1 GCA_002404515.1 Lachnospiraceae bacterium UBA4711 | reverse complement strand
AGATAAAGTGCGCAACATCGAAGACTTTCCAATCGGCACGGATGAGAATATCATTGCGCTTTCGGATGCGCCGTTTTATACTGCTTGCCCGAATCCCTTCATCAAGGACTTCATCAAGGAGTACGGCATTTCTTATGATGAAGCAACGGACGATTATCACAGGGAACCGTTTGCGGCGGATGTGAGTGAAGGTAAGAATGATCCAATTTATAATGCTCATTCCTATCATACAAAAGTGCCTTATAAAGCAATTATGCGTTATATTTTGCATTATACTGAACCGGGAGATATTGTTTTTGATGGATTCGCGGGGACAGGAATGACGGGCGTTGCAGCTCAAAAATGCAAGAATCCTGATAGGGATTTTATGTTGCAAATTGAATCAACTCAGGAAAATGTCAAATGGGGAGAAAGAAAGGCCATTCTTTGCGATTTGGCAGCTGCCGCAGCATATATTTCGGCCAATTATAATCAGGGGTTTGATATATCTGGATTTGAACGCGAGGCAAAGCGTGTCCTTGATGAAAGTATGAAAGAATGCGGTTGCGGCATATGCTTCTATTTGCACTCACAGGATGTATGTCTCGACTGAATCGAACCAACAAATGGCTTCCATCGCTGAAAATGGCACCGGGTCCTATTAGTGGGATGCTCTACATACCGTCATTGTATCCGGAATTGAATGTATTTAACGGCTTTCAGAATAAAGTGGATGATATCAAGAGATTCTATTGTAATTCCGAATTTGGAAACGATGGAGCACTTGTAACAAATCAGAGCAGCGATGATTTGGAGAATATTAGCACAGATTCTATTGATTATATATTTGTTGATCCACCTTTTGGCGACAACATTATGTATTCGGAAAGTAATTTCCTATGCGAAGGACTGGAAGTAAATATTCAGATGGAACCGTTAGTGCATATCTGACATACAGGTGTTATTGTCTTTGAAGGTGCGATTGACCTGATGAGCTATGTTGATATTTTTTCCGATTATGAGACCAACAAGGCACAATTTGCCACTTTAGAGGCAACCATTCATAAGGCATTTATTGAGCTTGGTGCGGAGATTATACCACTTTCGGGAGACGAAAGAATCAAGGTGCTTTATGACTATTATCATCTGGGAGATGAAAACAGCTTCAATTTCAGTCTGAAGGAAGCAAAGAAGGTAGGGGCAGATTTCAAGAATGATTTGTGCAATGGAATGATTAAGTTCTTCCCGGATCATTTTGAAGACGAGAGTAAGTTTTGCAGAGCGTTATTCATTAAGAAGTATCCGAGCAGTTTGTCAGACCGCTTCATCAATGAAATTACTTCACTGCCGGTTCACTCCATTACAAGCATTGATGTTGTTCCCGTACCGAAGGACCTGACTACTAAGACTTTGCAGAAGAAATATCTGGGTATTGAATCGGATATTATCAAGCAGCAGAGAGTCCGTAATAAGAACAATGACTTTTCTACAGAAATCTCTTATGCCAAGAGAACGGAGAAAAGGGAGATTGAGGCGATTATGGATGATGTCAGGGAAAACGACCAGTGCTTATTCTATGTGGGCGTGACGATTATCGTTATGGCAGAAAGCAAGAAGGAGCTTGACAGTATCTGTGAGACAATCAAAACCATTGGAAAGCGTAACAGTTGTACCATTGATACGCATTTCCTGAAACAGAGGGAGGCACTCAATACTGCACTTCCGATTGGTGTAAGACAGGTGGAAACCATGAGAACCATGCTTACCCAGTCCCTTGCGGTACTGATGCCTTTTAATGTGCAGGAACTCAATGACAGCGGCGGTAACTATTATGGTATCAACCAGATTAGTAAGAACATCAATGTGGGTAATCGTAAGAAGCTTATCAATGGTAACGGATTCGTATTCGGTGTGCCGGGTTCCGGTAAATCCTTCTTCTGTAAAATGGAAATGGGTAGTGTATTTTTGTCCGGGGATGATGAAATAATCGTAATCGACCCAATGAACGAATACTTTGACATTGCCCATACTTATGGCGGAACGGTGGTAAATATGTCCACCTATACGGATAACTATGTGAATCCGCTTGCTATGGATGTGTGGAATCTCGACCAGAATGATACAAAGGGCTGGGTAAGAGAAAAGGGTGAGTTCATGCTTGGTCTTTGTGAGCAGTGTATCGGGGACGGCTTAAATTCCCGTCAGAAGTCTATTATTGACCGATGTGTGAGAAAGCTCTATATCGACATCGCAAGAAGCAGGGAGAAGTATATTCCGGTTATGAGTGACTTTTACGATTTACTGTTAGGACAGCCGGAGGAGGAAGCTAAGGATATTGCATTATCCCTTGAGCTTTTTGTAAGTGGTTCCCTTAACATCTTTAACCATCAGACAAATGTGGATGTGGATAACCGATTTACTGTGTATGGTATCAGAGACCTTGGCGCTGAGCTTAGCCCGATTACCATGCTTGTAATGATGGAGTCTATCCAGCAGAGAATCGTGGAGAATGGTAAGCGTGGCAAGGCAACATGGCTCTATATTGATGAGTTTCACGTCTTACTTAATTCCGAGTATTCTGCAAAATATCTGCAGCAGCTCTGGAAGAAAGTAAGAAAGCAAGGAGGTCTTTGTACCGGTATCACGCAGAATGTAGTCGATCTGTTGCAGAATTATACAGCAACCACAATGCTTGCAAACTCAGAGTTTGTGGCACTCTTGAAGCAGGCGAATACAGACAGTTC
>DHJV01000092.1 GCA_002404515.1 Lachnospiraceae bacterium UBA4711 | reverse complement strand
TTAATCACCGCCTCCTACTCGATGCCCGAATCGTCTTAATCCTGTGTAATCAGATAAGTTGTAAGCACGTGGTACAGCAGGGATGGATCGATTGGCTTTGACAGGTGGTAAGTCATACCAGCCTGAATGGTTTCTTTTTGCTGTTGCTCGAAGGCATCTGCGGTCATGGCGATGATCGGAACAGTGGCAGCATCTGCACGGTTTAACGCACGGATGTGCTTTGTTGCCGTGATACCATCCATGACAGGCATCCGCACATCCATCAGGATTGCATCAAAATGGTTTAGCTCAGAAGCTGAGAACACGTCGATGGCTTCCTGACCATTCTTGGCAATCGTAACCTGACAGCCGACACGCTCCAGGATGATCTTTGCAACATAGATGTTGATATCGTTATCCTCAACCAATAAAATATGTGCATTTGACAGATTTTCTCTGCGCTCGGTGAAATCAGCAGTTGAAAGTTCTGTCTGTGAAGCTTCTGGAAAATAAAGATTGATTACAAACTCAGTTCCAACATTTAATTCCGTTTTTACAGTGATCGTACCGCCCATCGCATCGACCAGACTTTTGACAATCGGAAGTCCAAGCCCCGTACCTTTTGTGCTGTCGCTCAATTTGGAACGTTCCTGCGCAAATGGATCGTACATATGTGGGACAAATTCCGGGCTCATACCACAGCCATTGTCACGCACGGTGAAACGGATTCCGACTAAACCATCCTGTGCAGGCAGATCTTCTGTCAGGAATTCAACGGTTCCTCCATTTGGTGTGAACTTGGATGCATTGGACAGCAGATTGAAGAAGATCTGGTTGAAGCGCAGTTTGTCCGCATGGATGCAGGAAGGAGTTCCGTTCATATGAAATTCAAAATCAATCTGTTTGGCATCCATCAGTGGCTTAATTACCGTGGTGATGGATTCTTCAAATTCATCACGGGTGAATACATTGTCCTTTAATTTCAGATCTCCATTTTCAATCTTACTCATATCCAGAATGTCATTGATCAGGCCCAGCAGGAAATCGCTGGCACTTTGAATATTATACAGATAGTCCTTAATCACCTTGATATCTGTTTCATCCTTTGCCAGATGGGTAAGTCCGATGATTGCATTCATTGGTGTACGGATATCATGGCTCATACGGGAGAGAAACTCTGTTTTGGCGTGTGTGGCAGCTTCTGCTTTCGCAACAGCCTCTTTTAATTCTTTATTTTTCTCCTGAATTTCGTGATAGAGACGCTGTTTCCTTTGATCTTCAACAGTGATGTCACACAAGATATAGATGATTGCGTAGCTGGCATGAATGATGAGCCAGCCCGGATTTGCAAGCTGCACCCAGATAAAGCAGGCCGTTGTGACAAAGAAGGTGAACAATAAAAGTGCGTTAATCGCAGGCTCAATCTGCTTGCGCTGAATCAGTACAAGTAACAGACCAAGCGCAGAATATAACATGATAAAACCAACGCCGACCGGCATGAAGAAGATGCCACGGGAATATTCCATATCTTTCGTCAGATGGAAGAAAAGTCCGGTGAATGGATTGCTCATTGCAGCTAATATATATAAGAAATAAGGGATTAACAGGAAGAAAATGTTACGTATCACAAGTTTGGGTGCCATGTCTTTGCGAATGAGTACATACGCATAGCATACCCATACTGCGGCAAGCATTGGCATTGTGATCACGTAGATTGTCATCAAGATCTGATATACCCACCAGTTTGTGCAGTGGTTCATGGCAGTGGAAGATATAATGTCAATAACGTTTGAAATAATACTGAAAATCAGCACCAGATAAAATGCTTTCCCCTGCAGGTCATGGCTGTTTTTGCGATATAAGTGGTTTTTGATCAGCATGATAATAAAGACTGCCAATGCAAAAACGTCGGTTTCTACATGCCACATAATTTCTCCTTTGTTTTTTGAATCCCTCAACAAGTTACGACAAACTTATAATTCAGTATAGCACATAATAAGATATAAATGTTAAATAATACAAAGAAAATAAAAGAATTTTAAGGATAAATTTACAAAAAATAAAGATAAACCAGTGGTAGTTTTATGATAAAAATGTTAAAATAATAATAATTATGGACAAGAATGAAAATGAGGACTTACAAATTATGAAAAAACAGGTAATAACGATTGGAAAACGAGATTTTGAGATTGGGAAACGTCCCTATGTGATGGGAATCCTGAATGTGACACCGGATTCCTTCTCGGATGGCGGAAAATATGGAGATCTGGATGCGGCATTGAAGCATACGGAAGAGATGATCAGGGATGGTGCGGACATCATTGATGTCGGCGGAGAATCGACCCGGCCGGGACATGTGAAGATTTCCGTTGCGGAGGAGATTGAGCGTACCTGCTTCGTGATCGAGGCAATCAAGGAACGGTTCGAGATTCCGGTTTCGCTAGATACTTACAAATATCAGGTGGCTCAGGCGGGAATCCTGGCTGGCGCAGATCTGATCAACGACATCTGGGGTTTCAAATGGGACAACGAGATGGCACCGCTCTGCTCGAAATACCAGATTCCGGTCTGTCTGATGCACAACCGGAAGGAAGCTGTTTACAAAGATTATCTTGCGGATGTAATTGCGGACATGAAGGAGTGTGTGCAGATTGCGCAGGCGGCAGGTCTTGCCGACGATAAGATTATCTTAGATCCGGGAATCGGATTTGCGAAGACAACGGAAGAGAATTTGAAGCTCATGAATCATCTGGAGGAGCTGGTTGCACTTGGCTATCCGGTGCTGCTTGGAACTTCACGGAAATCCATGATTGGAAATACACTGAATCTGCCGGTTGATGAGCGCGAGGAGGGTACGATGGCAACCTCTGTCTTGGGCCTTGTGAAAGGATGCAGCTTCTTCCGGGTGCATGATGTGAAGAAGAACGTGCGTGCTCTTGCGATGACAGATGCGATGCTTAAAGCATAATGAAATGTTGTACCACGAAGTGCAGACCTGCGGAAGTGCCGCAACGATGCAGGGACATTATTTCTGAAATATGAGTTGAATATGAGACGGAAAAGGACAAATAAATGGACAAAATATGGATTAAAGATTTGGAGATATTTGCATATCATGGTGTCCTTGCAGAAGAAAAAAGAAATGGACAGAATTTCTATGTGACGGTGTCAATGGATGTGGATCTGCATGCGGCAGGCATGACAGATGATCTGAATAAGACGGTCAATTATGCGGAGGTCTGTGAACTGATCCGGCAAAAGATGCAGGACGAAAGTTATGATCTGATCGAGGCGGCAGCGGAAACTGTTGCAGATGCAATTCTGCTGGAATATCCACAGATCAAGACGACTCGTGTGATTTTAAGCAAACCGAGCGCCCCGATCCCGATGGAGTTTGATACAGTCTGTGTGGATATCACACGCAGCAGACATATTGCATATCTTGGAATTGGTTCCAATCTTGGAGACAAGGAAGCATATCTGGACTATGCAGTCGACCAGTTAAATAAAGATGAGTATATTCAGGTGACAAAGGTTTCTACATATATAGTAACGGAGCCATACGGGGATGTGGAACAGGATGATTTCTTAAATGGATGTCTTGAGATCGAGACAATCTATTCACCGCAGGATCTGCTTGCTGTCGTGAACGACATTGAACAGGGCGCTGGCAGAAAACGGCTGATCCACTGGGGACCAAGAACCCTTGATATCGACATATTACTCTATGATCAGGAGATGATTATGGAAGAGAACCTGAAGGTGCCACATGTGGAGATGGCAAAGCGGGCATTTGTTCTCGAACCACTTGCCGAGATTGCACCATACGCGTACCATCCGGGTTACCACAAAACTATCATCGAACTACTGGAAGCACTGAATCATACGGAAGAATGAAACATTGAATTAAGAAAATTATATTCAAGGGAGCGGCAAATGACATGTGTATGCCATTTGTATTGTAACCGAAGGTATATAAATGAGCAGGGAATTATCCGACACAATTGATGTGTAAAATTCATGCGGAACACTGGTATTTATCCTGACGCAGACCATTGGAGCACATCAGCACTTAGCGAGTAACGCATTCATTCGCAGAATGATTCGTTAGGAGTTTAGTGTCTGTTATGTGCGGAAGTGAGCGAGAACGCGTCTGCGTATGGATAATAGCAGTGTTCTGCATGAGACATACAGGAAATGTCGGATAATTATCTGCGGATGAAATAGGGAGGTATAAACTATGGCATACAAAATGTTTGCCGCCATCTACGTCGGAAGCAGCGAGATATCCATGAAAATCTTCCAGGTAAATGGCAGAAAATCATTTCGCCAGATCGACAGTGTCAGCCGGATACTGGAGCTCGGACGGGACACCTATCGCGAAGGAAAACTGAGCCGGGAGTCAATCAAAATGATCTGTGAAGAACTCGAGGGTCTAAAACATAAAATGGAAGAATACAAGATCACAGAATATCGAGCCTATGCGACGAGTGCGGTACGTGAGGCAGATAACATGGATCTGGTGCTGGATGTGATCGAGCATACCACAGGTATCAGGGTACAGGTGCTGAGCAACTCCGAACAGCGTTATATCAGTTTCAAGGGACTGGTTGCGAAATACCCGGATTTTCATCAGGTTGTCAGCAAGAACACAGCGTTCGTCGATGTCGGTGCCGGAAGTGTACAAATTTCCCTGTTTGATAAGAACAACCTGGTCGTGACAGAGAATATCCCGATTGGTGCTGTGCGTGTCCGTGATTATCTGGCACTCATTGGACACAAATCGGGTCGGCTGGATGAGATCATGGCAGACTATGTAGATAACGATATCGTATCGTTCCGGAATATTTATCTGAAGGATAAGGAAATCAAGAACATTATCGCCGTCGGTGAGGTTGTCAGCTCCCTAAAGAAGATTGTGCCGGAGCTTTCCATCAAGGATGTGATCACACGGGCACAGTTTGATGCGATGTACAAGCGTGTCATCAGTATGCCGGCACAGGAACTTGCCGAGAAATACGGGATTCCATATGAGCGTGCAACACTGATGCTGCCAAACATTACGATTTACCAGTCGTTTCTGAACAACTGTAAGGCAGAGGAAATGTATGTGCCGGATGTCGATTTCTGCGAATGTATTGTAGCAAATTATATGGATGAGGGAAGCCGTGTTGTGTTTAACCACAATTTTGAGGAGGACATTCTGGCGACAGCGAATAATATTGCGAAGCGGTATCGCTGCAACCGGAATCATGTGGAACAGACCGCGTATTTTGCTTTGAAAATCTTTGATGCGATCAAGAAACCGTTTGGATTGGATAAAATGCAGCGGCTGCAGATTCAGATTGCATCGATCCTGCACGAATGTGGAAATTTTATCAATCTGCATGATGGCGCACGGAATTCTTATTATATAGTCGCAAATACAGAGATTCTCGGACTCTCGCATAAGGAACGGATGGAGGTTGCCAATGTGGTAAAGTATAATCCGCTGTATCTTCCGTCGAAGGACAAGATCTCTGCGGAACTGGACGGATGTGATTACATCGTGATCGCAAAGCTTGCGGCGATTTTACGAATTGCAAATATTCTTGACAAGAGCCATATGCAGAAAATTGAAGATATTTCGGTGACATTGAAGGAAGATAAACTGATTATTCTCGCAAAAACATACGAGGATATCTCTCTGGAAGCCGGACTTTTTGAAGCACGTGCAGATTTTTTTGAACAGATTTATGGAATTCGACCGGTACTTCGTGTGAAAAGGAGTGTGTAAGGAATGGATAAAAAAATATTGGAAAAACCGGAAAACTATTATAACCGGGAAATGAGCTGGCTGCAGTTCAATTACAGAATCTTAAATGAAGCGAAGGATAAGACAATACCATTATTTGAGCGTCTGAATTTCCTGAGTATCACGGAATCAAACCTGTCAGAGTTCTTCATGGTACGTGTGGCATCCCTGATCGATCTGGTACACGCAGATGTGAAGAAGAAGGATATTGCGGGACTGACACCGCAGGGACAGCTTGACCTGATTATTCCTGAGACGAAGAACATGGTTGCAAGTCAGTACAGCACACTCAACCGACAGATTCTTCCTGCGTTGGAGGAAAATGGACTGAAACTCGTCAAGCATTATGAGGACTTGAACGAGAAGCAGAGCAAGTTCGTGGATAAATATTTTGAGAAGGAAGTCTATCCGGTACTTACGCCGATGGCAGTTGATTCTTCACGTCCATTTCCGTTGATCAGCAACAGAACTTTGAATATCGGAGCTTTAATCCGCGATAAGAAGAAGGATGTCATTGATATTGCAACTGTACAGGTGCCATCCGTATTGCCGCGTGTGGTTGAGATTCCAGGCGAAGGCGGATGCAGGGAGATCATCCTGCTTGAGCAGATCATCGAAAAGAACTTAAACCAGCTCTTCTTAAATTACGAGATCATCTGTGCCTATCCATATCGAATTATCCGGAATGCAGACCTTGCAATCGATGAGGATGATGCATCGGATCTGTTGAAAGAGATCGAAAAGCAGATCAAGAAGCGTGCGTGGGGTGAGGTAATCCGTCTCGACGTGGAAGCAGAGATGGATAAACGTCTGCTGAAAGAGCTGAAGAAGCAATTGAATGTGAACAGCGATTATGTTTATTCGGTCAACGGACCTCTGGATCTTACATTCCTTGGAAAGGTGCGTGGCCTGGATGGATTTGACCATCTGAAGAATAAGAAATATATCCCGCAGCCGGTGAAGGGCTTGGATCTCGATGCGAATATTTTCGATCAGATCAAGAAGAAGGATATCCTGCTGCATCATCCGTATGATGAGTTCACACCGGTCATTGAGTTTATCAAGCAGGCAGCGATTGACCCGGATGTACTTGCAATCAAGCAGACACTTTACCGTGTCAGCGGTAATTCTCCGATTATCGCGGCACTCGCACTTGCAGCGGAAAATGGCAAGCAGGTAACGGTATTAGTTGAGTTGAAAGCACGGTTTGATGAAGAAAATAATATAAATTGGGCAAAAAAACTGGAAAAAGCGGGTTGCCATGTTATCTATGGTCTGGTAGGATTAAAGACGCATTCTAAAATCGCGCTTGTTGTAAGACGGGAGGAAGACGGCATCAAACGGTATGTGCATCTTGGAACCGGTAACTACAATGATGTGACTGCGAAGCTGTATACAGACATGGGTATGCTGACTGCATCGGATGCGATTGGGGAGGATGCAACCGCGGTCTTCAATATGTTGTCCGGTTATTCTGAGCCGCCAGCATGGAACAAACTGCTTGTGGCACCAATCTGGATGAAGGATCGTTTCCTTGCATTGATTGACCGGGAGACCGAAAATGCACGTATGGGCAAGAATGCTAAGATTATTGCCAAGATGAACTCTCTTTGCGACCCGGCTATCATCCGTGCACTCTATGAGGCAAGCAATGCAGGGGTGAAGATTGAGTTGATCGTACGTGGTATCTGCTGTCTGAAGACAGGAATTCCGGGACTTTCCGAGAATATCACAGTTCGTTCTATCGTTGGTAATTTCCTGGAGCATGCAAGAATCTTCTATTTCTATAATGATGGATTTGAGGATGTGTATATGGGCAGTGCCGACTGGATGCCTAGAAATCTGGACAAACGTGTGGAGATTACATTCCCGGTTGAGGATGAAGATTTAAAGAAACGAGTGATTGAGATTTTGGAGATTCAGCTTTCAGATACTTTGAAAGCACATATTTTGCAGCCGGATGGCTCATATGCAAAACAGGATCTGAGGGGACGTGAAAAGCTGGAGGCACAGAATTATTTCTGCAAACAGGCAATGGGATCCTTGAAAGAGGATGACAAAAAGAAAGTATCCCGTATCTTCATTCCGCGCATGAAGATCGGTGATCAATAAAAACAAAAGAGAGGAGACTTAAAAAGTGGAAAAGTTTTTTAAGATCAAAGAGAGAGGATCAACGCTTAAGACTGAGATCTTCGCAGGCATTACAACCTTCTTCGCAATGGCTTACATTATTTTTGTAAACCCGAATCAGGTTGCTGCAGAGGGCGCAAATGGATGGCTTGTCGGATTAGGAGCTGATCCGGGAACTATGGGACAGATTTGGAATTCTGTCTACATCGCATCTATCATCGTAGCGATTATTGGTACGTTGTTGATGGCATTTGTTGCAGATATGCCGTTTGCACAGGCGTGTGGAATGGGACTGAATTCCTTCTTCTGTACAATCTTCGTTGCAGGTTCCTTCTTTGCGGGAGAGGATGTAAAAACAGGTTATCAGGCAGGACTGGTTATCGTATTCCTGTCAGGTATTGTATTCCTGATTCTTTCCGTAACCGGACTTCGTAAGTACATTGCGGTATCTATGCCGGAGTGCCTGAAGAAGGCAATCCCTGCGGGTATTGGTTTATTCATTGCAATGATTGGTTTCAAGAATGCAGGTATCATCGAGGCAAACCAGTATACATTTGTACAGTTCTATGATTTCCATGGTAGAATCAAGGAAATCGGCACAGAGGTTGACGGTGTGATGGTAACAGGTCTGGATGTATGGCATCAGATTGTACCGGTTGTTGTAGCATTGTTAGGTGTACTTATCATTGCAATTCTTGCTAAGAAGGGTGTTAAGTCAAACGTGATTATTGGAATTCTTGCATCGGCAGTTCTTTACTATCTGTTTATGTGGGAAGTACCGTCCTTTGATATGAGCAATATTTCACAGTCTTTCAAGGATTTTGCAAACATCGGTTTCCTTGGACTGTTTAATGGTGATGCATGGGATGCAGCCTTTAACAGTTCTTATGTTGGTGGTGTGTTCTCAGGAATTATGTTGATCGTAGCATTCTGTCTGGTAGATATGTTTGATACAATCGGAACGATCTACGGTACAGCTGCTTCTGCAAACATGCTGGATGAAAATGGTGATCCGATCAGCATGAATGAGTGTATGCTCTGTGACTCAATCGGTACAGTATCCGGTGCTTTGCTTGGTACGTCTACATGTACAACATTTGTAGAGTCTGCATCTGGTGTTGGTGCTGGAGGTAGAACAGGATTTACAAGTATTATTACAGCACTTTGCTTCGTATTCTGCTTGTTCTTAAGCCCGCTTGCAAGTGTGATCCCAAGCTGTGCAACTGCACCGGCTTTGATCTATGTAGGTGTCCTTATGGCTAAGAACTTCGCAAAGGTAGACATGGACGATATGCTTTCAGCAGTTCCTGCTTTCCTTGCACTGATCATGATGCCGCTCACATACTCTATCTCAAACGGTATTGGTATCGGCGCAATTGCTTATGTTGTAATCGCTCTTTTCACAGGCAATTACAAGAAGAAAGATATCGTAATCACAGTCATTGCTGCATTGTTCGTATGTAAGTTTATCTTCGTCACGATGTAGCAGGAGTGATAAATATATTTCGGAATTTGTATCCGAAAATAATATGGAAACAAACGAGGATCGTACTTGCGGGGTACGGTCCTTTTTCATGCAGGAATGTTTGGAATCCTGTGTGCATCAATCCGACGGATAATCGTGTATTATACAATGTTCACAATTCAAATTGTGCAAAATGACGAATAACGAGAAGAAAAACGATTAAAAAATTGGACAGTATTCCATGTTGACTATTTTGCTATATATGTTATACTTCAAATAGAACAGAGAAAGAGACAGATCCGGAAGGGAGTTGAGAAATATGGATGCTGAAAAGTTTACAAAGAAATCATTAGAGGTTATAGAAAATTGTGAGAAGCTTGCGTATGAGTACAATAATCAGGAACTGACGCAGGCACATTTAATGTATGCACTTATAACAGTGGAAGATAGTCTGATTGCAAAGCTTCTTGCAAATATGGGAATCAACATGGATGCATTTACCGGCGAATGTGAGAAGCTGGTCGCAAACCGTCCGAAGGTATCAGGGGGACAGCTTTTTACAAGCCCGGAATTTTCTAAGGCGTTGATTCAGGCAGAAAAAGAAGCAAAACAGATGGGTGATGACTATATTTCCGTCGAGCACATTTTCTTGGGATTGCTGGAGAAAGCAGATAAGGATATCAAACGTGTGATAAATGCGTATGGTATCACAAGAGGAAAATTCCTGGAGGTGCTGGCAAATATACGTGGTAACCGGAAGGTAGAAAGTGATAATCCGGAGGATACTTACGATGCACTGAACAAATACGGATATAATCTGGTACAACGTGCGCGGGAGCAGAAACTGGATCCGGTCATCGGACGTGACAATGAGATTCGGAATATTATTCGAATCCTGTCCCGTAAGACAAAGAACAATCCAGTCTTAATTGGTGAACCTGGTGTTGGTAAGACTGCCGCAATCGAGGGACTGGCACAGCGAATCGTGCGTGGTGATGTCCCGGATTCACTGAAGGATAAAGATATTTTCGCTTTGGATATGGGTGCACTGTTAGCCGGTGCCAAGTACCGTGGTGAGTTTGAGGAACGTCTGAAGGCAGTCCTCGACGAGGTGAAGAATTCCGAAGGCCATCTGATCTTGTTTATCGATGAGATTCATACAATCGTTGGAGCTGGTAAGACAGAAGGTTCTATGGATGCAGGCAATATGTTAAAGCCTATGCTTGCACGTGGTGAGCTGCATTGTATCGGTGCAACAACTCTGGATGAATACCGAAAATACATCGAGAAGGATGCAGCACTGGAGCGTCGTTTCCAGCCAGTTATGGTAAATGAGCCGACTGTGGAAGATACAATTTCTATCTTACGAGGCATTAAGAACCGTTATGAAGTGTTCCACGGCGTCAAGATCAGCGATGGTGCATTGGTCAGTGCCGCAACGCTTTCGAACCGATATATCACTGACCGTTTCCTGCCGGATAAGGCAATCGATCTGGTCGATGAGGCATGTGCAATGATCAAGACGGAACTTGATTCTATGCCAGCTGAGCTAGATGAAATCTCCAGAAAGATCATGCAGCGGGAGATTGAGGAGGCTGCACTTAAAAATGAGACAGATCATCTGAGCCAGGATCGTCTGCAGGTGCTTCGTAAGGAACTGGAGGATCTGCGTGAACAGTCCAAACAGATGAAGGCAACCTGGGAACATGAGAAACAGGATGTCGAACGTGTACGAAAGCTTAGAGAAGAGTTAGAAGATGTGAATAATCAGATTCAGGTCGCACAGCGGGAATACAATCTGGAGAAGGCAGCAGAGCTGCAATATGGTAAATTGCCGCAGATCAAGCAGGAGTTGGAGCGTCTGGAAGCACAGGTTAGTGAGAAAGACAGAAGTCTGGTACATGAGTGTGTTACAGAGGAAGAGATTGCGAAGATTGTTGCAAAGTGGACAGGAATTCCGGTTGCAAAGCTGACAGAGAGTGAACGTAACAAGACCTTGCATCTGGGCGACGAATTGCATAAGCGTGTGGTTGGACAGGATGAGGCAGTGCGATTGGTTAGTGATGCGATTATCCGTTCTAAGGCGGGTATCAAGGATCCGACAAAACCAATTGGATCGTTCTTGTTCCTGGGACCAACTGGTGTAGGTAAGACAGAACTTGCAAAGTCACTTGCTGCTGCATTGTTTGATAATGAAGCGAACATGGTACGTATCGATATGAGTGAGTACATGGAGAAACACAGTGTGGCACGACTGATCGGAGCGCCTCCGGGATATGTTGGATACGATGAAGGCGGACAGCTCACAGAGGCAGTCAGACGGAAGCCGTATTCCGTTGTCCTTTTTGATGAGGTAGAAAAGGCACATCCGGATGTATTTAATGTACTGTTACAGGTGCTTGATGATGGACGTATCACGGATTCGAAGGGTAAGACTGTCGATTTCAAGAATACGATCCTGATTATGACATCAAACATTGGTTCCGAGTATCTGCTGGAAGGTATCGATGAGAATGGTGAGATTAAGCCGGAGGCATCGGCACAGGTTATGGCAGGTCTGAAGAATCATTTCCGTCCGGAGTTTTTGAACCGTCTGGATGAGATTATCATGTTCAAGCCACTTGACAAGGCGTCTATCAGTGGTATTGTCAATCTGTTACTTACGGATCTCAATAAGCGGATTGCAGATAAGGAGCTGACACTGACACTGACTGATGCAGCCATGGATCATGTCATTGAAGCCGGTTACGATCCACATTATGGTGCACGACCACTCAAGCGTTATCTGCAGAAGAATGTGGAAACACTGGTTGCGAAGAGTATTCTGTCGAATGAGCTTCGCGCAGGTGATACGATCACACTTGACTATGATGGCAATGCGTTGTATATCAAGAAGTAAGCGGATTTTTGAAAACAAATGGATTGATACCGCGGGTAGAAGTCCATGCCGTTGAAATGAAATTTATGAATACCGTCAATATGGGAAAAATCCTGTATTGGCGGTATTTTATTGATGTGGTATTATTTAAAATGGTTATTTATAGGGGAACTATGTAACAAAAATGGGAAAGTACAGAGAATAAGGGGTATACAAAAAATGATTATACAGACAGGAATGCGGACGGACATTCCGGCATTTTATGCGGAATGGTTATACAATCGAATCAGGGAAGGCTATGTGCTCGTGCGCAATCCTTACAATGAGCGTCAGGTGACGAAATACAGCTTGTCGCCTGGCGTTGTTGATTTGATTGCGTTTTGCTCGAAGAATCCGGCACCGATGTTTCCGTATATGGATGTGCTAAAACCGTATGGGCAATATTGGTTTGTGACAATCACACCATATGGAGCCGAGGTGGAACCACATGTCCCGCCGAAGGAAACAGTCATGGAAGATTTTAAGAAACTATCTGAAACGGCAGGCGTGGATTCTGTGGGCTGGCGGTATGATCCAATCTTTGTGGAT
>DHJV01000066.1 GCA_002404515.1 Lachnospiraceae bacterium UBA4711 | reverse complement strand
TTTTAGGGGGTTATTGCTTTTTTATTTGTAAAATCCCTTAAAATAAAAGATTTATAAAGAAAAAATGGAGTGTCTTTTGACACTACCACAATTTGTAAGGAGGAAGCATCATGAAGAAATTACGCGTCGTATTAGTCGACGATGAAATTATGATACGTGAGGGATTCAAGAAATTATTTGACTGGGAAGCACATGACTGTGAGGTTGTGGGTGAAGCAGCGGATGGTGTTGAGGCACTTGGCGTGATCGACAGTCTGGTGCCGGACATTGTGATCATGGATATCAATATCCCGATCATGAATGGTCTGAAGGTCATTCAGACCAGCCGAATAAAATATCCGGACATGGCATTTATTGTCGTATCGGGATATGATGATTTTTCTTATTGCAGGGAAGCGTTGCGGCTGCAGATCACGGACTATATCCTGAAACCGGTCGACTATGAGGAGTTCGGAAATACGATCGATCATTTGAAGATATCGATATTTGAGAAGCAGACGAAGGAGGAGGCAGCCGACAGCGGGGGATCTACGATCGTCGGAATCGTGCGGTATATGCAGGAGCATCTGGCAGAAGAAATCAGCCTGAATGTACTCGCAGAAGCATTTCATCTGAGTGCACAATATATCAGCCAGTTGTTCAAAAATGAAATCGGCGTGAATTTCCTTGCCTATCTAACGACGATTCGTATGGAGTGCGCGAAGAAGCTGCTTGTCTCGACACAGTTATCCATTGCGGAGATTTCTGAGCGGTGTGGTTATGCCGATTACCGGGTGTTTACTAAGGTATTCAAGAAGACGGAGGGCAGTACACCATCGCAGTATCGCAGAGATTTTTTGTAAAAGAAATAAATCTGTAACAACAATGATGCAGAAATGATGCATGGCGGATGTATGATATGGAACGAATAAAAATACGAGTAGGATGTATCTAAAAAAATGACACATTTGGATAGAAAATATGCCTATTCGTTTTTTATATCAATCGTTATAATACAACCGAAAGAAGGAAAGAGATATGAGAAAGAAAGCATGGATTTTATGCGCGGTAATGGTAGTGACTTTGGCGGGATGCAGTAATGTGAGTGATACTAATACGACAGATATCATCCAGGTAAGCAGCGAGATGGTGACTACGACTGAAGCAACAACCGAAGTTACAACAACTACCGAAAACGCAGCGACAACAGAATCGGTTACGGAGAGCAATACAGGAAACAGTATATTGCAGTCTGGTACCTCGAATACAGGGAAGACAGAACCGACGACGCAGGCTAACACAGCGGAAGTCCAGACAACGGAGGTGCAGTTGCAGGAAGGAGAACCGACGGATGATTCGTGGAAGAAAGATTTTGAGAAGACACTGTATGAGGAATACGGTGTAGTTCCGGATCATTATGAATATATCGGGAATGATGTCTATCAGGTCTATGTGGAAATCAATGGGGAGATCGTGCCGTATGTGGCAGTGAACTGGAAGACGGGAGATTTTCACGGCTAGAAACAGGTGAGGAAGATGAGAGAAGAAAAAATAATCGGATACGGCGATCATCGGGAGATGTATCAGTTACAGATGGATAATATTTTATATTTTGAGGCGGTTGGTGAGCGCGTGTTTGCCTACACGGCAGAGCAGGTCTATGAAGTGAAAAAACGACTCTATCAGATCGAGGAGACAGCAGGCAGATTTGATTTTATTCGGGCATCAAAATCTCTACTGGTCAATGCAAACCGGATCTCAAGCATGGCATCGGTGGCAGGCAGCCGCGGGAAGATTACGATGGATAACGGCGAGGCAGTCATTGCGAGCCGCATGTACTACAAGCCGTTACTCAATTCGATCAAATGGAAAGCAATCAGCTAGTTGATTTTGGTATTTTTTCTGGCAGAAAATAGGCTATGATGAAAGACAAGTGGCATTAAGGTTAGAAAAAAGATACAAATGAGTAAGAAATTCTGGAAGCAGCTTGGATTTGAATTTGATGTGCAAAGATACCGGGACAGGAAAAGGGCACTGTTGTTTTCCTGTCCCGGATGTCGGTACGCAGAATGTCTTTAAAATTGAGCGGATAGACGGCTGAATGTACGAAAAGAAAAACAATAAAAATGATAGGGATTATTGATTTTGTTTGAAACATTTTGTATAATACAGTCAGAGTTTATATTACATCTAATATAAAACATAATATAAATAATTTGAAAGGAGAAACTATTATGTTACAGAACAAGGAATGGGAATCATTCACAGGTAGACTCTGGAAGGAAGAGTGCAACGTAAGAGACTTCATCCAGAACAACTACACAATGTATGATGGAGACGAGAGTTTCCTCGAGGGACCAACAGAAGCTACTAACAAGCTTTGGGATAAGCTTCAGGCTCTTCAGAAAGCAGAGCGTGATAACGGTGGCGTATTGAAGGAGGATGCTGATGTTGTATCAAGCATCACAGCATATGGTCCTGGTTACATTGACCCAGAGACAAAGGATCTTGAGCAGATCGTAGGTCTTCAGACAGATGAGCCACTGAAGAGAGCATTCATGCCTTATGGTGGTATCAAGATGGCAGAGGAAGCACTCGAGATGTACGGATACAAGCCAAACGAGAACTTCCACAAGATCTTTACAGATTATCACAAGACACACAACCAGGCAGTATTTGATGCTTATACACCAGAGATGATGGCTGCCCGTCATACACATATCGTAACAGGTTTGCCAGATACTTATGGTCGTGGACGTATCGTAGGTGACTACAGAAGAGTTGCTCTTTATGGTATTGATCAGTTGATCGCTTGGAAGCAGGAAGATAAGGCTAACTGCGGTGATGGCAATATGTACGATGACGTTATTCGTCAGAGAGAAGAGTTGACAGAGCAGATCAGACGTCTTCAGGAAATGAAGGTTATGGCTCAGTCATACGGCTATGATATTTCTAAGCCGGCTTCAAATGCTAAGGAAGCTGTTCAGTGGTTATACTTCGGATACCTTGCAGCTATCAAGACACAGAATGGTGCTGCTATGTCTGTTGGACGTGTATCTACATTCCTTGATATCTATATCGAGAGAGATATTAAGGCTGGTAAGCTTACAGAGGCTCAGGCTCAGGAGCTTATCGATCATTTCACAATGAAGCTTCGTATGGTTAAGTTCGCAAGAATTAAGTCATACAACGAGTTGTTCTCTGGTGATCCTGTATGGGCTACACTGGAAGTTGGTGGTATCGGTGTTGATGGACGTTCTATGGTTACAAAGAACGATTACAGATTCCTTCATACACTTGAGAACATGGGACCTGCTCCAGAGCCAAACCTTACAGTACTTTATTCTTCAGCACTTCAGAATACATTCAAGACATATGCTGCTAAGATTTCTGTAAGAACAAGCTCAATCCAGTATGAGAACGATGATGTTATGAAGCCAATCTGGGGCGATGACTACTCAATCTGCTGCTGCGTATCTGCTACACAGACAGGTAAGGAAATGCA
>DHJV01000163.1 GCA_002404515.1 Lachnospiraceae bacterium UBA4711 | reverse complement strand
CCATTCTCGGGTGAATACTGCATATAAAACACTGTAAACGCTTTTTTGCGGAACAGAACATATTGAGAGTTGCCGGTCCCATCCAGTGCATAGATCGAAATCCCGAAATCATCGAACGGGAGATACAATTCACCAACGGATGGATGCACTTCAAGATAGTGCGCTATTGCCGCAAGAGCATCGTTGTCCACTTCTGGCTGTCCGGTATATACCTGCATCACAGCCTGGTGTAAGCGCATTTCGGTCTCAGTCACAGCGGGCACCTCGGGCGCATTTCCGTTATTTTCCTCTGCGAGGGCAGTCTCACAATCTGCGGTGGCGTCAACGATTTCCTCATCCGCCGGAACGCTCTGATTTACGGCATCTGCTTGCTGTTCCGTTCTTTCTGGTATCACGCTTTCCGAGACAGAGAGATCTGGCTCGTTGGAATCCAATCCTACCGTGCTTTTCTCTGCTTCCAGGTTAGCCGCTTCCAGTATGTCCTGTCCCTGTACAGATGCGCCTTGCGGTAATGGCTTCGAACAGGAACACAGTATCAGAAGTTGAAAAACAAGTACAATCAGATATAGCTTTTTCATAGTCGTCCTCCACAAACAATATTGTATGGTTATGTGGTTAATCATTTGTATTTCTTGCAACAATTGTTCTTTTGTTTAACACATATGACAATCTAAATCTTAAAACGCAACCGGAGGAATATAATGAGTCCTTTTTAGACTGCTTACAAAACTTTCTGCAACCCGTATAAAGAGCATCAGTCGAGTGTTTACATTTTGAGATGAAACTGCTCTTTTCATAATAGCTTGCAAGCAAAAAAATAAGGAGAAAAATTATGGCAAATAGAAACATATTTACTGCCGGGATTATCAATGGGCAGTACAAAAAGGGCACCTATTATACGCCGGAAGGAAAAACTCTCACGGGTATTCATGTTTTTACAACGCTCGGCAGATCTAGCCAGCGAATTGTACCGATGATCAGCCCAACTGCGCGTGTTGATCTTGCCAACATGAATCCTAATGATGAAGTCGCAAAGCCGGTGAGAGTCATTGCAAAAATTAACGGCAATGTTTTTTCTGGAGGGCCCATTGGCATTAACTATGAAGGGGAGAAAGGGTGTCTTTACATTAGTGCATCTGTGTATAACGACCACCAAGCACCGGCAATTTCATATACCTATGCAGTGCCGAAATACAGTCCTGCCTTCTGTGTAAAATCAGATGGAACAGCAACAATCCGCTGGTTTTCAAGTCAAAACAAAATGCAGAATGCAATTAATGCGTGCGATTGTATCATTGCAGGTGCACATGCTATCGTGTTTGATGGCAAATGTACAACGGATGAAAACGTTTATGATAATGAGACTGGCACCGACAATCACAAGTTGATCTACAACACGAATGGTGACCAGAGCGCGACTCGTTGGGATACAAGTGTTGTCAGTTCTGCTACTGCAGATGAGACCGCGAAGCGTTGCTGCTTTGGGCATAAGGCTGGTTCTGATGGTGTCTACATTATGGTTTGCACTGACAGCTATGCCTCGCTTCACGAGATGGCCAACCTTATGAAGCTGCTGGGGTGTGATTACGCGGTCAATTTGGACGGAAATGGTTCTGTTCAGATGCGAATTAAGGATGGCTATGGTGCATCCGGTAAAGTAACGTCTGCATCTGGCAATCTGATTTATGCAGGTATTGCAGCATACCTTGTGTAAGATTTTTGCGGTCGCGGTCTGCTCTCATTCAAATGGGAGCAGACCATCCTGCCCTGCCGCAGTTTCGGCATCCATATGTAGGCACGTCGGCTGTACCCGAATGCGTTCGTCGTCGTCATAGTAGGCGCACCGGAAACGGATCTGCGTAATGACATCGCCCTCAGTGAGACAAAGAAGCTCCATAAAAAAACTCTCATCATATGTTGTGTAAATGCGGGAAATCTCCTCGCCCACGCGAAGGCCGCGGAGCGTTGGAATGTCCGGATTCGTGGTATAGACGGAGGAAATCACGCCGTCAAGCCGATCCATATCCTCACAGCCGTCCCGCAGCCGCAGCACATGGACAAACAGCCCATTCGCCCCATATTCCACAACGTCGTATGCATCCCGCGAAAAGCCGACGGTGCCCAACTCCTCCATCCCGGCGCGCTGCGCTTCCGGAAGATCATCATAGTGATCCCAGAGATAGAAGCCGCAAAATCCCTCCTCTTTTCCGTCCGCGCTGAGGATGGCGTACCGCTCCTCGGTGAACCACTGCGTCCGGAAGCTGAGCTTTGAGAGAATATCCCTGTCCGTCCGGGTTTCGAGAAAATCAAGAGGGATAAACACGATCTCGTCCCGGATTAGCGGTACATAGGGGTCGCTTTCCACACCTTCCTCCGGGAATTGCCAGTCATAGCTGTTGACCGTGGCCTCATCATCGTCTACGCGGATCGTCCGTGTTCCGACCGTGAGCGTGGTCTGGTGCGAAGACGATGCAAGCGCTACGGTTCCGCTCTGTTCCTGATACGACCATCCCATCGTCTCCGCGACGAATTGCAGCGGGATATAGAAATTCCCGTTTTCCACAAACGGCGCGGCGGGCATTTCAACCGGTTCGCTGTTGACGTAGGCCGTGCGGCTGTCTGCATAGAGGGTGATCCCACCGGTAAAGGCTGCCTGCGCAGGATTCTCTGACTGTGAATCCTGCACTTCTGCCTGTTCCCTTGATTCAGAATTTCCGGGCTCCAATGCAGTTGACTGGCTTTCCGCCTGTTCCGGTATTTCGGTAATTGGATTTTTTGATTCCGGCTGCATTGCCGGTTGCGTTGTACAGGCACAGAGAATAAACAATAGGAAAACGCATTCAATCAGGCGAATTTTTTTCATAAAGTAACCATTCCTTTCTGCTGCGACTCAATATACCAAACGGGAATGAAACCTAGGCTAACGTATTTCCTCAAGAGTGATTTTTGTTGAAGGATGATTGGAAACAAGTTCTGCATGAAGTATGCAGAAGAACAAGTTAAATGTTTACATTTTTGATTGTATAGCAATCCTTACGTATTATCTGGCTGGCACTTTGTTATATAAAACAAAGCGGAAAGCAAATTGCAACAAAGGAGAATACATAATGAGCCATTTCTTTCAGACTGCTTACAAAGAACTTCCGGAGACGGTGTACGCACTATTGATCCTTATTGTCATTGATTATGTCACAGGTGTGTGCCTCGCCGTAAAGGAGAAGACCGCATCTAGTAAGGTCGGCGCAAAAGGCATTGCATCAAAGGTGTTAATTGTTTGCTTAGTAGCACTTAGCTATATCGTTGACACATGGATTTTGCATAGCGGCGAAAAGTTTTCTTCAATTACGATTTTCTTCTATTGTGCAAATGAGATTATTAGTATTTTTGAAAATGTGAACCGGTTTGGATTACCTCTTCCACGAAAACTTCGTGACTTTTGGGAGAATTTAAAAAATAAGAGAAATACATAAAAAAGTGGCGGTTATAAGTCGTGCTGACCTGTAACCGCCAAAAATGTTTTTTATTCCAAGGAGAAAAACCGTAGCAGTAACCTCAGGGGAGTTGAAAGTATTACCGCTGCGACTTAGTCTTCAAAGTAATTTCGAAGCTTTTGTTCTGCACGTTTTTTACATTGGTTTACATTCTGTCGTGTTGTGCATAGTCTGCGCGCAATTTCAGCAGAGGAAAGCTGGTATTTGTATACAAGCACTATAACTTGATATTCTTTTTCCGTCAGGATATTTGCAACATCCAATGCAAAATCAGAAAATTCTTGGTGAGATGGAGCAGTCAGTAGATTTGAGATCTGTACATTCGTCGGCGAGTCAAGTTCGACTGTTGGCATAGCGCGCCCTAAGATGGTTTTTAATCGCTTACAGTATGCATGCTGCACTGAATTACAAATATAGTTGACAAGCGCACCTTCACTCTTTTGATTTTGTGCATCTAAATTGATTGTCAGAATAATCTGAATAAAGTCCAGCTGTAAATCATAATACGCGTCTTCGTAATGAAGTTTATATGCATATTTCTTTAGAAGCGGTTTGAATTTCTCAATCAAGGCTAAAAGGGACTCTGAGTTGTTGTGCTGAGCAGATGCGATTGTCTCATCTAGCATATGTGCCCCCCTTTACTCTTTTTGAGAGTAAAGGGGGCAAGTCAAGCTAAAATGTAAACGTGGATTAGTTGCAATTCAGGAAGCAGCATCGTCTACTAATAATTGACACAAAACTTCATAAAATGCAACAACACCGAGCCGTTCCGTCAGGAATGACTCGGTGTTGTTGCTTTCGTAAGAAGCTGATATGCACATTGTCTTGCCCGCGTCAGTGCCATTCGAACACTGGCGGGTTTTATGGATAGTTCCTCGGCCAAGGCCTCATCGCTTTTACCGAGTATGTATTTTCCTTCTAACAGGTATTTGCTTTTGGCATCAAGCTGCGGCCAGCGCCGCACCAATTCATCGATCTCCTCTTTTGAGATCAGGAGTTCTTCCATTTGACGATGCTCGGCGATTGGCTCGGATTGCTGCATATATTCCTCAAAAGAGAAGGGGGCGATTTTCTTCTGTGATCGCAAGAAATTATAGGCCGTATTTCGCGCGGTCACGCTGATATATCCGATCAGCTGCGGCTGTTCCTTGTTTCGGAGTTCCGGGATCTTATCGATCAGCTTGACCAACGTAGCCTGCAGAACATCTTCCGTATTCCATGGGTTCTTCAGAATGTCATAGATTTCTTTGTAAAGAAGCCGTTGGTATTGGATAAACAGCGCGGCCATAAATTCGCGGTCGTCATCGTTTTCGATTACAAGAATGCAAAACGGGATCAAGTTCGTTCCCTCTTTCCAGCAATATGAATCATGGACGCTACCTCCATATCCGCAATCATCGTGCAGGCAGCGCGCTTTCTGGCAGGAGACAATCGTTGAAGAGACTGAACGACATCACCAACAGTTGTGTCATCCGAAACTGTCTGCGCAAACACATCGGGCGAAAGCTTCGAGGTGGATCGTCCCAGAAGATAATCGATAGAAACGTTAAAGTGGTCCGCCAGCCTGACCAGCTTTTCAATATCCGGATAGTGAACGCCCTTTTCATAATTCGAAATCGTTCCGCCGGAAACATAGATGATATGTCCCAGTTCGGCTTGCGAAAGATGCTTCTCTTGACGAAGCTGTATCAGTATTTCACCAAATTTCGTCAAGCTCACACCTTCTTTCGCAGTTTTTGACATTATACTTATTCTAAAATCAAAATGTGCGAAATATTAGATTTGCAATAGTATTGTATTGAAATATTCATTTTATTATAGTAAAACTAATGTCGCAAAGACGTTGGCTTGATGCGGCAATATGCCTGCAAAATTTTTTGTTGCAAAACGGCACGTTCCGTGTCTTAGTATATGAACGTTCAGGAGAACCAAACATGAGCAAGAAAAAAGAGAAACCATGCTTCATGGAAGACATATATCTTAAACACGAACGCCTCATGTATTATATCGCAGGAAAATACTCAGAGGTTTCGGTGCAGCGGGAGGATATCGTACAGACAGCAGTTCTCTCCTTGCTGAAGAATGAAGCAACGCTTCAGCGGTTACCACCTTATGCACAAATAAACTACATTGCAGCAGCGGTTCGCAACACTGCGATCAACACAATAAAACGAGATCAAAAGGAAAACGCTCACTGCATCCCGTTGGATGACTTAACAGAGAATTTTCCGCAGACGCATATTCCTGGCGCCGAGGTAAGGTACTTGGAAAAAGAACGGCAGGAAGAACTGTTAACCGCCTTTCAGGAAATGCGGGAAGAAGAAAAGCAGTTGTTGTACGGAAAATATCTGATGGATCTGTCGGACGCAGAACTTGCGCAAATGCTCGGTTGTAAGCCTTCCAGTGTTAGAATGAAATTGACCCGGGCCAGACGTGCATTTGTAGAAAAGCTCCGGGAAGGAGGTAAAAATTATGAATGAAGATGAACGACTGTATGAGCAATACGAAGATGCCTTTTTCGCGCTGCTTATGAACAGAGTGGCGGAAGCAAATGGAAAAGAGCTGATGCAGAAAAATGAGGAGCTTCTCACAGATCCAGATGCAGCAGTTCCTGATCGTTTGCGCAAGCGCTGCCTGCATACGATTGAAAAGAGTTATCGAAAAGCCCAGATTCAAAAGGCTGCAAAGAAAACGCTGCGAACACTGAATCGAGTTGCTTTGTGGATACTGATACCGCTTTTTATGTTTGTTGGTGTCTTTGCTGCATCGGAAACAGTTCGGGTAAAAACGCTTAATTATCTTATTGAGACCTTTGATGTCGGAACATCTTATGAATTATCTGTGGGGAAAAACAAAATAGAAGTACCTATTGAAGATAATAAGGCACGCGTATTGGATGCTGTTCCAGCAGAATTTATCCTCACTACTGGCGAAGAAAGCGAAGCATCATGTATTTATCACTTCCAGAGCAGCCATAGCGAGGAATTTGAGGTGGCGATATATTACATTAGTGAAAACGGTGTATCTTCAGTTACAATTGACACGGAAGATGCCGAGGTGCGTGAAGAGAATCTGAATGGTCAAGGAATATCAATCGTTCATAAAAACAATTTTTATCAAATTTTCTGGTTAGAGGACACGTCAAATTTGATGTTTGTTGTTTATGGAGAGGATATCTCTCTTGATATACTGCAAACTGTGGCAGAGCGTATTATTCATGCGTAAGAGTAAAAATCATC
>DHJV01000123.1 GCA_002404515.1 Lachnospiraceae bacterium UBA4711 | reverse complement strand
GACTCAAAGATCCGGCTGATTTCTGTTGTTTTTCACAACAGCTTTTCGGAAACGGAAAATTCCTTGATGATCGGCCACACAGGGATTCTTCTTCCGGCATCGGATGGGCTGTATTTCGTGGAGAAGGTTGCGTTTCAGGAGCCGTACCGCTTGCTCAAGTTCAAGACACGAACCGAACTGAGCGATTACCTCATGTTGAAGTACGATACCGAGTGGGGGCAGGATACAGCCCATCCCTTCATTCTGGAAAACGATGCACTCATGGATGGCTGGCGCATACTGGATCATTCTAGTGGAACAAATTGATATAACAACAAGAGCGGAGTCCGAAATTGAACTCCGCTCTTGTTGCTGCCGTTAAGCAAAATGAAGGAGAAAATATCTTACAAAGCCAATCTAAGAAATCAACCATGACGATTGAAATTCTGGTCAATCGCTCAAAATAGCTTTGGAAGAAGCAATAAAATCAGCATTGGAGAAAGTTATAGGCTGATACAGATAACAGCAATCACAAAAAGAATTGCAAGGCAGATGCAGCTGACCGCATTTCTGCGACTTGTAAAAGCATTCAGCGCATCCTGTCCGGTTTGTTTAGAACGCTTTAGCTGAACAGCTCCTGCAACAGCAAAAGCCGCTGCGCATATCAAAAGAAAAATATCAATTCCAATAGCCATAAACTTATTTCTCCAAAACAAGGATTTTAGCACTCCACGCCCAGTGCACGAAGACTCTGTTTTAAGGTACTGACATTCCTATTGAACACAATACCTGCCATATTTTCATAGAGTGCGCCTTCCACATTGATCGGCGTATCATCAATAAAAACACACTCTCCGGGTTTTAGGTTGAATTTTTTCAGGAAAGTCCGATAAATCTGCGGATCGGGTTTCAGCAGCTTTACATCTGCGGAAATCAATGTACCATCCATTAGCTTGCTGGCTTCTGCCCTTGCCCAATACTCGTGCTGGCGGGCGGAGGCGTTGGACAGCAGGTAAAGCCGATACCCATTTTGCTTTAAGGTCTGCAAAAGTTCCAGCATTCCGTCAACCGGAAGGATGGGATCATCCCACTTTTCAATCAATTCACAGACAACTGAATGCATCTGCTCCGGGAGTCGAGGCAGAATGTGGTTTTCTGCCTCTGTGTCATCCATTGCACCTCGGTCCATCATTACCCACTCGACTGAACGGAACACTTCATTTCGCAGAAGTGTTTTGCCTTCTTCAGAAATGGGGTAGCGGTTCATAAATAATTCTGGGTCAAAGTGAATCAACACATTTCCCATGTCAAAGACAATGTTTTTTATCATTCTTGAAATTCTCCATTAAATCACTTCATAATATTTGATTCCTTCCATACGCCGGATGATGCTGAGAATCTCGTCTTGTGTACGGCTTGTCTTGCTTCGGATCGTAACCGTAAAAGGAACGACTTCGGCATCATAATGAGAGTGATCTTCCTTTTGAATGTCGCTCACCTCTAAATCCAATTCCCGCACATTGCGCAAAAATTCACCAAAGGAAACGCTTGCATCCAGTTCAATATATAAATCAATAACATTGGTACGGTTTCTCATGTAGAAATCCCACCGATGCAGCACAGTAAGAACCGAAAACACTGCAATGCAAGCAACGACAGCAACCTCGTATAAACCGATCCCAATTGCAAGGCCAATACAAGCTGATGCCCAAAGTCCTGCTGCAGTCGTCAGTCCCTTGATCTGATTGTGCGTTGTGACTATAATCGTTCCAGCACCCAAAAAGCCAATGCCGCTGACAACCTGTGCTCCTAATCGCACAGGGTCACCAACACCATAGACCTGATAGGCATACTGATTTATCATCATAACCACGCAAGATCCGATACTGACCAGCATATAGGTACGCATTCCGGCAGGACGATTCATTCTTCCTCGTTCTGAACCAATCACACCGCCAAGAACTTCGGCCATGACGATTCGCAAAACGATTGCTCCGAGTGTAATTTCCCTTGCGTGAAGCATTATTTTTCAACTCCTAGAGGTGTCTTTTCGATTTCAGCCACGGACGGCAAGTAATTCCAAGTTTCGCAGGATAAAAAGCTTCATGGTCATTCGTACCTGCATATTTTTTTGTTTGCTGGGTTTTCCAGTGATGCAAAAGAGCTTCACTGATATTACGAAAAAGGGCAGAGACCTATTCAGCCTCTGCCCACCATCCCATTATACACCGAGTTTATGGTTTCGGTAAACAGCCAGCTGAGAAGGCCAGTCGGTCTGGATCACATTGTATCCGCGATTCATCAGAACGCCCCATGCGGCATCCGGCCCCTTGCTGAGGGCAATATCATCGTTATAAGTGCCGCTCAATTCGTGGCCTCTGCCCAGATTGATGCTATTGACCCAGATGTACAGTCCCTGCTCCCGAATCCATTTCAGGTTTTCCGGGTCGATCATCTCGTTGTCTGCGGTAGGTGCAATCGCTTCCACGCCAACAATGTTGATTTTATCGTAGGCCAGCACTTTGCGCAGCTCATCCATGCTGTAAACGATGGGCATATACATATACTTGACCGGGCAATTCTGGAAGAATTCCAGATATTCATCCTTCAC
>DHJV01000082.1 GCA_002404515.1 Lachnospiraceae bacterium UBA4711 | reverse complement strand
TCACCGCCTCCTACTCGATTTTAATCTTTAGTTGATTCTGCTCTTGAACGTGTTTCCTTTGTTTTGTGTTTTTTCATCGCCAGCCATATGAACAGCACTGTAAGCACTAGTGCGCCAGCCGTGATAATACTGCATCGCATGGTGTTCTCAAACCATACGGATGGAATGAACAGCACACTCAGGTTGATGCTGAAATGCAGGATCATGCTTACGAGGAGTGTGTGCGCTTTGTAAGCCACAAATCCAAGCAGACATCCTAAGATGCATGCGTAGATGCCCTGTACGATGTTTCCATGATACAACCCGAAAAGCACACCCTGAAACAGGATTGCTATGGCAGGTGGCATGTAGCGCTTCGCATAGCCCATGATCACACCGCGGAAGAATAACTCTTCGCCGATCGGGGCGATCACAAAGGTCGCAATAATCATCGGAACTGCCCGGTTCACACCGACAGCCTTGGATACAAGCTCATAGTAAGCTGCAAAGGTGTCCGGGAACAGGGGACTTACCAAATTCAGGATTCCGTCCACCATGATCTGGATTGCAACACCAGCAAGCAATAAAAATGGAGTCCGTATAGAACAGACGCATGAAAAAATATTTTTCATGCGTCCTTTTGTATTATCTTCGGAAGTTTCGTCTGTGGAAACGACATTTCCCCGATAAAATATGCGGTAATACCAGAGCCCGAAGCAAATCAAAAATACAATGTGCTGTGCAAGCACGAGGTACGCCTGATTCATAGGCTGGTTATAATCCATTTGTAAAATCTTGCCTATGGTTGTGCTGTTGCTGGTCTTCTCATCGGAGTGCATATTCTTGAAGAAAAGAATTGCCACATCCAGAAAGTTTAATATGTACTGTGCCAGCACAGCAACCAGAAATGGTGTAAAGGAACCGATAATATCTTTCAATTTTGCCGGTTGCGTATTACATCTTGTCACTGATCTTCTTCGCTCTTTCTTTCTCCCGACGAAGCTCTTCCTTGGACTTCTCAACAGGTTTGTCTTTGCCCTTGGATTTTGCCTTCTCGAGCATTTCTGCGTTCAACTGCTTCTGCATCTCAACCTGACGCTTACGCATACGTGTACGCCAGTTGCCCTTTTTCTTCTTCTTGCCGGTTTCTTCTTCCTGCGCGACCTTCTTGCCACGGACACTCTTGACACTGATGATGTAGATACCGCTGACCATCGCTTTTACTTCGCCTCTGGTTGGAAGCTCATCGAAGATCGCATCATCACAGATCATGTTCATAATCTGTGGACCAACCTTGACCTTTGCGATTGGAAGCTTTGCTTTCTGGTAACGCTTTGGTGTCTGTTCCATCACCATTTTCGGAAGTCCGGCATCTTTCATCGGCAGCATTTTCTTGTCGATGATCAGCATATTCATCGGCTGCGCCGCCTCTACCATCTGTTCTCTCTGTGCGCTTTGTTTCTTCTGTAATTTGTCACCGACTTTATAAAGCACGAACATAATTGCAAGTGCGACCACGATGACAATAATCATGATTAACCACCAAGGCATGGTTCAAATCCTCCTCTAAATGTTATTTTTATCATACATATCCTGTATAATCTGTGGAAACTCTGCATATCGCTCCTTGCGTTCCTTTGGTGGAAGCTCACAAGGATAGATTGGCTTTCCGAATTCAATCGTTACGTTGTGACTGTGAATTCGTTTCTTCGGTGCGGATTCAAGCATCAGATCCGAACGGCAGATCGATACCGGAACGATCGGGGATTTCGATTTCTCCGCCATCTTATAACCGCCCTCTCGGAAAGGCAGGAGCGTGTCAGTCTGATTTCGGGTTCCCTCCGGGAATACGACCATCGAATGTCCCTGTTTCATGTACTCGGTTCCCTGCTTGATTACGGATAAGCCCTGCTTGATATCGTCTCTGTCTAAGAACAGACATCCGATATCCCGCATGTACAGTGGGAGAAGCGGAATCTTTTCCATTTCTTTTTTTGCAAGGAAGCCAAGTGGCTTGCCGATTGCTTCATGATAGATCAGAATGTCAAAATAACTGCGATGGTTGCCGACGAATAACACCGGACCATCCTGCGGTATATTTTCTTTTCCGATGACGTTCACCTTGCATCCGGACAGCTTTAATTCCAGACGGAAGAAGCCAGATACAAATTTGCGTGCTTTTTCCCATGATTTCTCAGGATTTTTTTTCCATAATTGTTTCATGTAGAGATGGTATGGCAGACAGAAAAACAATGCCACCATCAATACGATTCCAACTCCCAATGTTTTCATAGATACACCTCTTATCGTCCAAACATTTTACAGGTTTCATATAATCTTGCTTCGAGTTCGTGTGTCAGTACCTCTTCCTTGTATCTCCAGGCCCAGTTTCCTTCTGCAACACCAGGTGTATTCATACGAGCCCAGGAATCCAGACATAATACATCCTGCATTGGTACGATTGCCATGTTGGCAACAGAGCCAAAGCATGCACGAATCATGATCCAGCAGATGTCATAGCCATCTGTAGAGAAGTAGCGGCGGAGCTTATCTTTAGAAGCTTCGTATGCGTGCTTGTACCAGCCAAGGGTCGTATCGTTGTCATGTGTACCCGTATAGCATACACAGTTACGAACAAAGTTGTGTGGAAGGAAATCATTTTCTTCCGGATTCTCAAATGCAAACTGCAATACCTTCATGCCCGGCAGACCGAACTTGTCACGCAGTTCAATGACAGAATCATCAATCTCACCAAGATCCTCAGCGATGATCGGAAGATGATAACCGAGTGTTGCCTCTAACTGTGTGAAGAAGTTTACGCCCGGTGCCTCAACCCATTTTCCGTTGATTGCAGTTGTCTCACCATAAGGAACTGCCCAGTACTTATCGAAACCACGGAAGTGGTCGATACGCAGGAAATCGGAGAGTGTCAACTGGTGACGGATACGGTTCAGCCACCACTCATAACCGGTCTCTGTGTGCTTCTTCCAGTTGTAAAGCGGGTTGCCCCACAGCTGTCCAGTTGCTGAGAAATAATCTGGCGGAACGCCGGCAACGACGGTTGGATATCCCTTGGAATCAAGCTGGAACAGGCTCTGGTTTGCCCATACATCCACGCTGTCCCATGCCATAAAGATCGGGATATCGCCCACAATGGAAATGCCCTTATCGTTTGCGTATTTCTTCAAAGTTGTCCATTCGTAATAGAACAGGAACTGGATGAACTTGTAGTAGCCCATCTCTGTTTCGAGCTTCTTCACCCATGCTTCCTTCTGCTTCTTGGTTGGCTTCTTCAGGTTGTCCTCCCACATGTACCAAGGCATACCCTGATGATAGTCCTTGCCGGCCATGAACAGTGCATAATCCTCCAGCCAGGCAGATGTCTCGCAGAAGTTATCAAATGCCTGCTTCATTTCCGGATTGTCATGGATACCATCGGATAAAGACTCATCGTGGAAACGGGAGTAAGCAAGCTTTAACAGACCTGTCTTAAACTCGATCAACTCACCATAGTTAATCTGCTCCGGATTCCATGCCGGCATATCCCGGAAATCTTCATCGTAAAGGAGATGTAATTCCTTTAGATGATCCAGACTGATAATAAGCGGCTGTCCCGCAAATGCGGAAAACGGCTGATATGGAGAATCTCCAAATCCGGTATGTCCGAGCGGCAGTACCTGCCATGTATTTAACCCCGAACGTTCCAGAAAATCAACAAATTTGTATGCGCTTGCACCCAGCTCGCCGATGCCGTAAGGTCCCGGAAGTGAGGTTGGATGAAGCAGGATCCCCGTGTATTTCTTTGGCTTTTTGCTTGCGCCAACTTCTTCTGCCATAATATTTTTGTCCTCCTAATTATGTATCTCCTAATAAACCAAACTTCATTATACCGAAAAAACGGGAAATTATCTATATAATTTGTAAAGTTTTTCAAACAAAGGAATGGCTTTTTCGACCATATCCGTTGTTACGCAGTAGGAGATCCGGAAATGTCCCGGACATAAGAAGCTGTCACCCGGTACGATGATCAGGTTCAGCTCTTTGGCTGCACGCCAGCAGAACTCATTTGCATCCTCGGTCAGTGCACGTGGGAACATGTAGAAGGTTCCTCCCGGCTCGACCATCTCGTAGCCGATGCGTGTAAGTTCTTTATACAGAATGTTCTTGTTTGTCTCATAGATTGAAAGGTCACTTGTCTGATCGAGTACAGATTCTACTGCCATCTGAATGATGGAAGACGGACAGTTATGACCGATAAATCTTGAGATCTGACCAGCCATAAGTACCAGAAGCTTTGCATCCTCGCAGGCTGGGTTCACTGCCATGTAACCGATACGCTCACCAGGCAGAGACACAGACTTACTGAAGGAATAACAGCAGATCGTATTCTCGTACAACTTGGAAATAAATGGTGCATCCACACCCGCAAATACGATCTCACGGTAAGGCTCATCGGAGATCAGGTAGATCGGATGTCCGTATTCCTTTTCCTTTGCACGCAGAATATCTGCCAGCCTCGTGATCGTGGCAGTTGAATAAACGATACCGGATGGGTTATTCGGAGAGTTGATGAGGATTGCCTGTACATTCGGGTTCAGGGCTTTCTCAAATTCCTCGAAGTTGATCTGGAATGTGGTGATATCGGCAGGAATCACGGTAAGCTTTGCACCGGTGCCTGTGACATATGGAACATACTCCGGGAAGTAAGGAGCGAAGGTGATAACCTCGTCGCCGTCCTTTGTCACACAGCGAAGCGCATGTGCCAGTGCACTGGCTGCCGCACTTGTCATGAAGATGTGATCCATCGTGTAGTTCATGCCAAAACGCTTATTCAAAGAATCGGCAACTGCCTGCCTTGTAGATGGAAGTCCAAGCGATGGGCTGTAACTGTGCAGCTTTACTGGATCCTCCGTCTGCAACAGTTCGATCATACGATCTGTAAATGCCTGTGGTACAGGAACGGAAGGGTTACCAATAGAGAAGTTGTAGATATTTTCCATACCAATCTCTGCGCCCTTCTTGTTTGCATAGTCAAAGAACTGGCGAATGATAGAACCTTTTCCTGTCATATCCTTGTAAAATTCGTTAATCATGATGTATTTCCTCTCTTTCTTTTGGTCGAGTTGTACAGGATAGATATTTCTACACAGACGCGCTCCCGCTCGGTTCAGCACGCAGTGGTACTAAATTCACACTGCGTGTTCATTAAGTACCAGCGTGCTTCAACGGTCTGTTTAAGAAATATCTATCTTGTACAACTCTATCTACAGAGTGAATGTAGCAATGTTATAATATATAAATATATTTAACTTTAACTTGTATTAATATGGATATTTCGTAAATGGTTTAACTTTTTAAAAACCTTGTAAACAGAAAACAAGTGGCGAGAAAAACCGGGGAGGGAATTAATTCGCCACTTGTTTGAGGGGAGAGAGGATTCAAATATATGAAAAGCTCTTACAATGCATACTATAGCAATAAATTGTGTCTAAAATATGTTCTATTTGTGAAAAAGTTTTCACATCCTCAAATCCCTGCTGTTTATTCAGCGTCATAGCTCTTGATGGATGCATCAAGCTTCTGTAAAGTCTTCTGAATGGAGTCGTTGATAACACCTGATTCATGTGCCATCTTACCAAACTCATGCGCAACAACGGTGAATCCGCGTCCGGCTTCGCCTGCACGTGCAGCTTCAATGGAAGCGTTCAGTGCGAGGATATTCTGTTTATTTTCAATCTTCTTTAAGCCCTGTGATTTTCCGGCAAGTTCCTTAATCAGAGCTGCAGCACCATCAATTTCTTCGTTGAAGGAGGCAACTGCTTCCTCATATTTCTTCTTGCGATAGCCAGCCTCTAAGAGATTCTGAACAGCGGCAACCAGAATTGCGGCAGCAGCCTCGACAACCTCTTCGTCCGTATCCTCATCCAGAGGACCGCCAACAACGGTTGCAACCTCGACGTCATCGACTTCGATGCTCTCACTGAATGCCTCTATATTATTTCTGGAAAATCCAAGCTTGTTGGAAAGGAAGTTACCTTCATCATCGAGAACAACGGCGATCATGTGTGTTGCAGCCGCCCACTGCTCCAGGATGTTATCGAGTGCTTCCATATCTAAATAATCATTTATAGTCATAAAAATGCTCCTCCTTGTGCGTAACATATACCTAATGTCCATTTTACCGAATTTACAGAGGGATTTCAATAGTCGAACCGAAGAAATTCACGAATATTATGGCGAATTTGTGCAGGAAGGATCATGGGTTCGCAGATATTTGCAGGCGGGGGTGCACGAATACCCGG
>DHJV01000170.1:8294-15037 GCA_002404515.1 Lachnospiraceae bacterium UBA4711 | reverse complement strand
CAAAAAAATTAAAAAAAAATTAAAAAATTCTTGCTTGCTTTATAAAGGTATTTCTCCTATAATTGAGTATCATTACAAAGACTTATTTTGAAGAGGCGGTAAGATGTCTGAGAAGAAAATAAAGAATTCGGATGAAACAAAGGAAGAAAAGAAAGCGGAACCCGAAGAATCTGTAAAAAATGAAGAAAATGAGAACGTGGATGCAAAGCCATCATTCTGGACAAAGGTAAAGCATTTTTTGAGATATTCGATTCAGACCTGGATTGTGCGGTGCTTTTTCATAGCATTTGGTCTGGAACTTCTGATGGAGATATTGGGCAGACGATCACTGGTACTTGGTGTAAAGTTCATGATATCGTCACCAATCGTATTCTTATATAATACGTCAATCATATTCTTTACCTTATTGTTTGCACTTTTCTTAAGAAAGCGTGTATTTGGCATTGTGCTGATCAGTATTGTATGGCTGATCTGCGGTATTGCAAATTTTGTTGTGCTTGGATATCGTATCACACCATTTGCGGCGATAGACCTTCTGATGGTGAAGGATGTAATCTCCATGCTGGATGTGTATTTCTCAAAGGTACAGCAGGTGCTTCTCGTTGTAGCTGCAGTGGCTGTAATCGCCGGAATTGTGATTTTGTTCCGGAAATCTCCGAAGTTTGAGGGGAAAAAACATGTTATGCGGACAATGATTGTCTGTATCGTCATGTGGATTGGCATTATGTTCTTTACGAACTTTAATGTAAGCCATAACATTATCTCGGATGATTTTGCAAACCTTGGTATGGCATATCAGGATTACGGATTTGCATATTGTTTCACGAACAGTATTATCGATAATGGTATTTCGAAGCCGGACGATTACGATGAATCAACGATGCTTCATCTGAGAAATAAATTGAACAGCAAGGAACTGGATGCCGATGAGTCGAAGAAAAAGACACCGAATATCGTCTGCGTACAGTTAGAGTCATTCTTTGATCCAAATGTAGTAGAGGGATTGACACTCTCAGAAAATCCAATTCCGAATTTTACGAGATTAAAAGAAAAATTCCCATCTGGATATCTGACAATGCCAGCACTTGGCGCGGGCACTGCAAATTCGGAGTTTGAAGTATTGACAGGAATCCGTTCCGCATATTTCGGAGCAGGAGAGTACCCATATAAGACAACCGTTAATAAAGTGCCGGTGGAGGGCATGTGCAGTCTGCTTGAGAAGGAAGGTTATCATACCTTTGCCATGCATAACAACAAGTCTTCATTCTATGACCGGAAGGATGTTTATAATGAGATGGGCTTTGAACGGTTTATCTCACTGGAATACATGTACAATGTACAGAAGACTTCCACTGGATGGGCGAAGGACGAAGTGCTGGTGGATAACATCAAGAGCTGTCTGCGCAGTACGGAAGGACCGGATTTTGTATTTACGATCAGTGTGCAGGGACATGGAAAATATCCCGAAGAATTAGGCGCTTGTGATGAGAAAATCAAGGTCAGCTATCCACAGGATCCGGTGAAGGAAAATCAGCTTACCTATTATGTAAACCAGTTACATGAGATGGATCAGATGATTCATGATCTGATCACGACTCTGGATAATACAGGTGAGGAGTATGTGCTGTTGTTGTATGGTGATCATCTGCCAACGATCACATTTGACGATGACCAGCTTCCACACAGCCAGTTCCAGACAGAATATATTTTGGTCAATAATATGAATCTGGATATCCCGGATGAGGATATCCGTGCGAGCGAGGTATCAACGAAGATATTCAAAGCACTGAACCTGAATATGGGATATGTACAACGGGCGCATTGCCTGTATAAGGACAACCAGGATGAGTTGGATCATGTGGTTACGTTGCTTGCCTATGATATGCTGTATGGCGAGGATTACATCTATGATGGACAGTCTCCGGTGCCGGAAATCGGTCAGGGACAGATCATCATGGGACTGGAGGAAATCAGCATCAGCCGGGTGTCTAATGAAGGGGATCACGCCGTGGTACGTGGAAGAAATTTCAACGAATATTCCAAGGTGTATGATGGCGAGGAACAATTGGATACGGTCTATGTTGACCGCAATACATTGATGGTGCAGGGACAGACAGTTAGTGATGGCGCCCGGATTACAGTCAAACAGGTGGATGAATCCGGACATATTCTGAGTTCATCGGCAGACTATACATTTCACTGAGACACAGGCAAAAGAATTTGGTAACAAATTGGATTTTGTGTTTGAATACTCGATATAGGTATGTTATAATTATCGTTAACCTATTTACAAAATAAACTAAGGAGAGGGCATATGGTACCTGCAATCGATGTAAAGCACATCAACCCTTTTTTGCAGTCGAGTATTTCTATTGTTGAAAGCGTAACTCAGGTGAAGATGACAGTTGGAAAGCCTGAGATGACCGATTTTCATTTACATGACAAATATTATGCAATTCAGGTCGGCGTAGTGGGAGAAATGAAAGGCCAGGTGATTCTGGCAATCCGGGAGAACAATGCGAAAGATATTGCATCCCGTATGATGTTTGGAATGCCTGTCAATGAGTTGGATGAGATGGCATCCTCTGCATTGAACGAACTTGGGAATATGATTATGGGCAACACGGCGACGATATTTTCCACACTTGGAATTATTATTGATATTACACCGCCGCTTGCTGTATATGGCAATGATTTACAGTTAAAGTCGGATATAGATGGAATTAAAGTGCCTTTGTTGTATGGAGGGGAAGAGTATATCGGACTTTACATTTGTGTTTACGAGGATAAGTAATGCCTGAACCCTCATCGGTTCGAATTACCTAATATAATTAGACTAAAGAAAGGAAAGGAAAAGAAAAATGGGTAAGATTATTGGTAAGGGAATCACATTTGATGATGTTCTGTTAGTACCACAGTTTTCAAGTGTTATTCCAAATGACGTTGTTCTATCAACACAGCTCACGAAGAAAATCAAGTTGAACATTCCTCTTATGAGCGCCGGTATGGACACTGTCACAGAGCATAGAATGGCAATCGCCATGGCCAGACAGGGTGGAATCGGAGTTATTCATAAGAACATGTCAATTCAGCAGCAGGCAGAGGAAGTTGATAAAGTAAAACGTTCAGAGAACGGAGTTATCTCTGATCCATTTTCTCTTTCACCGGAGCACACACTCGATGATGCAGACAAGCTGATGGCGAAGTTCCGTATTTCCGGTGTACCGATTACAGAAAACGGCAAATTGGTAGGTATTATCACGAACCGTGACTTGAAGTTTGAGACAGATTATTCAAAGAAGATCAAGGAGTCCATGACATCGGAGAACCTCATTACTGCAAAAGAGGGAATCACACTGGAGGAGGCAAAGGCAATTCTTGGAAAAGCCAGAAAAGAGAAGCTTCCTATCGTCGATGATAACATGATGTTGAAGGGACTTATCACAATCAAGGATATCGAGAAGCAGATCAAGTATCCAAATGCAGCCAAGGATGCACAGGGCAGACTTCTCTGTGCCGCAGCCGTTGGTGTTACACCGGATATCTGCGACAGAGTAGATGAGCTTGTTAAGTCCAAGGTGGATGCAATCGTTATCGATACAGCACATGGACATTCTGAGAACGTTCTTAAGACGTTTGCTATGATCAAGGAGAAGTATCCAGATCTTGATGTTATCGCTGGTAATGTAGCTACAAAGTCTGGTACACAGGCAATGATCGATGCAGGTGTTGATGCCGTAAAGATCGGTATCGGACCTGGTTCTATCTGTACAACACGTATCGTAGCTGGTATCGGTGTTCCACAGATCACAGCAATCATGCAGGCATATGAGGCAGCGCATGCAGCAGGAATCCCTGTTATCGCTGATGGTGGTATCAAGTATTCCGGCGATATCACAAAGGCACTTGCAGCCGGCGCGAATGTATGTATGATGGGTAGCCTGTTCGCAGGTACGGATGAGAGCCCTGGAGATTTCGAGCTGTATCAGGGAAGAAAATACAAGGTATACCGTGGTATGGGTAGTATCGCAGCGATGGAGAATGGTAGTAAAGACCGTTACTTCCAGGCAAATGCAAAGAAGCTTGTACCGGAAGGCGTAGAAGGCCGTGTGGCATACAAGGGTACCGTTGAAGATACTGTATTCCAGTTAATCGGTGGACTTCGTGCAGGTATGGGTTACTGTGGTGCGAAGACAATCGAAGAGCTTCATGAGAAGGCAGAGTTCGTTGAGATTTCAGCCGCTTCTCTGAAGGAGAGCCACCCACATGATATCCAGATTACAAAGGAAGCACCAAACTACAGTGTAGAGTAATCGGAAGATCATACGATAAAGAAATCAGAGACATTCTGTGAGAGTAATCTTGCAGGATGTCTTTTTTATGCAATTATTTCCGGGTGTCTGATTGTATCAAATTCTATACAATTATCGCAGGAAAATCGGTTTACAAATTGTATACAAAATGGTATATTGCCAAATGGATGGTATTCGAAAGAAACTATACTGGGAAATGAATATGGTGCACACCCCTTTGGTCAGAAAGAAGAGGTGATGGTATGAAGATTGGATTGATTGGAGCTGGCAGAATGGGCTTTACGCTTGGCAGACATTTATCCGATTTCGCAAAGACACATGCAGAGATGCTCTGTGTGGATGGCTTTTACAGTCGGAATCCGGAAAGTGCGAGAGAGGCAGCGAGATTTACTGGTACGAAATACTATGAAGACATGGAGACATTGGTTCAGGCGTGTGATACTATATTTTTAACGGTTCCGGATGGACAGATCGCGAACGTGGCAGAGGAAATTGCAGCTAGTTCGGTGTGTCTGGATGGAAAAACGATGATTCATACAAGTGGGGCTCTTTCCTCACATATATTTTCTGGTATGGGTAGTCGCGTAAGCGGGTATTCAATACATCCTATTTATGCAGTGAATTCGAAGACGGATTCCTACATACATTTCCAAGACTGTTACATGACAATTGAAGGCGAAGGAACGAAGACGCAGGAACTCATATGCCTGTTTGAGAAAATGGGACATACAATCCGGCAGATTTCCGCAGACCAAAAGGCGAAATACCATGCGTCGGCAGTATTTGCAAGCAATCTGGTGATCGGACTTTATAAGATGGGGACAACCCTTCTTTCGGAGTGCGGATTCACACCGGATGAGGCAGAGCATGCGCTGATGCCGCTCTTTGCAAATAATGCAGAGAATATGGAACGCTTTGGCTGCGAGAAAGCATTGACGGGACCGGTCAGCCGTGGAGATGTGGCAACGGTGGAGAAGCATCTGCAGTCACTTGACGGCGATGCGCGCGAGGTGTACCGGTTACTTTCAAAGCAATTGTGTAATGCGGACAGTCAGGCAATTCAAACTATATTGGATATGAAGGAGTAAACCATGAAAAAAACAGTAACTACTTTTGCAAAGGCAAAGGCTTCCGGTGAGAAGCTTACAATGTTGACAGCGTATGATTATTCGACAGCCAAGCTGATGGACGAGGCAGGCGTGGATTCGATTCTGGTCGGAGATTCATTAGGAAATGTCGTACTTGGATATGAGGACACAGTCTCTGTAACGATGGAAGATATGATACATCACGGAGCAGCGGTTGCACGTGGTGCGAAGGAAGCTTTGGTCGTAATCGATATGCCGTTTATGTCTTACCAGACATCCGTCTATGATGCAGTTGTAAATGCAGGACGTCTGATGAAGGAAGGCCGTGCCAATGCAGTGAAATTAGAGGGTGGTGTGGAAGTTGCACCACAGATCAAGGCAATCACACAGGCAGGTATCCCGTTGTGTGCGCATATCGGACTTACCCCACAGTCCATCAATGCATTTGGTGGATTTAAGGTGCAGGGAAAGACAGAAGCGGCAGCGCAGAAGCTGATCGAGGATGCACTGGCTGTACAGGATGCGGGTGCATTTGCAGTGGTACTCGAATGTGTACCGGAGAAGCTTGCTACACTTGTAACAGAGAAGTTAAATATTCCGACCATCGGTATCGGTGCCGGAAATGGCTGCGACGGACAGGTGCTTGTATATGCAGATATGCTTGGCATGTTCAGTGATTTCACACCGAAATTTGTAAAGCGGTTTGCAGAGACCGGTGCGATGATGAAGCAGGGATTCGAGCAGTATATCAAGGAAGTAAAGGAAGGCACGTATCCTTCCGCAGAGCATACTTATGCGATTGCAGATGATGTGATCGAGAAATTGTACTAAGGTGCGAAAACATTTACGTGTTCTAAAAGAGTTGTACACCTATTATGTTTTCGTTGATTTACAATAAAACTTTGAATATTGAAAGGAAAAAATAACATGGAAATCGTAACAACAGTGAAGGAAGTTCGGGATAGAGTTAAGGCATGGAAGAAGGAAGGCAAGCAGGTTGGTCTGGTGCCGACGATGGGATATCTGCATGAGGGACATAAGAGCCTGATCGACAAGGCAGTTGCAGAAAATGATGCCGTTGTAGTCAGCATATTTGTCAATCCAATGCAGTTTGGACCAACCGAGGATCTGGCAAGCTACCCAAGAGATCTGGAAGCAGATGCAAAGCTGTGTGAGGCAGCCGGTGCAAGCCTGATTTTCCATCCGGAACCAGAGGAAATGTACAAGGATGGATTTTGTTCTTTCGTTGATATGACAGGACTGACGAATGCACTTTGTGGATTGTCCCGCCCGGTTCATTTCCGTGGTGTATGTACCGTAGTGAATAAGCTGTTCAATATGA
>DHJV01000170.1:2454-8182 GCA_002404515.1 Lachnospiraceae bacterium UBA4711 | reverse complement strand
TGCCCGATCATCCGTGAAGCAGACGGACTGGCAAAGAGTTCCAGAAATACATATCTTTCTCCAGAGTCCAGAAAGCAGGCAGTAATCCTGTCCAAGGCAATCTTCCTTGGTAAGAAGATGGTAGAAGATGGCGAGCGTGATGCAGCGAAGATCAAGAAGGCTATGACCGACCTGATCAACACAATGCCGCTTGCAACCATCGATTATGTGGAGATTGTAGACGGTATGACCATGCAGAGCATCGACACATTGAAGGGTGATATCCTGTGTGCGATCGCAGTCAATATTGGCGGCGAAGCAAGACTTATTGATAATTTCCACTACACAGTTTAGAGGAGGTACCATCTATGACAGTCAATATGCTGAAAAGTAAAATACATCGCGCAACGGTAAAGCAGGCAGAACTGCAGTACGTCGGCAGCATCACGATTGATGAGGCACTGATGGAGGCAGCTGGCATCTTCGAATATGAGAAGGTGCAGATCGTCGATATCGAAAACGGAAACCGCTTCGAGACGTATGTGATCGCCGGTGAGCGTGAGAGTGGTATGATCTGCTTAAATGGCGCTGCCGCAAGACAGGTGTGTGTCGGAGATAAGATCATCATTATGTGTTATGCAGATATGACGCCGGAAGAGGTACAGACACATAAGCCGAAGGTTGTATTTGTGGATGAGGAGAATAAAATTTCGAGACTGACAAATTACGAAAAACATGGTAGACTAGAGGATATGTGAAATATATCTTGGACTAGGAGGAACATTATGCTTACAGGAAAGAAGATCGTGCTCGGTGTGAGCGGTGGTATCGCAGCCTACAAGATGGCGAATGTTGCAAGCATGCTTTCCAAGCTGCACGCAGACATCCATGTTGTGATGACGGAGAATGCGACACATTTTATCACGCCGGAGACATTTGAAGTATTGACAGGAAACCACTGTTATACAGATACCTTTGACCGTTGTATGGAATTGCATGTACCGCATATCGCGCTCGGTACGCAGGCAGATGCAATCCTGATCGCACCTGCGAGTGCGGATGTAGTTGGCAAGATCGCAAATGGAATCGCGGATGATATGCTCACGACTTGTGTGCTTCCTGCAACCTGTCCGGTTATGCTTGCCCCATCCATGAATGTGCATATGTACGAGAATCCAATCGTGCAGGATAACATGAAGAAGCTTGCTTCCTATGGATATGAGATCATCGAGGCAGACGAAGGATATCTGGCATGCCGGGATATCGGAAAAGGAAAGCTTCCACCGGAGCATGTGCTTGTAGATTATATTATCCGTGCCTGCGCAATGGACAAAGACCTTGCAGGCAAGAAGGTGCTTGTGACAGCAGGTGCTACACAGGAGTCCATCGATCCGGTTCGTTATATCACGAATCATTCGACTGGCAAGATGGGCTATGCATTGGCACGGATGGCGGCGTTCCGTGGCGCGGAAGTTACGCTCGCGGCAGGACCGACGAATCTGGAAGATCCATTGTTTGTTGAAATGGTGAAGGTTGTCACAGCAGAAGATATGTATGAGGCAGTGACAAGCCGGAGCGCGGACATGGATATCATCATCAAGGCAGCGGCAGTTGCGGATTACCGTCCGGAAAATGTCAGCGAGGAAAAGATTAAAAAGCAGGATGGCAATATGGCTGTTCCACTTACAAGAACAAAGGATATTCTGTCATATCTTGGCGAGCACAAGAAGGAAGGACAGTTTATCTGCGGATTTTCTATGGAGACAGAGCATATGGTAGAAAATTCGAAGAAGAAGTTGGACAAGAAGCATATTGACATGGTTGCTGCAAACAACCTGAAGGTAGAGGGTGCCGGATTCGGCGTAGATACGAATATTATGACACTCATAACAAAAGAGGGAGAAAAAGAACTCCCTCTGATGAGCAAAGAAGATGTCGCAAATGCGATATTGGATGAAATCGTTGCAAAGATAAACTAATCATTTGGTATATCATGAAATCTGCCAGCGAGTTCTTCGGTTTTGACGATATTGATAAACGCATGTGGATCAATCGAACGAATCAGAGGAATGAGCTGGCGTTTTGCTTCTGTGTTGATGACAGAGTAAATCAAAGTTTTCTCTTTTTCTTCATAACAGCCAATGCCCTGAAACAGCGTGGCATCGTGGTTTGTCGTCTCGCGGATCGTTCGATAAATCTGTTCCGCATGATCCGATATGATAAATAACGTTTCCTTCTTATACCGCTTGTACAACAGTTGTATCGTCTGCGTGCTGCAGAACTGGAAGATAATCGAATAAAGCGCGATCGACCAGCCGAAGAGGTAACCGGCGAGTATCAGCAGGAGTACATTTCCAAACAAAATATAGTTCCATGCGTCGATTCCTTTGCGCTGGGACATGTAAATGCTGATAAAGTCTGTACCACCGGTTGTCGTTCCGACATTTAAGCACAGGCTGATGGCAAATCCATTGATCAGACCGCCGAACACGCTGTTCAGCATGGCGTCCTGCGTAAATACATAGGCAGGCAGTACATCGACGAAAATACTTGACAGAATGATCGTGAGAATCGAGTAGAGCGTGAATTTCCGACCGATGAATTTGAAGCCGATGTAGATCGGGAAGAGGTTCAGGACGACATTAAACAATGTATATGGAACATGAATATGCAGGAATTTCTGGAAGATTTCCTGCAGAAGCAGAGATAAACCGGAAAAACCGCCCGGAAATAATCCTGCAGGACGTGCGAAACAGCACAGGTTCCATGCGAAGATGATGGACGCGAGGATAACGATGAAGATCCGGAATACCTGATAGAATTTCGGGTGTTTGTATTCAATGGTCTGGAACATGGCGAACCCTCCTTTGCGGTGTGTGGAATTTGTGGATATGTTTGTATTTCATTGCAGGAATATAAGATGTATTGAAATACAACCATATATCTACAAATTACAGAACATCTTAGTGTTTGGTTATTTGTTGCTTTCTTTCAAATTATAAATATAGTATACTATGATTAGTTGAATTTATAAATATAGTTTAGGTAAAAAGAGGAACGAAAGTGAAGAAAAACGATAGCATAGAATTAGTGATAGAGGATATGGGAACGGACGGTGAAGGAATCGGTCATGTAGCGACCGAGGACGGCAGAAGCATTGCAGTATTCGTGAAGGATGCCGTGATGGGCGATACGATTCGTGCCGCAATCACGAAGGTGAAAAAGCAGTATGTGTATGCGCGATTGGTGGAAGTAATTAAGCCGTCACCCTATCGTGTAGAACCGAAATGTCCGGTGGCAAGACCTTGTGGAGGCTGTACATTGCAGCATGTCAGCTACGAAAAACAGCTTGATTACAAATGGAACAAAGTTAAGAACTGTCTTTCGCGTATTGGCGGAATCGAGCATCCGGAAGATTTGATGGAGCCGATCATTGGCATGGAAAATCCGTGGAATTACCGGAACAAAGCACAGTTCCCGGTTGGACGGGACAAGGATGGAAAGGTCGTAACAGGATTTTATGCAGGCAGAACCCATACGATCATCGACACGCCGCATTGCGATATTCAGGCGGAGGGCAATGATACGATTATCCAGTGTGTGCGGGATTTCCTGCAGGAATATAATATTTCAACTTATGATGAGGAGACACATACCGGTCTGATGCGTCATATCCTGACGCGGGTAGGATTTACAACCGGTGAGATCATGGTTTGCCTGATCATCAATGGCACGAAGCTCCCACATGCGGACGTGCTGGTGGAGCGGCTGCGCCAGATCGATGGAATGACGAGCATCAGCATCAATATCAATCGGGAAAAGACGAACCGGATTCTGGGAGATACATGCAAGACCTTATGGGGACAGGATTATATCACGGATTATATCGGCGATGTGAAATATCAGATATCACCATTGTCGTTTTATCAGGTAAATCCGGTGCAGACAAAGAAACTGTATGACAAGGCATTGGAATATGCAGATCTGAAGGGCGGGGAAACGGTCTGGGATCTGTACTGTGGTATCGGAACCATTTCGCTGTTCTTGAGCAAAAAGGCGGCGAAGGTGTATGGCGTGGAAATCGTCCCACAGGCAATCGCCGATGCGAAGGTAAATGCGCAGATCAACGGTATCGAAAATGTGCAGTTCTTCGTTGGCAAGGCAGAAGAAGTGCTTCCAGCTGAATACAAGGAACACGGTGTATATGCGGATGTGATCGTCGTTGATCCACCACGTAAGGGCTGCGATGAGACATTATTACAGACAATCGCAGACATGCAGCCAAAGCGGATGGTCTACGTGAGCTGTGATCCAGCCACTCTTGCCAGAGATGTGAAGCGCATGGGCGAGCTTGGGTATCAGGTCAAGAAGATTGCGGTCGTGGATCAATTTTGCCAGGGAGGGCATGTGGAGACGGTGTGCCTGTTGTCCAGGAAAGAAGATAACTAGAAGAGATCTAAAGCTCGTTATAGCGAATAAATACTTGTTAAGTTTATGTGTTGAGAACAGCATATATGAGGCTAATGAGATGCTGGAATCTTGTGGATTTGCTCCGCTTGATGGTTCGAAGATGGAATAATGCATAAGGAGGTGCTTCGGTGAATGAAATACGATTGGATAGATTTTTACACAGAGTTTGCAACTAAACTACTGCCATTCAAAGATGATAGAAAGATCCTCATTCATAAAATAAATTCAGTGTATACAAATGCAGGGCTTAGCGTACCGAAACTTGAAAGTGGCGATGAGATTATTGATATTGACCCCTTTACTATCTTTGGAACCTTCAACAAGGGAATCACAAATGCTAATAGAATCACTATTCTTAACGGAATTGCGTCGGAGTTTGGAATTACTGCAACTGTGCCGAGCAATTTTGATGGAATTCCGGTTCTCAATAATCTGAAAGCTACGTTTTATGGATTTAAGGATGATAGAAAAGCAGAAGATATTAATAACTTGTGGAGCTTGTTTGAGGTAGCTCTTGCATTGGCTGATAATGACACAGAAGATAACCGCCAGAAATTCTCCGAGGCTTATGACAAGGTACATGATCAGCTTTGTATTCGTTGGAATATTACGATGGGCCTTTATTGGATTCGCCCGTATACATTTATCAACTTGGATTCTAGAAATCGCTGGTTTATAGCAGATGCTCAAAATATGCCTGGCGAGTTTGTGGTCGCAGCAGAGAAAAAACTTAAGAAAGTCCCATATGCGGCAGATTATCTTGAAATAAAAGATTTGTGTAAGAAAGCTTTGGATGCAGGTGAATATGAATACAAGAACTTCCCTGATTTATCCTATACAGCATGGGTTGTTTCTGAGCAAGTGAATCAGGAAAAGTCTTCTGAAAAAGATAAAAAAGTTTCTAAAGCAGAATTTCTCAAATGGTTTATGCCTTTGCTACAGGCGTTACGTGATCTGGGAGGATCTGCAACACCGGCAGATGCAAGAAAGAAAATTATAGAAAATGAGCACTTGTCAGATGAGGTAGTAAACGAAACCAGAGGCAAAACGAAGGTCAATAAATTTCAAAATGAAGTAGCCTTTGCCAGAAACTATCTTGTTGGAGCCGGATACATTGATAAAAGTGTAAGAGGTGTGTGGACGCTTACTAAGGCAGGTAGAACTGTAGAATTAACAGCAGAGATGGTATCAGATATTTTTAAGAAGGGTGTCTCTGATGCAAAGAGTAAACAGTTTAATGATAGTGATGCTCTGGCGGACAATGATGTTGAAACTGTTC
>DHJV01000170.1:0-2391 GCA_002404515.1 Lachnospiraceae bacterium UBA4711 | reverse complement strand
AAATGGGAAGAGTGTTATAAGAACGGCTATATGCTGTTGGGATGGGGAGAGATTGGAGACCTTGGCGTATTCAACTCTAAGGATGAAATGAAACAGCAGATGAAGAAAGAATACGGTGATAGCAGCTCCTATAAGAATTCAGCTCATGCTACCTGGCAGTTTGTACATGATATTAAGATTGGAGACGTGGTATTCGTTAAGAAAGGCAACAATGGAATTCTTGGCAAAGGAATCGTTGAGTCTGATTATGAATATGATGCAGATCGTACAGATGAATATTCCAATGTTAGAAAAGTAAATTGGACGAATAAGGGAAATTGGACAATTAATCATCAGTCCCCTCAGAAAACTCTGACTGATATTACGCCATATAGTGACTTCGTGCAAGATATTAAAGATTTGTTTGAGGAAAACGATATTGTCGAAGATGAGCAGGAAATTACCTATCCAGAGTATACAGTAGAAAATTTCATGGATGATGTGTACATGTCTGAAGAGGATTATACCAGATTAGTTGGCTTGCTTAGAAACAAGAAAAATATTATCTTGCAGGGGGCGCCAGGAGTAGGAAAAACATATGCTGCTAAGCGCTTGGCCTATTCCATGATGGGTGTAAAAGATGTTGGGCGTGTAATGATGGTACAGTTCCATCAGAGTTATTCCTATGAAGATTTTATTATGGGATTTCGTCCATCTGCTACAGGATTTGAATTGAAGAAGGGGGCATTCTACAATTTTTGTAAGAAGGCTGAGATAGATAGTGATAACGAGTATTTCTTTATCATAGATGAAATCAATCGCGGCAATCTGAGCAAGATCTTCGGTGAGCTTTTTATGCTGATTGAAAATGATAAGCGCGGAATTGCGCTACAGCTTCTGTATTCAGATGAAAAGTTTGCGGTTCCTAAGAATGTTTATATCATCGGCATGATGAATACTGCAGACAGAAGTCTTGCTATGCTGGATTATGCACTTCGTAGAAGATTTGCTTTCTTTGATATCAAGCCAGGATTCGATACTCCAGGTTTCCGTGAGTATCGCATGGCATTGGACAATGATAAGTTCAACAAGCTGATTAACTGCGTAGAGAATTTGAACGGAGTGATTGCTTCTGATGAATCTTTGGGTGAAGGATTCTGCATTGGACACAGTTACTTCTGCAATTTACAACCTGAAACAATCGACGATGATTGGCTGTATGGTGTTGTGGAATATGAGCTGATACCGCTGTTGAAAGAATACTGGTTTGATGAACCTATGAAGGTGAAAGATTGGAGTGAAAATCTAAGGAGCGCGATTAAGTGATACCGATACAAAACGTCTATTATATGCTGTCCTATGCTTTCCAGGTATTGAATGAGCAGGGCTATAAGAACATAGCCACAGAACAATTTCATAATACTGCTGAGCTGATGGCGGCTATCTTAGAAAAAGGTATTGCTCTTCAGCTAAAACGTGGACTTGGAAAAGAATACATTCCGCAGATGGAGGCTCTATCTTCTCTGCGAGGAAAGATTGATATTGCAGAGTCCATCAAGACGCAGTCAATGTTGCGTAAACAGCTAATCTGCACATACGATGAGTTCTCTGTTAATAGCACAATGAACCGAATCATCAAATCTACAGTTGAACTTCTCCTGCGCTCAAATATATCGAAGCCGCGCAAGAAGCATCTTAGGAAGCTAATGGTATACTTCGGTGAAGTGGATTTCATTGATTTGCACACAGTAAATTGGAATGTTCAGTACAATCGAAACAATCAGACCTATCGTATGCTGATCTCAATATGCTATTTGGTAGTAAAGGGCCTGTTGCAGACTCAATCAGATGGGAGCACTAAACTGATGGATTTTCTGGACGAGCAGCGTATGTGCCGATTGTATGAAAAGTTCATTCTGGAATACTACAGGAGAGAGTTTAAAAATCAGATTACCGCAAATGCATCACAGATTCCGTGGCAATTGGACAACGACGAGAATTCTATGCTGCCGGTGATGCAAAGTGATATTATGCTCCAGCGTGATGATAGAGTTCTTATCATTGATGCAAAGTACTATGAGCATAGTATGCAGGTACAGTTTAACAAGCATACACTTCACTCTGCCAATCTTTATCAGATTTTTACTTATGTGAAGAATAAGGAATACGAACTGAGAGAGAAGGACCATACGGTTTCGGGAATGCTTTTGTATGCGAAGACTGATGAAGAAATATATCCGAATAATGTATATCAGATGAGTGGTAACCAGATTACAGTCAGGACTCTGGATTTGAATTTACCATTTACAGAAATAGCAGAGCAGCTAGATACAATAGCAAAATTGCATTTCAGTCTATAAAGGAGGCCTCCTATTTGAAAAAGAAAAAAGACGAAATAACCATCCGTTCCAG
>DHJV01000048.1 GCA_002404515.1 Lachnospiraceae bacterium UBA4711 | reverse complement strand
AAATCCTGCTTTGAACAGTCCCTCCTTCGAGATTGTGAGCACACCAAGCTTTACCAGCGTCGTTCCATGCACGGTAAATGCATTCAGCACACTGCAGATCAGAATGAAAATAAACACGCCTTTCGTCCCGCGTATCATCTTGCGCATTGGCACCCGGCTGCACGCCCATACAACGGCAAATACCGCAGTAAGCAATAAAAACAACGGAAGATTCCGATCCAGCAACAGCAGGATAATATATACAATTGTAAATCGAATTTTGACACGGGGATCCTGCCGGTGGATCATCGAATCCACACTATGGTACTGCCCCCATGTGATATCCTTCATCATATTCCTACCTCTTTTTAGACATATTTCATACAACTGTACCCAAGCCGAACATACCTCATACTAATATACTGTTTCAATCATATACCTCATGCAGCATAAATAGTTGTATGTGAACTATTTTGTACTACAATATCTATATACGAAATCATCCAGAAATCGCATCCACGATCGCCTGCACCGTCTCCGCAGTCTGTGTATGCTTACATGATACCGGAAGTCCCATGATACGCAGACGGATCAACAACTGCATGCAGACCGGAAGCTCGCAGACCGCTTCTGAGAGCATTTCTCCGGAAAACCGCACAGGACTTCTGTACCCTGTCTGTGCCGCAGTCATTTCTGCCCCCTTGTTCTGTGTCATATGCTCCATCTCCCGCAGCCACAACCGATAAAATACATCTGCAGGTGCCCCCTGCTCCACGATTTTTCCATCTTTCAAATACAATACCTGCTCTGCGTCCTCCACGACTGCATCCGCATCGTGACTGACTACAACCACTGTAATTCCCGCATCCCGATGTAACGCGCGCAGAATCTCCAGCATCTTTTTCTTTCCAACCGGATCAAGCCCTGCCAACGGTTCATCTAAGATCAGATAATCCGGCTGCATCGCGATCACACCAGCCAGTGCCACACGCCGTTTCTGCCCGCCCGACAGCTTATCCATCGGCAGATCATAGACATCCTGTGGCAGCCCGACAAACTGAATCGCCTCATACGCCCGCTTCTCCGCTTCGACCTCGCTGATACCGACATTCCGGGGTCCAAACACTACATCTTCATATACATTTCCGGCAAATAACTGCTGTTCCGGATACTGGAAGATAAATCCAATTTTCTTACGCAGTGCCGTAATATCCACCGAAGCATCCGTCACTTCCACTCCATCCACATAAATACTTCCATCCGTCGGTGAAATCAGCGCCGGAATCATCTGCAGAAGCGTTGATTTACCAGCACCGGACGGTCCGATGATTGCTGTATAGCTGCCCTTCTCGATGGAGCAGGAAACATCGGTCAGAATCGTTTTCTTCCCATATGACAAATTCACCTGTTGAAATACAATAGCCTGTGCTGATGCTTTCGCTTTCTTCCCCGCCGGTGCAGGTTCCATCGTCTTCTCCTTCAGAAACGCATACGGATGCTCCTTATATATTCGTTCCGCAACCGCTTCAATAGAAAATAAGTCCTTCGTCCGCACACACCCCCGCTCCGCCAGAGCATGTGCAAGCTGCATGGTCGTTGGCAATTCCAATCCAAACTCGCGCAGCTTCTCCGGTTGTGTGAAAATTGCTTCCCGGCTGCCCTTCATACCTAGCCTGCCCTGATGCATCACATAAATCCGGTCTGCCAGCAGAAGTTCTTCCATCAGATGCGTGATCAGAATAATCGTAATTCCCTGCTTCTGCAGCTCTTTCATTAGCCGCAGCACATCCCGTCTGGATCTCGGATCCAGCATACTGGTTGCCTCATCGAGTACGATGCAGCGCGGTTGCATCGCAAGTACACCTGCGATCGCCACCTTCTGTTTTCCACCGCCGGACAATTCTTCGATCCGCATGGATGCCGCAAGACCTACCTGCGCAAGTGCATCCTCTACCCGCTTTACAAGTTCCTTGTGTGGTACGCCGATATTCTCCGCGCCGAAAGCGACATCCTCTTCCACAACACTGCCGATCAACTGATCGTCCGGATTTTGAAACACCATGCCAACCATTTTCCGGATTGGAATGATATTTTCCTCCTGCATCGCATCAAGTCCGCCAATCAGAACGGTTCCCTCGATTGGCAGCAACAACCGGTTTAAGATCTTGGCAAATGTGCTCTTCCCACTGCCATTCACGCCTGCCACAACGATAAACTCGCCCTCGTCCGCATCAAAATTGATCCCTCGGATCGCATTTACCATCTCCGTCAGATTCCCCTTGTCATCCCGGTCAAAATATTCAAATGTAAGATCTCTGATTTTTATCATGCTCTTTTATATTCCTGATTCACGTTTCTGTTCAGACTGTTTGTCTCATCACATATCCATTACTATACCATTTTTTCTATGTATTCCGCAATTTTTTCTGAAAAGAATAAGATTTTTTGTCTCCCCTATGCTATAATCTGTATGATTTAATATTTATTTTACACACATTGGGAGGGTACATATGGATTTTACAAATTTTCCAAACATCAATGCGCGGATTACTGCATGGGGCGGTATAAAACAAACTGCATTTAACAAGAAGAAATACGCAGCCGCAGAAGCTTCATGGAACCTGCTTTCTCCACAGGAAATCGCAATGCTCGATCAGCAGATTCCTTACGGCATAGATGCGTTCTCTTTCGTTGCGACACCAACTGCCATTCTTGTCTATGAGGCGAAGACAGTGCGCGTGATTCCAATTCGCGATATCATGTGGATCTATGGAAATATTCTGAAGCAGACTTCGTATTTCATTCCGGTAAGTAAGACGCACACTTTATATCTGCTTGCCCGAGATGGCGGAACTTATTCACTCGGTCAAGCCACGACCGGCGGTTTTTCCAAAAAGGCACCGCTTGATGAAGCGATCGGACAGTTACAGAATCTGTTATTCCCATATCGAAAGGGTATCGTCTATGGCTACACCGACGAAATCAGTAATTATTTTCATGGAAATTTTGCAGGAGCTGTTCAGATGGTCGACGCGAAATCTATGGAGCCATAATCATAGTTTGCAACCAGAAATAATACTGTATTCCAAGCTATAAAATGACAGAAAAAGAGATTGACTGATTGGTACACAGTCAATCTCTTTTTGCTTTTATACTTCTATACTGTTAGCACTTCTATTGCCAGATGTTTCTCTACTGGATCTTCGGCGCACCAGCAAATGTTTTCACATCCTGCAGGTATGTATATCCATCGCCAGCAACGTATTGAATCAGGCAGCCAGAATTATAATACTGTGCAAACAGCACCTTTCCTTCTCCACCATATACGACAATCACGCCCGGACAACCAAATTGTCCATAGAACGAATCACAATTCATTCCAAGCGGCTCATCCTCGTCGCCCGTAAAATTCAGGAAACGATAGTCACTTCCATTCTCCGCATTCAGTTCCTCCAGCACCTTCTGTGCAAAATAATACTCCAACGCATTTGCGTCGGTAACGCCATTTGCGCTTTTATTCTGTGCCCGGCTGATCATGTAATTTGTAAGCACGCCGCATCGCTGCGCATTTCCCGCATTATCCGTATAGGTCTTATCCAGATTCATCTCATGATCCTCTGCATAAGTGGAAATCATTCCCGTCTCAACTGCCGATACAATCGTTCGAAGCTCCTCCGTCGCATTTGACGCTCTGGCTTTTTTAATATAATGGATAACCGTCAATCCTATCGCCCCGGCAAGTACCGCCATAATCGCGATTACAATAATCAGCTCTACCAGTATAAAACCTGCATTATCCGAACTATTTCTCTGTTTTTTCATACCCCTACCCCACATATAATTGAACTTTTCACAACTAAAGTCATCATACCATCATATGCACGGCAAGGCAAACGTATTTCCGTAAAATACGTGACGAAAAATTACAATTCTCCGCCTATTACAACTCCTTTTGCGTCTGTCCCATGTCCAATCTGCTTTGTGACCGCAATCGGCATCGTTTTTCTCACATACTTCTTCACAAGCTGCACAATATCCGGCGTACAGTGCTTTGCTTCCATCTCCGTAAATGTTCCAAGCAGAACACCCGCGATCGCCTCAAATGCACCGATCTGCTGTAACTGACTCAGATAGGTTTCCATGCGCGCCACCGTCCCGGAGCGGCTCTCCAGAAGCAGAATCTTCCCATGCAGATCCGGCATATACGCCGTCCCAGCGAGCTTCAGGAAACAACGGATATTTCCTCCGACAACGATTCCATGCATCTCCGTTCCCTGTACATAATGATAATTGATCCGGTACAACGCATCACCACTATCGCACAGGACATTCTGCACATCCGCCATCTGTTGTTCACGCTCCTTGTAGAGCACATTTCTTATCTGATACAGCACACCTGTCCGTCCGGTTTTTGCATAAATTGCATTTAATACCGTCGTCAGATCGCTGTATCCCCAGAACTGCTTATGCATCTTTGCAATCACGCTGTAATCCAGATACGGCAGGATTCCATTCGCGATATCTCCCCCGGATATATCGCAGATTACGTCAATCGTATCATCCATGTAAAAATCCATCACTGCCTTGGCACGTTCCTCTGCGGTTCCACTCGCCACACCGTCACGCGCATACAGAAACGGACTAAGCACACTCTCTATCCCCATCTCCGCCAGTGTCCGCTGTAATTTCTCAATCTCACTTTCGTATGTCCGCTTGAATCCATCTGAGCAGCACACGATTCCGATTTTCTTTGTCATAGTAATTCTCCAATATTAAAATATTCCATGAAATTATTATATCACTAATTTTAATCGTAAAATACAATAACTTACAACATATCAGTATCACAAAATGGCTTCGGGCGTGGCAAAAGATATAATTATAAGCTGGATATGGGGAATAAAACAAAAAATAAACGGGCTGCCTTTCGACAACCCGTCTGGTTTTATATAGATTAAACTAACTCAAGAATAACCTTCATAGCACCGTCACCACGACGCTCGCCAATCTTAACGATACGTGTGTAACCACCCTTACGGCTAGCATACTTTGCAGCATACTCGTCGAAGAGCTTAGCTGTAAGGTCTACCTTCTTTGTAGCAGCTTTCTTTCCTGCAGCATCTGTAGGAACCTCAACTACTGGGTAGAGAACCTTAAGCATCTGACGTCTAGCGTGCAGTCTGGAAGGCTGATCCTTCTTAACTGTCTTCTCAACTTCGTCGTACTGTGTAACCTTCTTACCATCTACAACTTCCTTGATACGCTTGCCATCTTTGTCCTTCTTAGCAACCTTAGCCGTTACCTTGATCTCATCAAAGTTATCCTTTTCCTTAACAGCAAGTGTGATAAGGTGCTCAGCGATCTTACGAACTTCCTTCGCTCTAGCCTCTGTTGTCTCAATCTTTCCATGATAGAGAAGCTGTGTTACCTGATTACGAAGTAATGCGATTCTCTGATCAGACTTTTTACCAAGTTTTCTATACATTGCCATTTTAATTTTCCTCCTTACCCTTTCGGGTCTTCACCATGCTTACTAATCCTTCAGCTTTGGTGGACATGTCTTAGGGAGGAACCCGCTTGCGGGAGGATTCCCTAAGACCACCTATGTGCTTATTTTTTACTCATCACCAGTACGAAGCGACAAACCAAGTTCTTTTAATTTAGCATAAACTTCATCGAGAGACTTACGACCAAGGTTACGAACCTTCATCATATCGTCCGGAGTCTTATTTGTCAATTCTTCAACTGTATTAATACCTGCTCTCTTCAAGCAGTTATAAGAACGAACGGAAAGCTCCAGTTCGTCGATACTCATCTCAAGTACCTTTTCCTTCTGATCGTCTTCCTTCTCTACCATAACGTCAACAGACTTAGCATTCTCTGAAAGATCGATGAAGAGATTCAAATGCTCACTGAGCACCTTTGCAGCAAGGCTGACAGCCTCGTCTGGTGCCAATGTACCATTTGTAAATACATCAAGTGTAAGCTTGTCATAATCTGTAACCTGTCCGACACGTGTGTTCTGAACTGTCAGATTTACACGCTCTACAGGTGTATAGATAGAATCAACAGCGATTGCATCAATAGATGAATCAAGACCTTTGTTCTTGTCAGATCCAACGTAACCTCTGCCGTTTGTGATCAGAAGCTCCATCTCCAACTTTGCTTCCGGACCGCTCAAATTTGCGATTACCAAATCCGGATTCAAAATCTCAAGATCTGCATCTACCTGAATATCACCAGCCGTCACAACCTTATCACCTGAAGCATCAATATATGCAACCTTAGGCTCATTTGTTGTAGAATTGTTCTTGATGCAGAGATCCTTGATATTCATCACGATCTCTGTCACATCTTCCTTTACACCTGGAAGAGATGAGAACTCATGCAGAACGCCCTTAATCTTAACCTGACTAACTGCAGTTCCCGGAAGAGATGATAACATAATTCTACGAAGTGAATTACCAAGTGTAATACCATAGCCTCTTTCCAATGGCTCTACTACAAACTTACCATATTTGTTATCGTCTGAAATCTCTGCGATTTCAATTCTAGGTTTTTCAAATTCAAACACTACTGACCCTCCTTCTGGATAACTGGTGTTACTTAGCTACAAACCCTTTACTTACGCGAATTACTTAGAGTACAACTCGACGATAAGTGTATCGTTTACAGGTACGTCAATCTGCTCTCTGAGTGGAAGCTCCTTAACAGTTCCTGTCAATGTCTCAACGTCTGACTCCATCCAGGCTGGAGTAACAACGCCTGCGTTTGCCTCTACGATATTCTTAAATCCCTGAAGAGACTTGCTCTTCTCTTTAATTTCAATCTTATCACCAGCACTGATTCTGTATGAAGGAATATTTACGCACTTGCCATTAACCAATACATGCTTGTGATCAACGATCTGTCTAGCCTCACGTCTTGTTCTTGCAAATCCCATACGGAAAACTACGTTATCCAGTCTGGACTCAAGAAGGATCATAAGGTTTGGTCCTGTAAGACCTGGCATACGCTCTGCCTTTACATATAAGTTACGGAAAGGCTTCTCAAGCATACCATAAATAAACTTAGCCTTCTGCTTCTCACGAAGCTGTAAACCGTACTCACTTACTTTTCTGTTTGCTCTAGTCAATTTTCTTCTTGACTTCTTATTTACACCGAGAACGACTGGATCCATATCTAAGGATCTACATCTCTTGAGAATAGGTGTTCTATCTACTGCCATTATCATGTACCTCCTTATTATTAGACTCTTCTTCTCTTTGGTGGACGACATCCGTTATGTGGAACCGGAGTTACGTCTCTGATACTTAATACTTCCAAACCGCAGGCTGCGAGTGCACGGATAGCTGCCTCTCTACCTGAACCTGGTCCCTTAACCATAACATCTACTGACTTCAATCCATAAGGAAGCGCTGCCTTTGTAGCTGTCTCTGCTGCCATCTGTGCAGCATATGGTGTAGACTTTCTGGAACCTCTGAATCCAAGTCCACCTGCACTTGCCCAAGATAATGCATTACCTTCGGCATCTGTCAATGTAACGATTGTATTGTTAAAAGATGACTGAATATGAGCCTGTCCACGATCAACATTCTTTCTAACACGCTTCTTAGCCACTTTCTTAGTAGTAACTTTCTTAGCCATTAACCTGAACCTCCATTACTTCTTCTTATTTGCTACTGTCTTCTTAGGACCCTTACGAGTTCTTGCATTTGTCTTTGTCTTCTGTCCACGAACAGGTAATCCTCTTCTATGACGGATACCACGGTAGCAACCGATTTCCTGTAAACGCTTAATGTTAAGAGCTACTTCTCTACGCAGATCACCTTCTACGACCTGAGTTTCGTTGATAACTTCGCTGAGTCTCTTAACCTCATCGTCAGTCAGATCACGAACTCTAGTGTCCGGATTTACGTTTGCTTCTTTCAGAATTCTTGTAGCTGATGTTCTTCCTATACCATAGATATAGGTAAGTCCGATTTCGATTCGCTTTTCTCTTGGTAAATCAACACCTGAAATACGAGCCATTCTTGTTATACCTCCGTAAAATAACTTAATGAAACAATTTTTGACACATGCTATGTGTCCAGCCGCTTTTATCAACTCCAGCCAAGAGCTGATGTCCGTTGTCGTCCACCCGAATACCGGCGTGGCGTCAATCGAAGTTGGTATGTAATGTGGAATACCATTACACGCACAAATACAAGGCATAGTTATAGATGGGCTATCATCCTACATACCTTGTTCCAACTGTCCTGTCAGATTGTAAGACCTAATGTCTAACAATGACCCATGTTCTATCATAAATGGCATTTATGACATACGCGAACATGAATTAACCCTGACGCTGTTTGTGCTTTGGATTTTCGCAGATTATACGAATACTGCCTTTTCTTTTAATGACTTTGCACTTATCGCAAATTGGTTTAACTGATGCTCTAACCTTCATTAAAATACTCTCCTTTCCAAAAAGTCCGCTACGAAAACCTATGATACCATTTTCCATAGCGAAATGCAAGTGAAAATGTAAATTTATTTTGCTCTCCAGGTGATTCTTCCTTTTGTAAGGTCATATGGAGATAAAACCACTGTTACTTTGTCGCCCGGAAGGATTTTAATGTAATTCATTCTGAGCTTTCCACTGATATGGGCAAGTACCTTTAACCCATTCTCTAATTCTACCTGAAACATTGCATTTGGAAGCTTCTCCAATACGGTTCCTTCCATTTCGATTTCGTCTGCCTTTGGCATATCATATCCTCCTTAATTTATTGATCTATATTATAATTCCAATCCCTCTGCACGTGATAAGATCTCTGGATCTCCCTCAGTTATCAGTACTGTATTTTCATAATGTGCGGAACGTGAGCCATCCATTGTAACGACCGTCCAGTCATCATTCATCCAGCCGACCTGGTAGCTTCCGATGTTGATCATCGGTTCAATCGCTATGACCATCCCCGGTTTTAATTTTGGACCCTTGAACAGCTTCGGATAATTCGGCACATTTGGTTCCTCATGGAGATGTGCCCCGACTCCGTGTCCAACCAGATCGCGGACGGCGGAATATCCTCTCTTCGTAACATACCCAAAAACCGCTTTGGATATATCATTGATATGATTCCCCGCCCGGCACTGTGCAAACCCTTCAAAAAAGCTCTGCTTCGTTACCTCGATCAATTGCTCCGATTCGGAATCGATCGCTCCGACACCATACGTTCTTGCAGCATCCGAGTGATATCCTTTGTATATAACTCCGGCATCAAGGCTTACAATATCGCCTTCCTGCAAAATCCGTTCCTTGGACGGTATGCCGTGTACAACCTCATCATTGACTGAGACACAGATGGATGCCGGATATCCCTGATAATTCAGGAACGACGGTTCGCATCCACAGCTTCGGATAAAATCCTCACCGCACTTGTCAATCTCATATGTGGATATGCCCGGTTTTATAATTTTCTTCAATTCCTCATGCGTTTTGGCGAGAATTTCTCCCGCCTTACGCATAAGCTCTATCTCATGTTCTGTTTTGATTATGATCGCCATTTTGAACTCCGATACAGATATTAACCTAAAATAGCTACAATCGCATCAAATACGTCCTTCATATCCTTTGTTCCGTCTACCTCAGCAATGACACCCTTCTTTGTATAGAAGTCGATCAATGGCTGTGTCTGCTCATGGTAAACCTTCAAACGGTTCAGGACTGTCTCCGGCTTGTCATCGTCACGAAGGATCAGGTCTGCACCACATGTATCGCACTTGCCCTCAACCTTAGTTGGGTTGTATACGATATGATATGTTGCACCACAGCCTACGCATGCGCGTCTGCCGGACATTCTATTTACAATGTTCTCATCTGGAACTTCCACATTGACTGCATAGTCGATCTTCTCGCCATTTGCAGCAAGAGCCGCATCAAGAGCCTCTGCCTGTGGAATGGTTCTTGGGAATCCGTCAAGGATGTAACCGTTCTTGCAGTCATCTGCCTTGAAACGATCCATGATCAGGTCTACAACCAGCTCATCCGGAACAAGTAATCCCTTATCCATGTATTCCTTTGCCTTTGCGCCAAGCTCTGTACCATTCTTGATATTAGCACGGAAGATATCACCAGTCGAAATGTGTGGAATTCCGTACTTCTCAGCTAACATCTTTGCCTGTGTTCCCTTACCTGCACCAGGTGCGCCTAACATAATAATCTTCAAATTATTGTCCCTCCATACTTTTCTTTTCTATGCTTTTTGTTTCCACAAAATTTATTTCCCTATAACCAGGAATAGGAATGTATCCATAGGATACACTCCTGCTTCCTTTTATTGACATTAATCATTCAAGAATCCTGAATAATTTCGTACAATCATCTTAGACTCGATCTGATCAATCGTCTCAAGAACTACACCTACGATAATGATGAGCGAGGTTCCGCCGAACGATACGTCCGCACCAAACATTCCGTTGAAGAAGATTGGAATGACCGCAACGATCAACAGACCAACTGCACCGATAAATACGATGTAATTCAATATTTTATTTAAGTAATCCTGTGTCGGCTTACCAGGACGGATACCTGGAATAAATCCACCGCTCTTCTTTAAGTTGTTCGCTACTTCCATCGGGTTAAATGTTACCGATGTATAGAAATATGCGAAGAATACAACCAACAGGATGTATATAATCAGACCTATACTTGCCCATGGATATGCAGGGTTAAACCAGTAATTTGAGTTCATACCTCTTAAAATCTTTGCCCATACACCGCTGGTGTTGATGTTGAACAAGTTCACAACAACCATTGGTACGGAAAGAATGGAAGATGCAAAGATAACCGGGATAACGCTTGATGTGTTGACCTTCAGCGGAATATGACTCTGCTGTCCGCCCATCATTCTTCTTCCCTGTACTTTCTGTGCATGCTGTACCGGAATCTTTCTGACTCCGCCCTGTAACAAAACAACCAGGATTGTCGTTACAAGTATAACAGCCAGAATAATCGCACCTGCGATTACCTGATCTACAATATCCTGACCCTTCATGAACTTTGTATATAAGTCTGAAAAATCACTCGGCATTCTGGATACGATGTTTATCAACAGGATAATGGAAATACCGTTGCCAACACCTTTTTCCGTCACGCGCTCACCAAGCCACATAACAAAGGCACTACCTGTTGTCAATGTAATGATAACAAGCAGATATCCAAGTGGTCCGGTTACTGTCATATAATGTCCACGGTCGAAACCGATGACAAGTCCGAGACTCTCGATTACTGCCAAAAAAATTGTTACATATCTTGTAATGGCTGTAATCTTCTTTCTTCCGTCCTCACCATCCTTCTGCATCTCCTCCAATGCTGGAATGGCAATCGTAAGAAGCTGGATGATAATGGAAGAAGTAATATATGGTGTTACATTCAATGCAAAAATAGACATCTGCGTAAAGGAACCACCGGTGAACGAGCTCAGGAAGCTGTTTGCATCACCGAGCGCGCTCTCCAAATATTCCTTGATTGCGACTGTATTCAGTCCCGGTACCGGGATCAATGAACCAAAACGGATGACTATCAGGACAAAGAATGTAAAGAGTAATCCCATACGGATCTCTTTGACCTTAAAAGCGTCACGTAAGGTTTTGAACATACTAAATCACCTCTGCTTTTCCACCAAGAGCTTCGATCTTCTCTGCAGCGGCCTTACTGAATGCGTTTGCCTTAACAGTAAGCTTTTTAGTCAACTCTCCATTTCCTAAAATCTTAACACCATCTCTAGGGTTCTTTACAACACCTGCCTCGATCAATGTAGCAACAGATACCTCTGCGCCATCTTCAAATCTCTCGAGAACGGAAAGGTTGATTGCAACGATCTCCTTATGATTTCTGCTTGTGAATCCTCTCTTAGGGATTCTTCTGTAAAGTGGCATCTGTCCACCTTCGAAGCCTGGTCTTGGAGCTCCAGAACGAGCCTTCTGACCCTTGTGGCCCTTACCGGCAGTCTTACCATTTCCTGAACCATGTCCACGGCCTCTTCTGAAGCTATCGCTTGATACAGCGCCTTCAGCTGGCTTTAAACTTGATAAATTCATGACTGTTCCTCCTTCTAACAAAATTAAGCTTCTTCTACTTTTACTAAGTGACGAACCTGCTGTACCATTCCCATTGTAGCATCATTGTTTGGAAGTTCAACAGTCTTATGCATCTTTGTAAGACCAAGTGCTTTCACAGTTGCTCTATGCTTAGGAATTGCACCGATTGGTGACTTTACTAATGTTACTTTTACCTTATCTGCCATCTCAAATTACCTCCTTAGTTAAGAATCTCGTCTAAAGACTTACCACGGAGTTTTGCAATCTCTTCAGGGGACTTAATTGCCTTAAGGCCCTCGATTGTAGCAAGAACAACATTCTGCTTGTTGTTAGAGCCGAGAGACTTTGTACGGATATTCTTGTAACCAGCAAGCTCCAGCACCTTACGTGCAGGACCACCGGCGATGATACCAGTACCTTCTGGTGAAGACTTCAGCAGTACGCTTGCGCTGCCGAACTTACCTGTATAATCATATGGAATACTTCCATTCTCATTAATATCAACTTTTACAAGTTTCTTGATTGCATCCTCTTTTGCCTTGCGGATTGCCTCAGGGACCTCAGCTGCCTTACCTAAGCCGGCACCTACGTGTCCGTTCTTATCTCCGACAACTACAAGAGCAGCAAATCTCATGTTACGTCCACCTTTTACAACCTTGGTGACACGCTTAATGTTTACTACGCTATCTTCCAATTCTAAATTAGAAGCATCGATAATTTCACGTTTCATGTGTTGTTCTCCTCCCTATTAGAATTCAAGACCAGCTTCTCTGGCTGCATCAGCCAAAGCCTGAATCTTACCCTGATATATAAAACCGCCTCTGTCAAAGACTACTTCTTTGATGCCTGCATCAAGTGCCTTCTGTGCAATTACCTTGCCAAGATAAGCAGCTGCTGCTACATCATTTGTCTTCTCTAACTGATCCTTTACGTCCTTCTGAACTGTTGAAGCTGACACTAAAGTGTTACCAACTGTATCGTCAATAATCTGAGCGTACATATGATTATTACTTCTGAATACAGCAAGTCTTGGTCTTTCAGCAGTGCCGCTAAAACGGTTACGAACTCTTAAATGCTTCTTAGTACGAATAGCACTTCTTGATTCCTTTTTAATCATATCTTTTCACTCCCTTATTATTTCTTACCAGTCTTACCAACTTTACGTCTGATAACTTCATCAACGTACTTGATACCCTTGCCCTTATATGGTTCTGGGGATCTCTTCTCACGGATTTCGGCAGCATACTGGCCAACCTTTTCCTTGTCGATACCGCTAACAGTGATCTTGTTACCATCTACAGTTGTTGTGATTCCGTCTGGATCGATCATCTCAACCGGATGAGAGTAACCAAGTGCAAGGTTCAGCTTGTTACCCTGCTTAGCTGCTCTGTAACCAACACCATTAACTTCCAAAACCTTTGTATAACCCTCAGTTACACCGATTACCATATTGTGAATGAGAGTTCTTGTAAGACCATGAAGTGAACGCATCTTCTTCAAGTCGTTTGGTCTGTTTACGAGGATCTCTTCGCCTTCCTGCTTGATCTCCATCTCTGCTGGAAGTACTCTCTCAAGAGTTCCCTTTGGTCCCTTTACAGTCACCTTATTATTTTCTGCTATCTCAACAGTTACGCCTGCCGGAATAGCGATAGGCATTCTTCCGATTCGTGACATTTCGCCTTGTCCTCCTTAATTATTCTCTTGTGGAAAATCCCGACTTACCATACGAAAGCCAGTACTTCTCCACCAACATTCTCTTTTCTAGCTTCCTTATCTGTTAATACACCCTTATTTGTAGAGATGATTGCTGTACCGAGGCCACCGAGTACCTTTGGAAGCTCATCCTTTGATGCATATACACGAAGACCCGGCTTAGAGATTCTCTTAAGACCTGTAAGGATCTTCTCGTTCTTGTTTGCACCATACTTAAGTGTAATCTTGATTGTCTTGAAGTTTCCTTCCTCAACAACGTCAACTGCCTTGACATAACCTTCCTTGAGGAGAATGTCTGCAATCGCCAGCTTCATCTTAGAAGCAGGTATATCTACTGTATCATGTTTTGCAGTATTTGCATTACGGATTCTTGTAAGCATATCTGCAATTGGATCGCTCATTGACATAGCTTTGTTTCCTCCTTATTCTTCTTCACTCTTACCAGCTTGACTTCTTAACGCCTGGTATCTGTCCCTTGTATGCTAACTCACGGAAACATACTCTGCAAATTCCATATTTTCTCAAAACTGAATGTGGACGACCACAAATCTTGCAACGAGTGTACTCTCTGGTAGAAAACTTCTGAGGACGCTGCTGCTTAACCTTCATAGATGTTTTAGCCATAGTTCATTTCCTCCTACTTCTTAAATGGCATACCGAACAAAGTCAATAACTCACGAGCTTCCTCGTCTGTCTCAGCAGTGGTAACGAAGATGATATCCATACCTCTTACCTTATCAACCTTATCGTACTCGATTTCAGGGAAAATAAGCTGTTCCTTGATACCTAATGCGTAGTTACCTCTACCATCAAAAGCATCCGGATTTACACCTCTAAAGTCACGTACTCGTGGAAGTGCAAGGTTTACAAGTCTGTCTGTAAACTCATACATCTTCTCGCCACGAAGTGTTACCTTACATCCGATTGGCATACCTTCTCTTAACTTGAAGTTCGCTACGGACTTCTTAGCACGTGTTACAACTGTCTTCTGACCTGTGATTGTCTCAAGATCCTTGATTGCAGTATCTAAAACCTTTGCATTTTCCTTTGCTTCTCCAACGCCCATGTTGATAACGATCTTATCAAGCTTTGGAATCTGCATTACATTCTTATATCCAAACTTCTTAACCATAGCATCTTTAATTTCGTTGCTATATAAATCTTTAAGTCTGCTCAAAATCTTCTGCCTCCTTCCCTATATTAATCGATAACTTCTGTCTTGCCATCGATCTTGGCTACTCTGACCTTATCCTTCTTCTCACCCTGGAAGCCAACGCGAACCGGCTTGCCCTTATAGAGATACATAACGTTTGAAAGGTCGATAGGAGCTTCCTTATCAATGATTCCGCCCTGCTGGTTCTGCATGCTTGGCTTGCTGTGCTTGTGAACGATGTTTACGCCCTCAACAAGTACCTTGTTGTTCTTAGCATCAACAGATAATACCTTACCTTCTTTGCCCTTATCCTTACCGGCAATGACCTGAACCATATCGTCTTTTTTAATCTTCATAGTTGCCATCGTCGCTACCTCCTATAATACTTCTGGTGCAAGAGACACGATCTTCATGAACTTCTTGTCTCTCAATTCTCTAGCGACAGGTCCAAAAATACGTGTTCCTCTTGGATTTCCGTCATCCTTAATAATAACTGCTGCGTTCTCATCAAACTTGATGTAGGAACCGTCCTTACGACGCGCACCCTTCTTAGAACGTACAACTACGGCTTTCACAACATCACCTTTTTTTACAACTCCGCCTGGTGTTGCGTCTTTCACTGAGGCAACGATGACATCACCGATATTTGCATATCTTCTTGTAGAACCGCCTAACACGCGAATGCAGAGGATTTCCTTAGCACCTGTGTTATCAGCAACTCTAAGTCTTGTTTCCTGCTGTACCATTTTGTCTGCGCCTCCTTACTTAGCCTTCTCGATAATCTCGACAAGTCTCCATCTCTTATCCTTTGATAAAGGTCTTGTCTCCATTACTCTTACTCTATCGCCAACTTTACACTCATTATTCTCATCATGTGCCTTGAGCTTGTAAGTTCTCTTTACAATCTTACCGTAAAGAGGATGCTTTACATTATCAACGATTGACACAACGATTGTCTTGTCCATCTTATCACTTGTAACTAAACCTACACGTGTTTTTCTCAGATTTCTGTCCACAATATGTTCCTCCTTTTACGATAATTATGCGTTCGCCTTCTGAGCGATCAATGTCTGAATTCTGGCAATGTTCTTGCGAACAACCTTAATTCTGCTTGTATTCTCAAGCTGGTTAGTGGCGTTCTGGAATCTCAAGTTGAATAATTCCTTCTTAGCAGCTACTAACTCGCTCTGCAACTCTTCCAGAGACTTTGCGTTTAATTCGTTCTTATAATCCTTAAGCTTCACCGCCATTAACCTCCTTATCTAAATCTGCTTTTGATACGATCTTACACTTTACAGGCAGCTTGTGTGTAGCGAGACGAAGTGCTTCCTTTGCTGTCTCTTCAGGCACACCTGCGATCTCAAACATAACTCTGCCCGGCTTAACAACTGCTACCCAGTACTCCAGAGCACCCTTACCGGAACCCATACGAGTTTCTGCAGGCTTTGCTGTTACCGGTTTGTCAGGGAAGATCTTGATCCAGACTTTACCATTACGCTTTACATATCTTGTCATAGCGATACGGGCAGCCTCGATCTGATTGGATTTGATCCAAGCAGGCTCAAGAGCTACGATACCGTATTCACCGTTTGTAATCTTATTTCCACGAAGCGCCTTACCAGCCATAGTGCCTCTGAACTGCTTACGACGCTTTACTCTCTTAGGCATTAACATTATTTATCGCTCCCTTCCTTGTTTCCTTTAGTAGGAAGTACTTCACCGTGGTAAACCCATACCTTAACACCGACTTTACCATAAGTTGTATTTGCCTCAGCAAAACCATAATCGATGTTTGCACGAAGAGTCTGAAGAGGAATCTTACCCTCTGTATAGAACTCTGTTCTAGCCATATCTGCACCACCAAGACGTCCTGAACAGCAAGCCTTGATACCAAGTGCGCCCATCTTCATTGTTCTGCTCATGCAAGACTTCATAGCACGTCTGAATGAGATACGATTCTCAAGCTGCTGTGCAATGTTCTCTGCTACTAACTGTGCATCAAGATCCGGCTTCTTAATCTCCTTGATGTCGATGAAAAGCTTCTTAGAAGTAAGCTTCTGAAGCTTAGCCTTGATCTCATTGATTCCAGCTCCGCCCTTACCGATTACTACACCAGGCTTAGCTGTATATAAGTTTACTCTTACCTTATCAGCTGTTCTCTCGATCTCGATCTTAGAGATGTTTGCTGAATAAAGCTCTTTCTTTAAAAACTCACGAATCTTATAGTCCTCAACAAGGTTGTCTGAGAATTCTCCGTCCTTGGTATCAGCATACCACTTTGAATCCCAATCCTTGATGATTCCGACTCTTAAACCATGTGGATTAACTTTCTGTCCCATTGCTTACCTCCTATCTCGCATCCAGCACAACAGTGATGTGGCTTGTTCTCTTCTCAATTCTGTAAGCTCTACCCTGTGCTCTCGGCTGAATTCTCTTCATTGTTGGTCCTTTGTTTGCATAGCACTCAGCGATGTAAAGGTCTTCTACCTTCATACCGTTGTTGTTCTCTGCATTCGCAATAGCGGACTTCAATAACTTCTCAATTACCTTTGATGCATAACGATTGTTGTAAGCAAGAATACCAAGTGCTGAAGTTACATCCTTGCCTCTGATCGCATCTAATACGAAACATGCCTTTGTTACTGATACTCTAGCGTATGAAACAGTAGCCTTAGGTCTTGTATCCTTATTCTCATTTCTGAGTCTCTTAATCTGGGATCTATGTCCTTTTGCCATGAATGTGTCCTCCTTTCGACTTATCTCTTCTTACCCTTCTTCTCATCTTTGCCATGTCCTCTGTATGTTCTTGTTGCAACGAACTCACCGAGCTTATGGCCAACCATATCCTCAGTTACATATACAGGCACATGCTTTCTTCCATCATATACAGCGATTGTATGGCCAACGAATGATGGGAAGATTGTTGAACGACGTGACCATGTCTTAATGACGTCCTTCTTGTTGTCAGCGTTCATAGCGTCTATCTTCTTTAACAAATAACCATCTGCAAATGGTCCTTTCTTTAATGAACGAGCCATAACTTACCTCCTTACTTAACGTTCTTACCGTCTCTTGTTCTTACAATGTACTTGTTAGACTGCTTGTTCTTCTTTCTGGTCTTAAGTCCCAGTGCCGGCTTACCCCAAGGAGTAGATGGGCCAGAACGACCGATCGGTGCTCTACCTTCACCACCACCATGTGGGTGATCGTTCGGGTTCATAACAGAACCACGTACTGTTGGGCGAACACCCATGTGACGCTTACGTCCTGCTTTACCGATGTTAACAAGTCCGTGCTCGATGTTACCAACCTGACCGATTGTTGCACGGCAAACGATAGGAACCATTCTCATTTCGCCGGATGGAAGTCTGAGTGTTGCATACTTGCCTTCCTTTGCCATGAGCTGAGCGGAGTTACCTGCGGAACGTACAAGCTGTGCGCCCTTTCCAGGATAAAGCTCAATGTTGTGAATCTCAGTACCAACTGGGATATTTGCAAGTGGTAAACAGTTACCAACCTTGATCTCTGCATTTGCACCATTCATAAGCTCGTCGCCAACCTTAAGTCCAACCGGAGCAATGATGTATGCCTTCTCACCGTCTGCATAGCAAAGCAGTGCGATGTTTGCTGTTCTGTTTGGATCGTACTCAATGGAAGCTACCTTAGCAGGGATATCATCCTTTCTTCTCTTGAAGTCGATGATTCTGTACTTCTGTCTGTTTCCGCCACCATGATGTCTAACTGTAATCTTACCCTGATTGTTACGTCCTGCTGTCTTATCCTTCTTTGCAAGAAGTGATTTCTCTGGAGTGCTCTTTGTGATCTCCACGAAATCAAGACCTGTCATATTCCTTCTGGAAGGTGTATATGGGTTATATGTCTTAATTCCCATTTTAGTTCTCCTTTCGAATCTCAATTTATTATCGTGCTTTTATTGCACATAGCTTTTAATCTTAAAGACCTTCGAATAATTCGATATCTGCGCTCTCAGCTGTAAGCTGAACGATTGCTTTCTTAGTCTTTGCTGTCTTGCCGTAAGTCATACCACGTCTCTTAGTCTTACCATCCTGATTCAATGTGTTGACCTTAGCAACCTTTGCTCCCTCGAACATCTTCTCTACAGCTTCCTTAACCTGAGCCTTGGTAGCTTCTGGATGAACAAGGAAAGTGTACTTCTTCTCAGCCATAGCGTTCATACTCTTCTCTGTAAGAACTGGCTTAAGGATAACGTCATAATATTTGATATCTGCCATTATGCATACACCTCCTCGATTGCTGCTACTGCATCCTTTGTGATTACGAGTGAATCATACTTAAGAATGTCATATACGTTGATTGAGTTTGTCATAGTTGTCTTAACTGTTGGGATGTTTCTAGCTGAAAGAACAACCTTCTCATCCTTATCCTTTGTTACAACCAAAGCCTTAGGTGCTTTTAAGTTGTCAAGGATCTGAGCAAACTTAGATGTCTTAATCTCATCAAGCTTGAACTCATCAACTACGATAAGCTTAGAATCCTGAACCTTTGATGTGAGCGCAGACTTGATAGCGATCTGCTTCTCTCTCTTGTTCATCTTCATAGAGTAATCTCTTGGCTTTGGTGCAAATACAACACCACCGCCTGTCCACTGTGGAGATCTTGTAGAACCCTGTCTTGCATGACCTGTTCCCTTCTGTCTCCAAGGCTTTCTTCCGCCACCAGATACTTCAGAACGTGTCTTTGCGCTCTGTGTGCCCTGACGACCGTTTGCTAACTGGCTTACAACTGCCAGATGTACTAAATGCTCATTTATCTCAACACCGAATACGTTGTCGTTAAGCTCAAGCTTATCTACTTCTTTACCTTCGATGTTATAAACTGCTACTGTTGCCATCTAATGATCCTCCTTCCTGAAAGCCCGGCTTATTTGCCAGTCTTTACTGTTTCCTTAATCATTACTAATGATTTCTTTGGTCCAGGTACGGCACCCTTTACCAAAATTACGTTGTTCTCTACATCTATCTTAACAATCTCAAGGTTCTGTACTGTAACTCTTACATTACCCATATGTCCAGGCATCTTCTTACCCTTGAATACTCTACCTGGTGTAGTTGCAGAACCATTGGAACCTGCATGACGATGATACTTAGAACCATGAGCTGAAGGACCAGACTTCATACCGAATCTCTTGATACCGCCTGCGTATCCCTTACCCTTTGACTTTGCAGTAACATCAATCTTGTCACCCTCTGCAAAGATATCAGCCTTGATCTCATCACCTGCGTTGTAATCAGCTACGTTCTCAAGTCTGAACTCACGAACGAACTTCTTAGGTGTTGTGCCAGCCTTCTTGAAATGGCCAACCTCTGCCTTACCAGCGCCATGTGGGTTTCTGATTACTTTCTTTCCAGAAACATCCTTTGTTGTTACTCTTTCTTTCTTTTCGCCGAAACCAACCTGTACTGCATCGTAACCGTCGTTATCAACTGTTTTTACCTGAGTTACAACACATGGTCCAGCCTGTAAAACTGTTACTGGTGTTAAAACACCGTCTTCGTTGAAGATTTGAGTCATTCCGACTTTTGTTGCTAAAATAGCCTTCTTCATGAAATTTTTCCTCCTAATTTTAATTCACAGCGGATTGCCGGAGCAATCATTCTAAATTCGCTTTCGCGTAATTAGGTACTGCAATAAACATTTTGTTGATTGATGAATTACTTCATCTTTACATTAACATATACACCAGCTGAAACATCAAGCTTCTGAAGAGCATCGATTGTCTTCTGTGATGGTGTAAGTACATCAATGAGTCTCTTGTGAGTTCTCTGCTCGAACTGCTCTCTGGAATCCTTATACTTATGAACAGCTCTGAGGATTGTGATCTTCTCAACCTTTGTAGGCATTGGAACAGGACCTGAAACCTTTGCTCCTGTACTCTTGATCGTCTCGATGATCTGCTTTGCAGCCTGATCGATTAACTTGTGATCGTACGCCTTCAATGTGATTCTCATTACTTGACTTGCCATAAAAAAAGCCGCCTCCTTTTCGCACTTTTTGTAGTACGACAAGTGGTGACTGTACAACTTTCCCGTGTGTTTCTTACCAAAATCCGCAAAACAGATTTTCGGTTCGTAAGCAATCTTGATTGCTTACATATCAAAACCTCACGTCATCTCTGGCATTGCCAGATGGTTATTGAGTACAGTGACTTGTCGCCAGTTATCGTTAATTGACATTCGCTCCACGAAAAACCTATGTCATGCATAGCAACCTTCGCTTCTACGCTATCAATGTCACAGCAAGAGTTATTATACTCAATACCACCTGTAAATGCAAGTATTTTTTTATTTTTTTTGTATTTTTTTCGATACGCCGGTATTGTCTGCCAGATTCCGTATCTTTTTGATATTTTTCTGTGTTTCTTCTATAAATAATGTACCTTTGGGTATATCATTATTATAAATTGTTTTTATATTCTGGCAAACGTGTTTACGAATATGGGTTATTATCTGTATTCTGTCCCGGTGTATAAGGAACACTCGGAGCACCATTCGGTGCCTGGTTATAAGTCTGATCTGGTGTCTGGCCATAACCGGCATTTGGCATCTGATTATAAGCCTGACCTGTGACCGGATTTACCATTCCCGGATCATATGGCTGTCCGGTTACCGGATTCACATACGGGTTGCCCGGCTGTCCCATAGCCGGTGCAGCATTTGTATAAGCCAGATTCTTCTCATTCTTAATCTGTTTGTTAATCTTTGCGAATGCAACGATACAGAGCACACCGATTGCCAGTGCACCAACAACAATCATCCAGCCATACAGTCTTGTCTGTGTTGCATCAAGTGCAACAGTATAGTAATCACAATAATCTGTAATGCCGGAGGCATCCAGCGCATCTCTGTAATATCCCTCGATTTCCGGATCCAGTGTACGAATCTGTCCCTCGATTGCGACTGCATCACTGAAATCCGCATAGTCGTCATTTGCAAGCTCATCCAATTTCTCGATCGTCTTCTTGTTCTTGACTGTCAGCACAATAATCTTTGCATCCGAGATATCATCCATATCATCATCGCCAAGCACAATCGCATAGTGCTGTTCTTTACCTGCCGGAATAATTCCATTGATACGATGCTGTGTCTCTGCAAAATTACCAAGCACAAGGTAACTGTCTGTTCTTACATGGTCATCCTTCTGTGGACGTGTATTGGCTGCGATCTCGTTCAAATCCTTTGCTTTTCCGCCAAGCAGATAATCCATATCGCCGATGAAGCAGACGATTGCTAAAAGCACAAATATAATTCCAATCACTAAGCTTACTACCGCTCCGCCTTTTTTGTTCTCTTTCCTTTGTTTCATAAATTTCCTCCTCTTTCTGGTGCTGCCCCCTCGCCTCCGCTCGGCGGCATTTCGCCGGAGCCATTTGTATTAATGAAACTTCGTTTCATCAGGCTCCTCCTCTTACCTCTCTCTTCTACTTTAGTAGATTGTATATAGAAGGAACGATGTGCATCTCCTCGCACATACGCTCAACTTCCTGTAAACTGCGTTCCCGTTTTTCTTTCGGGATTGCAGATTTTACAGCGCGTATCAGCAGATTCTTCGGGGAATGTGCAAAATCCACAAACTCCAGAACCTGTGTTTTGTACCCCCGGTACGTCAACATATTGGCACGTATCGCATCTGTCGCGAGTGCCGCCATACGTTCTTTGATAATGCCATATTCCATCATCGGTGCCAGCAATTCACTCTCGATCTGTCCATTTACTTCATGTTGACAGCATGGCACAGACAAAATGTATTTTGCATTCCACTGTACAGCATTGAACAATGCATAATCCGTCGCCGTATCGCACGCATGCAACGTCACAACCATATCAACCGGCATTTTCGTCTTGTAGCCGTTGATGTCGCCAAGTTCAAAATGCAGATGGTCATAGCCATACTTTTCCGCCGTCTCATTGCAATGCTTTATCACGTCTTCCTTCAGATCAAGCCCGATGATCTCTGCCTTTTTCTTCCGGATTTCTACTATATAATAATAGAGAACAAACGTCAGATACGATTTGCCACATCCAAAGTCCAAAATATGTATCTCATCCTTCGTTTCGTTCTTCAGCACATCATCGACAAGCTCCACAAACCGGTTGATCTGTTTGTATTTATCGTACATCGAACGAACAACTTTTCCCTCTTTCGTGAATATTCCCATATCCACAAGTGGCGGAACTACCATACCCTCCTGCAGAATATAATTTTTCTTGCGATTATGTTCGCCCCTGCGGCTGTTCATCTTATCTGCCAGGTCTGCTACATCACTGCCACTTGTCTTTGCAAGCTTCGATGTACCGGACTGTTTCGCCGGAAGTCTGGTTTCATTCGTCAGCATCTTACCCTTCTTCGTCATCTTGAAGCTATATTCTTTTTCTTCTGTGAATATATTCATCTGGCACAGATGCTCCGGGAAATGTACAAGTAACTTGTCTGCAAGTTCATCTACGCCAACATTTTCCTGAAAGACCTGCTTTTCCGTGTACGCCGCGATCTGGCACAGCTCTTTTCCACGTATCGTCGTCCATGTCACTTCTACTTTCCGATATTGATATGTCTTATCAAGCCGGTTGCTCACGATGATCCGCGTCATCTGCGGAAGCAGCCGTTCGAGTTGTTCTTTTATTTTCTCCATAGTGAGCCTCTTTTTCCCATATATGACTTTATTATATCCGAGGATTATGCATGTTTCAACTGAATTTTTGTTTACTGTTTTTTCCACTTGGATCAATCTTCCGTTTTGGTGGCACTTTGCTCCTACCAGCTTGCTTCCTCTTTGTTTCCTCTTGGAGTAATCTTCCAGTTTTTCGCCGCTTTGCTCCTACTCGCTTGCTTCCTCTTTGTTTCCTCTTGGAGCAATCTTCCGGCTTTTTGCCACTTTGCTCCTACTC
>DHJV01000019.1:17271-20484 GCA_002404515.1 Lachnospiraceae bacterium UBA4711 | reverse complement strand
TGTGGAAGTGAGCGAGAGCGCGTCTGCGTAGAATGTGTAGTGTACGCAACTCAGAAAGAAAACATAGATTTTGGAATAATCATAAAATGAAAAGGAGAATAAAATTATGAAAGAGTTTAGTTATGTAATTACAGATGCACAGGGAATCCACGCAAGACCAGCCGGACAGCTTGTAAAGCTCGCAGCCGCTTATCCTTGCAAGGTAACGATCGCAAAGGACGGAAGAAGCGTTGACGCAAAGCGTATCATGGGAGTTATGAGTCTTGGCGCAAAGCAGGGACATGAGGTGACTTTGCAGGCAGACGGTGAGCAGGAAGATGAGGCAATCGCAGCACTCTCTGCATTTATGAAAGAGAACCTGTAATCGAGGTACGAAGAAAGGAAAGGTCTTATACAGCCGGGTGAGAGTATGCAGGAATTAAAAGGAAAAAGTGTATTTGGCGGAATTGCAATCGGTCGGATATCCGTTTATAACAAGGATGAAAGTACTGTCAAACGTGTAAAGATCGAGGATACAGCCGCAGAAGTAAAGCGATTTGAGGAGGCAAAGGAAACCGCGAAGGAGCAGTTACAGGCACTCTATGAAAAGGCACTGGTGGAAGTAGGCGAAGTCAATGCGATGATTTTCGACGTACACCAGATGATGCTGGATGACCTTGATTATGTGGAAGCAATCACGCACATGATCGAGAGTCAGGGCATCAATGCCGAGTATGCCGTTGCGGCGACTGGCGATAACTTCTCCGATATGTTCGCCGCGATGGACGATGATTATATGAAGGCACGTGCCGCAGATGTGAAGGATATTTCCAACCGGGTTGTGAAGATCCTGCAGGGAAAGAAAGACAACGTATTAGATGGTGATGAACCGGTGATTCTGCTGGCAGATGATCTGGCACCAAGTGAGACGGTACAGCTTGATAAGTCGAAGGTGCTTGCATTTGTGACAAGACATGGTTCGACCAATTCCCATACAGCGATTCTGGCGCGGACGATGAACATTCCGGCATTGATCGGTGTCAAATTCGAGGAAACTGTAGATGGCAAATTTGCAGTTGTCGATGGCTATAATGGCAGCGTCTACGTAGAGCCGACGGACGATATCGTAAAAGAATATGAGAGCAAGAAGCAGGAAGTCGAAGAGAAGAAACGCTTGCTGCAGGAACTGAAAGGCAAGGAAAATGTCACGCTCGATGGAAAGAAAATCAAGCTCTATGCGAACATCGGCGGCGTTGCGGATGTCGCTTCTGCCCTGCAGAATGATGCGGAGGGCATCGGCCTTTTCCGAAGCGAGTTCCTGTATCTCGAGAGCAATACATTCCCGACGGAAGAAGAGCAGTTTCAGGCTTATAAAACAGTTGCAGAAAATATGGCTGGCAAGAAGGTCATTATCCGTACATTGGATATCGGTGCAGATAAGCAGGTGGATTATTTCAATCTGGATAAAGAAGACAACCCGGCAATGGGCTATCGTGCAATCCGTATCTGCCTGACACAGCCGGAAATCTTCAAGACACAGCTTCGTGCAATCTTCCGTGCAAGCTATTATGGAAATATCGGCGTCATGTATCCGATGATCATTTCCGTGGCGGAAGTACAAAAGATTCATGCAATCGTTGACGAAGTGAAAGCAGAGTTAGATGCACAGGGACTTCCATATGGCGGGGTCGAGCAGGGTATCATGATCGAGACACCAGCCGCAGTTATGATGAGTGCAGAGCTTGCGAAGGAGGTTGACTTCTTCAGCATCGGAACGAATGACCTGACACAGTATACGCTGGCAATCGACCGCCAGAATCCAAAGCTGGATGATTTTTATGATTCCCACCATCCTGCAATTCTGCGCATGATCCAGATGGTGATCGACAATGGACATAAGGAAAACTGCTGGGTTGGAATCTGTGGCGAGCTTGGCGCGGATACAACACTGACAGAAACATTCCTGAAGATGGGAATTGACGAGCTTTCGGTATCGCCATCTATGGTGCTCTCTGTGCGTGATAAGGTACGAAAGACCGATACAACAAAATAAGTGTAAATAGAACCCAGACATAGAGAAATCGCAAGGTGTACGGAGCAATCCGCGCAGCACCTTGCGATTTTCATTTGTACAAGTACCTGCATGTGTGGTAAAATGGGCATTGCGGTGATTGGACATGTACAAGCTGGCATAGTGTGAAAGAAATCGGATGCTAATCAACGACGAGATAAAAAATAAGAAGGTTATAACATGTCAGAAACAGATCATTTACAGGAAAAACAAAGACTTCCAATCGGATTTATGGATTCGGGGCTTGGCGGGCTCAGCGTGTTGCGCGAAGCCGTAAAGCTGATGCCGAAGGAAGATTTTATATATTACGGAGATTCCCTGCATGCGCCATATGGTGTGAAGCCGCAGGCGGAGATACGGAAATTGACATTTGCTGTCGTGGAAAAGCTGTTGGATATGGGAATCAAAGGATTGGCGGTAGCGTGTAATACAGCGACAAGTGCAGCTGTGCGCCTGCTGCGAAATACATATCCGGAGCTGCCGATCGTGGGAATCGAACCGGCTGTGAAGCCAGCCGTGACCGAAAGTCATGGAGGCAGAATCTTAGTGATGGCAACCCCGATGACGCTCAAACAGGAGAAGTTCCAGAATCTCTTAGCCAAGTATCGGGAACAGGCAGATATCGTTCCGGTCCAGTGTGACGGATTGATGGAGTTCGTCGAGCATGGTGATCTGGACGGACAGGAATTAGACGATTATTTCGCAGAAAAACTGAACCCCGTCCTGACAGACGACACAGAATCCATCGTCCTTGGCTGTACACACTATCCGTTCCTCAAGAAAGAACTTCGCCATTTCCTTGGTGACCGTGACATCCAGCTGATCGATGGCAGCCTCGGCACCTCCCGTGAACTTATGCGCCGCCTGAAAGTACAAGGCTTGCTGCGCACGGATGACCACAAAGGAAACGTACAAATCATAAATTCATCGGGTAGACAAGAACTGATAGATCTAAGTCGAAAGTTATTAAATCTGCCGGATTATGAATGATCGTTAACTAGGTAGCATTATATAAATAATTGATACAGTTTGTGGATTTGAACAGTTGCGAATATTATAGAAATTTGTGAATTAGTGTGTATCCGTTTTTGGAAATATAAATATGTTTGGAACTTAGAAGTACTTAATGTTCTGTATAAAATCAGCAATGTTTGAACACGATG
>DHJV01000019.1:0-17227 GCA_002404515.1 Lachnospiraceae bacterium UBA4711 | reverse complement strand
GCCGCCACTGAGCCATGGATGGCGAGCGGAGGGCGCATATGAATCGCAGATTCATATTTAGGATGTGCCCGACAATCTGCCGACGAGCGAAGCGAGGGGGCAATACCCGTGCGGCGGTTGCGTACAGGATGGATGTGTGTGTCAGAACATTTAGTACTTCTTAGTTTCAATACATTTGTTATTTTCAAAAACGGATATACACGTAAAATTCACAAATTTCTATATATCGCAACTGTCCAAATCCCTAGATGAATAGAAAATAGGAGCGAACACATGAACATCGTAACTGTCGATGAAATCACAAAAGCATATGGCGAACGCAAACTTTTTGACAAGGCATCCTTCTTCCTGCAGGAAGGCGAGAAAGCCGGAATCATCGGAATCAACGGTACCGGCAAATCCACTCTTCTGAAGATGATTGCAGGTATAGAAAAACCAGATTCCGGAAACGTGATACTGGCAAATCACTACACAGTGCAATATCTGCCACAGACACCGGAATTTGAAGCGACAGATACCGTGCTGCAGGCAGTTGTGCGGGGACACGCCACAGAGGAAAATCACTGGACGGTCGAGAGTGAAGCAAAAACGATGATGACGAAGCTTGGCATCACAGACTTTGAAGAGACATGCGGACATTTATCCGGTGGACAGCGCAAACGTCTGGCGCTCGTATCTGCATTACTTGCAAAAGCAGATATATTACTCTTAGACGAGCCGACCAACCATCTGGACAGTGAGATGTCGACATGGTTGGAGGGTGAACTGCGTGCATACAAAGGCTCGATTATCATGGTAACCCATGACCGTTATTTCCTTGACAGTGTGGCAAACCGGATCATCGAAGTGGATAAAGGACAGATCTATTCGTATGCGACAAACTATTCCGGATTTCTGGAGGGAAAGACACTCCGCGAGGACATCTTAGATGCGCAGGAGCGTAAGCGGCAGTCGATTCTGCGTGTGGAGCTCGAATGGGTAAAGCGTGGTGCCAGAGCCAGATCAACGAAACAGAAAGCAAGACTGGAACGCTACGAGGAGATGAAAGGCAAATCCGCTCCGGTGAAGGATGCACAGGTAGAAATTGGCTCCGTTTCATCAAGGCTTGGACGGACGACTATAGAACTTGACCACATTGAAAAAAGCTTTGGCAACCAGACGATTATTCATGACTTTACCTATCATTTTTTGAAAGATGACCGAATTGGAATCGTTGGCAGAAATGGCTGTGGGAAAAGTACGCTGCTTAAGATCATGCAGGGGATATTGGAGCCGGACAGTGGAAGTGTTGTGATTGGCCCGACGGTGAAGATTGGCTATTTCGCACAGGAAATCCAGCTTGGTAAGGATATGAATCCGAACCAGCGGGTGATCGATTATATCCGCGACGTGGCAGAATATGTAGAGACAGATGAAGGAAAGATTACTGCGGCAAGACTGCTGGAGCGTTTTTTGTTCCGGGGGGAAGCCCAGTATGGTCTGATCGGGAAATTATCGGGCGGCGAGCGCAGACGATTGTATCTGTGTAAGGTACTGATGTCCGCACCGAATGTTCTTATATTAGATGAGCCAACGAACGATCTGGATATCACGACATTGACGATCTTAGAAGATTATCTGGATTCTTTTCAGGGAATTGTTGTTGCAGTCAGCCATGACCGTTATTTCTTAGACCGTGTGGTACGCCGTATTTTTGCATTCCGTCCGGATGGAACGCTCTGGCAGAGCGAGGGTGGTTACACCGATTACGAGACACGGGTTTTGTACGAACAGCAGGCGGCGGAGAAGTCTGCGGGAACGAAGACAGAGACCGCCGAACCGAAGACCGGAAAGTCAGATAACTGGAAAGAAAAACCGCGTACGAAGAAGCTGAAGCTTTCGTATCAGGAACAGCGGGAATATGATACGATTGAGGATGATATCGCTGCATTGGAGCAGAAACTCGAAGAAAATAAAGCAGCAATGGAAAAAAATGCCAGCAATTCCTCCGAACTGCAACGGCTCTATGAAGAGCAGGAACAGCTCGAACAAACGCTGGCAGAAAAGATGGAACGATGGATGTATCTGGAAGATCTGGCAGCACAGATTGCCGCGCAATCGTAGGTACTAGTTTTCAGGTTCTTCCAGATCCGGAGATTCGCAGCTTGTGTGTAAATCCCGGTACTTTTTCGGTGTGAGACCATATAACTCCTGAAAAGAGCTTGTGAAATGGCTCTGGGAGGAGAAGTTTAAATACTCTGAAATTTCAGAGATGGAATAATTACTGTATTGCAGCAGGTGTGCCGCGGTTTTTAAACGTTCGGTCTTGATGTAGGCAGAGATGGAGACATCCATTTCCTTTTTAAACAAACGGGACAGGTACGTTGGGTTCATATTGAGGTATTCCGCGATGCTCTCCAAACGAAGTTCCTGCTGCAGGTTTGCATGGATATAGTCGACACATTTGACGATCTGTTTGGAATAGATTCCCTTGCTGCGGTTATCCTGCATCGCTTTGGTATAGCTCATGATCATTTCGGTTTGAAGCTTGTCGACCTCTTCCTTTTTCTTGCATACATCCATGCGCTGGATAAAGATGTCGCTCATGCTGTAGGCAACTTCGCGTGGAAGACCATACTGTGCACAGAAACGGCTTGTCATGGCTGCAAGAATAACAAAGTGATATTTGGCATTTTGTAATGGATCGGCAGATAACACACCATTTCTGTCCTCGCCAGTTGTGTAGCCTTTGTGCTCCTCGTATTCTTTATGACGGGCTTTTACCTCTTCCATGTTGCCGTTGGCGATTGCTTTGTAGATGCCAAATTCTTTTTCGTAGTCCAGATGACGGCTTTGCTCCTGTTGTTGATGAAATAATTTCAAGTTTACTTCTTTGTCAATATTCATAGATACTCCTTCTAAAATCCTAAAAATTTCTCTCTTTTTAAATTTTTTTATAGTATATCATAATGATGCAAAAAAAGACATATATTTGATATAAAAAAACAAAAAAAATCTGTATTATACAACCATAGACTTCAAGAGATACATTTCTACAAAAGATAACTCGTGTAGAGACGAATCGACAAAAGAGGAAGGAAGTCTTATGAGATTGGTATAAAGCATGAGAATGCTTTATATATATAGAATCCCCCCAAGATTCATATTAGTGTCACAAGACACACATTTCTCCTTCGCGTTATTTGATAACGCAGCTGGCGGTCAACTATCCCCAAGTTGACCGCTTTTGCATTTTCAGATTTTCTTTTATTTACATTCGTTCGAGATTTCATCTGCGATTTTACTGATGATAGAGACAACACGATCCTGATCAATCGTTGAATACTGCTCGTAGGCGTGGTAACAGCCCTGAACCAGAATTGTGATGAGAATATTGGCACGGAGATCAGTGCGGTATTTTGGACATTTCTCGTATAATGCATTTTTGAGGGAAGTTTCCAGACCTTCTGTGAGTGCGCTGACACGGGAACCGGAAAAGACAATCCGGAAATTATGCCCCTGATCGATTGCTTTCTGGAACAACTGTTTTGTGACCTCGCCTGTATGGGTAAGGATATTTTCCGGGTAAGGAAGTTCTTTTAACATCTCCTGAATCATGGACTGTTCAATGCGCTCGGACAGATCATACATATCCCGGTAGTGCAGATAAAAGGTCTGCTTGCTGATCTGTGCTCGTTCGGTCAGTTCCTTGACGGTAATTTTCTCCAAAGGATATTTCTCCCGAAGTTCAATGAATGCCTGAAAAATATTCTGCCTTGTTTTCTGTATGCGTAAATCCATATCCGGTTCCTCCAGTTGTATAATATGCTTGTTTGACGATATAGAAAGATGCGTCAATTACTTTACTTGGTTATAATATTATACAAGAGTAAAAATGAATACGTCAAGATACAAAAATCCAAGTTAAAACGCAGGAGAAAAAGGTTTTCATTTTGTATGAAATTTGGTATGATAAAAAAGATAAAATAATGGAGAAACTATGCAATGACGAAGAAACAGCGAGCTGCTATAATTATAGAACGTTTGCGGGAAGCGTACCCGGATGCCACATGTACTTTGGAGTATGATGAAGCGTGGAAGCTGCTGGTCGAGGTGCGTCTGGCGGCACAATGTACCGATGCGAGAGTCAATATCGTGGTGCAGGATCTGTATGCGAAATATCCGACCGTAGCAGAACTTGCAGAGGCGAAGCCGGAGGATGTAGAGGCAATCGTGCGTCCGTGTGGACTTGGAAGAAGCAAGGCGAAAGATATCTGTGCATGCATGAAAGTATTGCACGAGCAATATCAGGACAATGTACCGGATGATTTTGACGCGCTGCTGGCACTTCCGGGTGTTGGAAGAAAGAGTGCAAACCTGATCATGGGCGATGTATTCGGTAAACCTGCGATCGTGACAGATACACATTGTATTCGTCTGGTGAACCGGATGGGACTGGTGGATGGCGAGAAAGATCCGAAGAAGGTCGAGATGGCATTGTGGAAGATCATCCCACCGGAAGAGGGCAGTGATTTATGTCACCGGCTGGTATATCATGGCAGAGATGTGTGCAGTGCGCGCACGAAGCCGCATTGTGATGTGTGCTGTCTGCAGGATATTTGTAAGAAATGTGGCGTTAAATAGACAGGAGGCTATACATGGCAGTCAAATATAGAGAGTTTAAATTTCATTCACATGCAGATAAGCTTGAGATTCATGCGATGACAGTTGCACCGGAAGGAAAGATCATCGGTGTGGTGCAGATTTTGCATGGAATGTGTGAACACAAGGAACGGTATTATGATTTTATGAAGTATCTGGCAGAGAAAGGGTATCTGTGTGTGATCCATGATCATCGTGGACATGGCAGCAGCGTCGTGAGTGACGCAGATCTTGGGTACTTCTACGATGCTGGATATGATGGCTTGATTGAAGATGCACATCAGGTGACAGAACTGATTAAAGAGAGTGTCGGAGATGTGCCATATATTCTGCTTGGACACAGTATGGGTTCTCTCGTAGCCCGGTGTTATCTGAAGCGGTATGACGATGAGATCGACAAGGCAGTGATCGTCGGAAGTCCTTCGATGCGGCATGGTATTGCACCGGGACTGCGGTTATTGAAGATTCTCCGTGGATGCAAGGGCAGACGCAAGCACTCAAAGCTTATGGATTATATCATGATGAATTCGAGCTATGAGAGACGGTTTAAGAAGGAAAAATTACAGCATGCGTGGATCAATTCTGATCGCGATGCGGTAGAAAAATACAACAATGACCGGTATTGCAATTTCACATTTACATTAGATGGCTATGAGAATCTGGTCTATCTTCTGCAGGAGACATACAGTAAGGATGGCTGGCAGATGAAGCATAAGGATCTGCCAATCAAGTTCTTCTCCGGCAAGGATGATCCATGTGCGATCAGTCCAAGTGATTTTGGAAAAGCAATTCATTTTATGAAGGATCTTGGATATACGGATGTCCGGGGCGCAATGTACAAAGGCATGCGTCACGAAATTCTGAATGAAAAAGGCAGAAAACGGGTATATCAAGACATATATGATTTTATAAAAAATTAAACGGTAAGAGTGGAACTATGAAAGTCAGAATGGCAGTTGAACAACCAAATAAGGACGCATTTATCGAGCAGGTGATGCGCAAATATCATTTTTCCACAGAAGAAAAAGAAACGTTGCAGCAGGTATATGAGAAGGTTCGCACTTACATGGCACCGTATGCAATCTATCGGATCAACACACGGATGAGGGGCGTTCCGCTTCTCGATGCAGAACAGTCGGCGCTTGTGGCGATGACACTTGGCGAAGGTGTGGATCGTCTGCAGGAATATTATGAGCGGGAGCACGCGTTATCGGAAAGCTATATGGTGGAGTGTGTGGCAAATGAGCTGCTTTTGCAGATGTATGCGGATTTCAATCAGAGCTATCCGAAATTCCATCGGCGCTATGTGAAGCGCTATGTGTTTGTCGGGGATGAAATTCCTCTGGATGGTATGCAGAAGCTGCTTGCGGAGGTCTATGGCAGACAACCGGCAGAGATCGGTCAGGAAAATGATATCACGGCGAATGAATACGGTGTGCTGCAACCATCAAAAAGTGTGGTATTTTTCGCGTTGTTATCCGATAATCCATGGCAGCAGTGTCAGGGCATCTGTATGAACTGCGGCAATCTGGAATGTGAGAATCGTATGCAGGAAGCGCGTCAGATTCAGGTGCGGATGGAGACACAGGAGATGGCGGCTGCTGTGGAACCGGAACAGAAGTTAAATTACGGATATCAGAGAATATTTGGACAAAAGTGAGGAACGGAAATTGGAGAAACAAAAGAAACGCTATATTATGGCGCTTGATGCCGGTACAACAAGCAACCGTTGTATCTTATTTGATAAGAGCGGTACGATCGTGAGTATGGCGCAGAAAGAATTTACACAGATATTTCCGCAGCCAGGCTGGGTGGAACATGATGCAAACGAGATCTGGTCCACACAGCTTGGTGTGGCAGTGGAGGCGATGTCCAAGATCAATGTGACAGCAGAGGATATCGCAGCTATTGGAATTACGAACCAGCGGGAGACAACGATCATCTGGGATAAGAAGACTGGACAGCCAATCTGCAATGCGATTGTGTGGCAGTGCCGGAGAACCGCAGAATATTGCGAAGCATTGCTTGGACAGACGATGACGGATGCAGAAGGAAATGTGCGTCCAATCAAAGATATGATCCAGCAAAAGACCGGTCTGATCTTAGATCCGTATTTCTCTGCGACAAAGGTAAAATGGGTGTTAGACCATGTACCTCAGGCAAGGCAGCGCGCGGAAGCCGGGGAGCTGTTGTTTGGAACGGTAGAGACATGGCTCATCTGGAAGCTGACCGGAGGCGCGGTGCATGTGACGGATTATTCCAATGCGTCGCGGACGATGATGTTCAACATCCACACGCTCCAGTGGGATGCAGATATCTTAAAGCTGTTAGATATTCCGGAATACATGCTGCCAGAGGTGCGCTCGAACAGTGAGGTTTATGGATATACATGCACGAATCTGCTGGGCGGCGAGATCCCGATCGCGGGTGCTGCAGGCGATCAGCAGGCAGCGCTCTTTGGACAGAATTGTTTTCAGGCAGGCGATGCGAAGAATACATATGGAACCGGTTGTTTCCTTCTGATGAATACCGGAGAGACACCGATTCTTTCCAAGCATGGTCTTGTCACGACGATCGGCTGGGGCAGAGATGGAAAGATCAATTATGCACTCGAAGGTTCGATCTTCGTTGCAGGAGCAGCAATCCAATGGCTGCGTGATGAGATGGAATTTATCCGGGATGCGGCACAGAGTGAAGCGCTTGCCACACAGGTGGACGATACAGCAGGCTGTTACGTCGTTCCAGCATTTACCGGACTTGGAGCTCCGTATTGGGACAGCTACGCGCGAGGTACGATTGTGGGATTGACACGTGGAGTGAATAAAAAACATATCGTGCGTGCAACGCTCGATTCGATTGCCTATCAGGTGGCAGATGTGCTTGCGGCGATGAATCAGGATTCCGGCATCCATCTGCAGTCGTTGAATGTCGATGGTGGTGCCAGCGCGAATAACTATCTGATGCAGACACAGGCGGATATTATACAGGTTCCGGTACGGCGGCCGGTATGTGTGGAGTCAACAGCACTTGGTGCGGCATATCTGGCAGGGCTGGCTGTTTCCTATTGGAAGGATATGGACGAGATCCGGAGCAATGCACAGACGGAACGGATATTTGAACCACAGATTACAGAAGAAGAGAAGAATGTACGTATACGCGGCTGGGAAAAGGCGGTGCGGACATCATTTGATTGGGCTAAAGGAGAGTAGACAGACATGAATCCAATGAATTTAATGAAGGCAAAAGGACTGCTGGCACAGTTTACAACGAACCATCCGAAGCTTCCGGCTTTTTTCAAGGCGGCATCAACACAGATCGGAGAAGGTTCGATTATTGAGATCAACGTGACAACAGCAGAAGGAAAGAATCTTTGTACAAACATGAAGGTGAAACCGGAAGATATGCAGTTGGTAGAAGAGCTGAAGAATCTTTCAAAATAATTGATTCCTGCTTTGTGGAGCCGATACTAATATGGTAGAATCATAAGCAGGACAAGATATAAATATACAACATAGGAGGAACGCGCTTTATGGAAGAAAATATAAGAGAAGCGATGACTGCAGCGCATGATAATATGCAGGAAAAGATGCAGGAAAAAGTCGCAGAAGTAAAAAATACGCTGGATAGTCTGGAAGGAACGAGCCGCGCAAACCGGTTTACAGTGATTGGATATTCCATCTACAATGCAATTTTACTGGCATGCTATCTTGTGGAGGTCATCAAGGGCAGTCGTACAGGAGGGTATTTTGCAATCTTTGCAGCACTTTCAATCCTGCCACTTGCAGCAATCTGGATCGAGTATAAGCGGAATCCGGCGAGCGAGAATCTGAAGCGGATTCTGATTTGTTCATATGCTGTATTCTATACATTTACGATATTTACAACTGTGTCACCGGTTGCATTCGTGTATGGTGCACTTGTTAGTTTGTTCGTGCTTGTGTATGGACAGAAACGGCTGAGCTTTGGCGCCGCGGGCGGCATGTTCCTGATTAATCTGGTTCATGTGATTTATATGGCAGCAAATGGTATGATCACATCGGAGGATCTGCCGAATGTTGAGATCCGGATTGGCTTTACATTGTTATTTGCAGTATTTATGGTGATGGCAACGAATGTCATCATCTCGAACAATGAGGCGAAGATGAAAGCAATCACGAAGGAAAAGGAGTCTGTGTCTGCCATGTTGGAGCAGATTCTGGAGATCTCTGAGAACATGATCGGCGATATTCTGGCAGTATCTGAGAAGATGACAACATTGGAGGATTCTGTTACAAAGACAAAGGCTTCCATGGAAGAAGTAACGAATGGAACAAATGATACCGCAGATTCTGTACAGTCCCAGCTCCTTAAGACAGAAGAGATCCAGCATGTAATCGAACGTGTGGAGAATGTATCAGATACGATTGAAAGTGACATGAACGAGGCAAGTGAGGAAGTTGCCCAGGGCAAGAACAAGATTGATGAGTTGATTTCGCAGGTTGAGACAAGCGATGAGGCGAGCAAGAAAGTAGCAACCGAGCTTGATAAACTGACAGCCTATGCAAGCCAGATGCAGAACATCGTCGATATCATCGGAAATATTACCGATCAGACAAGCCTGCTTTCACTGAACGCAAGCATTGAGGCGGCAAGAGTTGGCGAAGCCGGTAAGGGCTTTGCGGTTGTTGCATCAGAGATTTCTGCTCTTGCAGATCAGACACAGGAAGCAACGGTGAACATCGCAGAGCTGATTGGAAATATTTCAGAGGAGCTGACCGAAGTTGTAAATGTTGTCAGCTACCTGATCGATAACAATAAGCTGCAGAGTATCGCAGCGACAGAGACTGCATCCAGTTTTGAGACGATTGCAAGCCGGACACAGGATATTCATCAGTTGACAGAGGAACTGACCGGACTTGTATCTTCACTGGCACAGTCGAACGAAGCAATTGTGGACAGCATCCAGACAATCTCTGCAGCAACCGAGGAAGTTACTGCTCATTCAAGTATCACACTCGAGAGCAGTGAGGAAAACAGCTCGATCGTTGTGGAGGTTGGCGATATCGTCAGTGAACTGCAGGCACTTGCAGAACGCCTGGGTGCATTAAGCTAAAATGGGTTTGACAGAGGAAAAATAACCGAAAAAAGGTTATTGACATTTTTTCCGAAGTAGAGTAGTATAAACCTATCGAAAATGAATAGTGACACGAAACCAATGATGTGGAGATAACGTTACATCGTGCACGCACAGAGAATTCGGGAAGCTGAGAACCGAGTCGAACGCAGGGTAGCAAATGGACCACGGAGGGCATAGTCAAAGGAGCATCTGCTCTGAGTATTCTATGACGTTCGCATACGTTAGTTGCATGGAATATAATAGTATTCTGAAAGAGCATGAGAGAAAATCTCATGAAGCAAGGTGGCACCGCGGGAATTCCGTCCTTGACAAAAGTATATTTTGTCAGGGACTTTTTTTGTTAGAAAAAATGAGCCGAAGTTATTGGAACCATGTCACGAAGAAAGGAGTTTGGAGATGATCAGACCAACATTAGAAGAAGCAATGCGGTATCAGAAGGATTACAAAGTTGTCCCGGTTTTGAAGGAAATCTATTCCGATATCCGCACACCGATGCAGGTATTGAAGATACTGAAAAAAGCAAGCAAGCATTGTTATATGTTAGAGAGTGTGGAGAATCAGGAGAACTGGGGACGCTATACATTCCTTGGTTACAAGCCAAAGCTCTGTGTGACATGCATGAACGGAAAGCTGAAGGTTACCGATGTGAATGGAAACGTTATCCGGGAGGAAATGGTACAGCACCCGGAAGCCTGTATCAACGAGATCTTAGCAGATTACAAGAGTCCGAAGCTCGAAGGATTCCCGACATTTACCGGCGGACTGGTTGGATATTTCGCATATGATTACATCAAATACAGCGAACCGAAGCTGAATCTGGATGCGGAGGATGAGGAAGGGTTTAACGATGTAGATCTGATGCTGTTCGATAAGGTAATTGCATTTGATAATGTGAAGCAGAAGATGCTCATCATTGCGAATGCGAAGACCGATAACCTGACGGAAAATTATGTCCATGCAGTGGAGGAAATTTCCGAGATCATTGAGCTGATTAAGCATGGAGAGGAAGCAGAGGTAGAACCGGCAAAGATGACATCCGAATACCGGAAATTATTTGACAAGGAAGCCTTCTGCAACATGGTAGAGAAAGCGAAGAATTATATATACGAAGGCGATATCTTCCAGGTTGTGTTATCGAACCGGTTGGAGGCAGATTTCTCCGGAAGCCTGTTGAACACCTACCGTGTACTTCGTACTATCAACCCATCGCCGTATATGTTCTACTTCAGCGGTGACGACATCGAGGTAGCAGGAGCTTCCCCGGAGACACTGGTCAAGCTGGAAAATGGTGTGCTGCATACCTTCCCGCTGGCTGGAACCAGACCGAGAGGAAAGACAAAGGAAGAAGATCTTCGCAATGAAGAGGAACTTCTGGCAGATGAGAAAGAGCGTTCCGAACACAACATGCTCGTCGATCTCGGAAGAAATGATATTGGTAAGATCAGCAAGTTTGGAAGCGTGGAAGTGGAAAAATACATGAGCATCGAGCGATATTCGCACGTCATGCATATCGGCTCTACGGTACGCGGAGAATTGAGAGCAGACTGTTCGGTAACAGATGCGGTCGATGCGATTCTTCCGGCAGGAACCCTGTCTGGTGCACCGAAGATCCGTGCCTGCGAGATCATCAACGAGCTGGAGAATAACAAGCGTGGCATCTATGGAGGCGCGATCGGATATATCGATTTCACCGGAAATTTAGATACCTGTATTGCAATCCGGATCGCTTATAAGAAGAATGGAAAAGTATTCGTACGAAGCGGCGCCGGAATCGTGGCAGACAGTGTACCGGAGAATGAATATCAGGAATGTATCAATAAGGCAAAGGCTGTGATGAAAGCAATCGAGATTTCACAGGAAATGACAGACTAAGGAAGGAGATGGCAGCATGATATTACTGATTGATAATTACGATAGTTTTTCTTACAACTTATATCAGCTTGTCGGAATGATCCGACCGGACATCAAGGTGATCCGAAACGATGAGATGACAATTGCGGAGATTGAAGCATTGGCTCCCGATCACATCATCGTATCACCGGGACCGGGCAGACCAAAGGATGCCGGAATTTGTGAGGAAGTGATTGACTACTTCAAAGGTAAGATTCCAATCCTCGGTGTGTGTCTCGGACATCAGGCAATTTGTGAGACATTCGGCGGCGAGGTTGGATATGCGAAGAAACTGATGCACGGAAAGATGTCCATCGTTGATCTCGACACCGACAGCGTCATCTTCAAGGGAATGGAACCGAAGCTGCAGGCAGCCAGATATCATTCCCTCGCAGCGGAAGAGGATAAGCTTCCGGAAGTGCTGAAGGTGATCGCCCGTACAGAGGACGGCGAGATCATGGCAGTGGAGCACCGGGATTACCCGGTATACGGCGTACAGTTCCACCCGGAGTCAATACTTACACCGGATGGAAGAGCAATAATGGAACGGTTTTTACATGTTACATGTGAACAGTAATTATATGGCTCTCAGGTGATGATTTACAATTCTTAAGCAGACCGTTGAAGCACGCCGGCACTTAATGAGTGCGGAGCACGAATTTAGTACCGCTGCGTGCTGAACCGAGCGAGAGGAGGGTGCATATGAACCGTAGGTTCATATTTAGGATGCGCCCGACAATCTGCCGCCGAACGAATGTGAGGGGGCGCTACCCAGGCGCGACTGCAGAGAATTATTAAGCATAGACTTGGTAAATGAAATAAGGAGGACAAAACAATGATAAAAGAAGCAATCAGCAAAGCAATGAATAAAGAGAATCTGACAAGAGAAGAAGCCCTTCAGGTTATGAAGGAAATCATGAGCGGTGAGGCAGAACAGTCACAGGTTGCAGCATTTCTGGTAGCCTTGCATATGAAAGGGGAGACGGCCGAAGAGATTTCCGCCTGTGCCGAAGGTATGCGCAGCTTTGCAACGAAGCTTGACCGCGGCGATATGGATGTGATCGATATTGTTGGAACCGGTGGAGACCGTTCGAACACATTTAACATTTCGACTACGGCAGCAATCGTAACCGCAGCGGCAGGTGTGGCAGTTGCCAAGCACGGAAACCGCGCAGCTTCCAGCAAATGCGGAACGGCGGATTGTCTTGAAGCACTCGGTGTCAATCTGATGTTAGAGCCAGAGAAGAATGTGAAGGTATTGAAGGATACAAACCTGTGCTTCTTATTTGCGCAGAAATATCATCCGGCAATGCGTTATGTCGGTCCGGTCAGAAAAGCCATCGGTGTTCCAACTGTATTCAATATCTTAGGTCCTCTGACAAACCCGGCATACAATACATACCAGCTGCTTGGCGTGTACAGTGAGGATCTGCTCGACACGGTTGCAAATGCGTTGAAGGATCTTGGATTGAAGCGTGCAATGGTTGTCTATGGCATGGATTGCCTGGATGAGATATCTATGAGTGCAGATACTGAGGTTTGCGAGCTTGCCGATGGTAAGATCACAAAGTACACGATCACACCGGAGCAGTTCGGATTCACACGATGCAAGAAGGAAGACTTAGTCGGTGGTACACCGGAGGAAAATGCAGCATTAGTGAAGGAAATCCTTGAAGGAAAGGTAACGGGTGCGAAGCTTGATGCTGTGCTGATCAATGCAGGTGCAGCCATCCATGTTGCAAAAAATGTGAGCATCGAGGAAGGCATCAAAGAGGCACGAGAGATGATCACAAGCGGCAAGGCGCTTGCAACTCTTGAGAAATTTATAGAGGAAACAAATGCATAATTTGCAAACATCAATTACTTACAGGAAAATGGCATAAGGGAGTTTAAGCATGATATTAGATGAGATAGCAGAAAAGACACGGGCGCGTGTGGAAGAAGATAAAAAACAAATACCATTTTTCAATATGCGGAATGAGGCGGAGCGGCTGGCAGCGGAATTGCCGAAAGGAAACCGTCCGAGATTATTTCCGTTTTACCAGACCTTGAAGAGTCCGGGCATTTCGTTTATCTGTGAGGTAAAGAAAGCGTCCCCGTCCAAGGGCGTGATCGCAGAGGAATTCCCGTATCTGGAGATTGCGAAGGAATATGAGATGGCGGGCGCATCCGCTATCTCGTGTCTCACGGAACCGTATTATTTTCAGGGAAAGGACATGTACTTAAAAGAGATTACCCAGCATGTGAAGATTCCGGTATTACGAAAAGATTTTACGATTGATCCGTATATGATCTATCAGGCACGGACGCTTGGTGCATCAGCAATCCTGCTGATTTGTTCGCTTCTTTCCCAGTCGGAGTTAGAGGAGTATCAGGCAATCGCAACCGAGCTTGGCATGTCGGCACTGGTCGAGGCACACGATGAGCAGGAAGTAGAGATGGCGCTTCGCGCGGAGGCATCGATTATCGGTGTGAATAACCGGGATCTGAAGACATTTACGGTGGATATCAACAATTCCGCCCGGTATCGCAAGATGGTACCGAAGGAAGTCGCATTTGTCTCAGAGAGCGGAATTAAGACGGCAGAAGACATTGCGAAGCTTCTGGAAAATGGAACGGATGCGGTGCTGATCGGTGAGACACTGATGCGCAGTGAGAACAAGAAGCAGGCTTTGGATGAACTGCGGGGAATGTAAGTGCATGTCAGGTGATCAAAGTGGTGTGTAAGGCAGGATAAGTAAGGAATAGGCTGGAAGGAAAGTGAAATGCAGAAGATTAAATTATGTGGCATGATGAAGCCGTGTGATATCGAATATGCAAATCAGGTCAAGCCGGATTTCGTCGGATTTATATTTGCGAATACGAGACGGAAGATCGGTGCCGCACAGGCAAAGAAATTCCGGGAAGCGTTGAATGCGGAGATTCCGGCTGTCGGCGTGTTCGTCAATGAAGATATTTCCGTGATTACATCGCTTGTGCAGGATGGCTGTATCGACATGATTCAGCTGCATGGCGAGGAAGATGCGGATTATATCAGACGTCTGCGCGAGGTATGTGATGTGCCGGTGATCAAGGCGGTCAAGGTGCAGACGGTCGAACAGATACGGCAGGCAGCTGCACTTCCGGTTGATTATCTGCTGTTAGATACCTACCGCAAGGGTGTGCTTGGCGGAACCGGAGAAGCGTTTGACTGGGAGCTGTTGCGGGAGGCAAAGGCGGCCGCCGGAGATACCGCAGAAGGAGTGTTATTCGGAAAACCGTATTTTTTAGCTGGCGGACTTCACGCAGGAAACCTGCGGGAGGCAGCAGCACTTGGAAGCTACGGGCTGGATGTAAGCTCCGGAATCGAGACAGACGGAAGCAAGGACTTCGACAAGATGGTGGAAGTTGTGAAGATAGTAAGAGAATGACATGTTCTGTATTGTACATTTGAAATCAGTATATAGAACTTAATTTACATTTATGATGATATACCACAGAGCGAAAGCGATGTGGTGTTACCCGAATGTGAGGGGCACTACATATACATAAGGAGGACAAGAGATGTCGAAAGGAAGATTTGGAATTCATGGTGGTCAGTATGTACCGGAAACAATCATGAATGCCGTCAACGAATTGGAAGCAACCTATAATAAATACAAGGATGACCCGGAATTCAACCGGGAACTGACCGAGTTATACAATGAGTATGCTGGCAGACCGAGCAGACTTTATTATGCAGAGCGTATGAGCAAGGACTTAGGTGGAGCCAAGATCTACCTGAAGCGTGAGGACTTGAACCATACCGGCTCCCACAAGATTAACAATGTACTCGGACAGATGCTGCTCGCAAAGCGCATGGGTAAGACGCGGGTGATCGCAGAGACCGGTGCCGGTCAGCATGGCGTTGCAACGGCGACCGTTGCAGCGATGATGGGTATGGAGTGCGAGATCTTCATGGGTAAGGAAGATACAATCCGTCAGGCATTAAATGTATACCGGATGCGTCTGCTTGGTGCGAAAGTACATGCAGTCGAAAACGGAACCGGTACACTGAAGGACGCGGTTTCTGAGACATTCCGTGAGTGGACAAGCCGGATTGATGATACACATTATGTACTTGGTTCAGTTATGGGACCATATCCATTTCCAACGATCGTGCGTGATTTCCAGTCGGTAATCAGCCGTGAGATCAAGCAGCAGATCATGGAGAAGGAAGGCAGACTTCCGGATGCCGTACTTGCCTGTGTGGGTGGTGGTTCCAATGCAATCGGTGCATTCTATCATTTTATTGAAGATAAGAGTGTGCGCTTGATCGGTTGTGAGGCAGCCGGACGCGGCATTGATACATTTGAGACAGCAGCAACCCTGAATACCGGACGTCTGGGAATCTTCCACGGCATGAAATCTTACTTCTGTCAGGATGAGTACGGACAGATCGCACCGGTTTATTCGATCTCCGCAGGTCTCGACTATCCGGGTATCGGGCCGGAGCATGCATATCTGCATGATATCGGCAGAGCAGAATATGTGGCAATCACAGATGATGAGGCGGTGGATGCATTTGAATATCTCTCAAAAATCGAGGGAATTATTCCAGCCATTGAGAGTGCACATGCTGTTGCTTACGCAATGAAGCTGGCACCACAGATGGACAAGGATCAGATTATGGTTATCAATATTTCCGGTCGAGGCGATAAGGACGTAGCAGCGATCGCCCGTTACAGAGGGGAGGATCTTCATGAGTAATATAGCAAAAGCATTTGAGCATGGAAAAGCATTTATTCCGTTCATCACATGTGGTGATCCGGATTTGGAAACAACAGAGAAAATTGTGTACGCAATGGTTGATGCAGGGGCAGACCTGATTGAGCTTGGAATCCCTTTTTCAGATCCGACGGCAGAGGGCCCGGTCATTCAGGAGGCAAATATCCGCGCACTGACCGGCGTGGATAAAGTGACGACAGACAAGGTGTTTGATCTGGTGCGCAAGCTGCGCCAGATGGTCACGATTCCGATGGTGTTTATGACCTACGCGAATGTTGTATTCTCTTATGGTTCAGAGAAATTCATCTCGACCTGTAAGGAAATCGGCATCGATGGTTTGATCCTGCCGGATATTCCTTACGAGGAGAAGGCGGAGTTTGGTCCGATCTGCAAGCAGTATGGTCTGGATCTTGTATCCTTGATCGCACCGACTTCACACGAGCGGATCAGCATGATCGCGAAGGAAGCAAATGGATTCGTCTACTGTGTTTCTTCCCTCGGCGTAACCGGAACAAGAACCGAGATCACAACCAATGTCGGTGAAATGGTCGAGCTTGTGAAGAAAGCGAAGGACATTCCTTGTGCAATCGGATTCGGAATCTCAACGCCGGAGCAGGCAAAGAAGATGGCAGCCTCCGCAGATGGCGTTATCGTCGGAAGTGCGATCGTGAAGATCATCGCAAAGTACGGACGCGAAGCTGCACAGCCAGTGTTTGAGTATGTAAAGAGCATGAAGGATGCGATTTCGTAGAAGGATTGATAGTTTCTGAGAATGGCTGATGCATTTTGGAGAAATATTGATAGTTTCGGAGAATGGTTGATATATTTTGGAGA
>DHJV01000078.1 GCA_002404515.1 Lachnospiraceae bacterium UBA4711 | reverse complement strand
GGATATTACGGACAGCAGCCGATGCAGCCACAGGCAGGCGGTAAGAAACCGAAGAGGCCGAAAAAGCCGATGACAAAAGGAAAACTCGGAGCTCTCATTGGTGGAGGCATCGCTATCGTAGCACTTGTTGTATGCGGTGTACTCTTCCTTCCAAAGCTTTTCAAGTCAGACAAGGAAGTTGTTCTGGATGCACTGGCAGAGACATATGCATCTTATACCAATGAAGAGGCTATGAATAATCTGATTGGCTACGACGATATATTGAAAGCCTATAATGAAAAAGGTGGAAAAAGCGTTGGCGGTTTTTCAATCGCAGCCGGCGAGGGAAGCGATACATATAGTTTTGATGTCTCTGTTGAGTCAAACGTTGATCAGAAGAACAAAGAATTATCCGGCTCCATGAAAGCGGCCATTGGCGACAGTGAGCTGATTTCTGGAAATGTATATGCAGACAGTGAGAAGATGTATGTTGCAATTCCTGAGGCATTTGATGGATATCTGGCATATCCCGCAGACGATCCATTGGGCGCGATCATAAATTCTCCAATCGGAGATTCACTTGGATTAGATGCAGGCAGCATGCCACACATCAATATGAATATGTTCGCACAGGGTGCAGACAGCACAGGTATTCAGAGCCAGTATGTAGATGCACTTGAAACTGTCTGGGATGCAGCGCAGTTTGAGAAGCAGGGAAAGGCAAAGATCACAGTAAATAATCAGAATGTCACAGCGAAGGAATATTACGTGACATGGACCAAAGAGGATCTGCAGGATGCCTGTGTAGCAGCTCTTGATGGATTGACAGAGGCTGTGATAGAGTCAGAATCCGCACTTGAAAACAGTGGTGTGAGTGCAGAGGATTATAAGAGTGCCATGGAGCAGGTGAAGGCGATGGTTCCAAGTATCATCAACAGTGATCTGCAGGTAAAGGTATATGTGAAGGACAAGAAGGCTGTGAAGATTACATGCCAGGACTCCATCTCCATCATGGGAATGGTCAAGATTGATTATGATTTCTGGTCAGATTATGGAGATAACGATGTATCTGGAAACATGAGCTTTGATGTTTCGGGGACAAAGGCAGGAATCAAGTATGAGGCGCACGATATCAAGGGAAATACGGATGGTACTGTCACAGTATTCTATGGTGACAAGGAATTTGATGTTGATATCAACAAGGAGATCACAGAAGCCGGAGACACGACCACGTCGAAGACAACGATCTCTGCAGCAGAGTATTTCACGATTGAGCTTGAGAAAAACTTCAACAAGCAGGATAATTCTCTGAGTGGTGCTGCGCGTGCAGATATTGTGGGAGCCGATGTTTATGAGATCAATTACACAGGTGGCTGGAAGGATATTAATAAGGGTGTGGCATATACACTTGCATTAGATTCCTTCGAGGTAAAGGCAGCAGGAAAGACCGTATGTACAGGAACGTTTAACCAGACACTGGATACGTCAGCAATCACAGTCACACCGAAGGATGACAGTGCAGACGTGCTGGATGTTGCAACCATGACAGAAGATGATCTGAATACATTTACAGAGAAGAACAATGCCAAGGTGCAGGCATGGCTGGAACGTCTGAAAAAAGATACTAACATCGCAAAGTTCATGGATAAAATAAATGAACTGTTTTCTATTGGTGCCGCTGATGTGGACACATATGATGATTATTTGGTTGAAGAAACTGCAACGGATGAAGATGCACAGGAGAAAACACTGGATGATGCAGCCGTATCCACCTATGATGGCTCTGTGAAGTATAAGGTAAATGGAACGATTGACGGCTTCAATTTCAACTATGCGAGTGATTATACAGTCAGCTTTACAACAGATGAATATTCTACGCTGGAGTACGCACTTGACCAGAATGATGATCTGCAGTCAGCACTGGATGATTCATTCTATTCGGTGTCAAATATTGATGAATATGATGTACAGGAATCAAATCTGAATCAGACAGCTACGATTGATGGCAGAGAGGTTCTGTATAGTGTTGAGAAGTATGTTGCTTTCGAGATGAACTGCATGGATATGGCCGCAGTTGTAGAGATAGAGCCGGGCGTTTATCTGGTTGAGACCGTGAGCATTTACATGGATGATGAAAGCTTCAGCGTCGACCAGCTGCTGGAAGGGCTTTCTACGAAGTATTTCACGAAACAGTAGAAGGATAAGTAAATAGAGGAAATTATATGATTCGTTATTGTAAGATAAAACGATGTATCATCGGTTTTGACCGACCGAAGATCTGCGTGCCGCTGGTGGGACGCACGAAAGAGGATATATTGGAGCAGGCGAATCAGATAAAGCAGTCACACAGAAGCTCTGCCATTGATATGGTGGAGCTTCGTGGCGATTATCTGGATATTTTGTCTGATTATGAACAATTGGATAGCCTGCTTGCGGAGACAGCAGAGATTCTGCCGGAGAAAGTGTTATTATTTACGATCCGGAGTGAGGCGGAGGGTGGCGAGAAGCTTGCCTTCACCACGCCGACAATCTACGACATCAATCAACATGTGATTGGACAGGCAGTTGCAGATATGGTGGATATCGAACTGTTTTCCGGGGCAGAGCAGGCAAAGGCTTTGATCAATCTTGCGAAGGAAAAAGGGGTAAAGATCATCATGTCGAACCATGATTTTCAGACGACACCGGATGCGGCGACAATCGTGAACCGGTTGCGGAGCATGCAGGATCTTGGTGCGGATGTTGTGAAGATTGCGGTTATGCCGGAAAATAAAATGCATGTTGTGAATCTGCTTGCTGCCACAGCGATGATGCAGGAAGCGTACGCAGAGGTGCCGGTTGTCACTATGTCGATGGGGAAGATGGGAGCCATCAGCCGGATCAGCGGACAGGTATTTGGAAGTGCGATTACATTTGCAAGCTTTGCAGAGGCGTCTGCACCGGGACAGATTCCGGTTGAGAAGATGGACGAAGCACTTGCACTGATAGAAAAATATTGTAACTAGAAGAGGAAAAAGCAGAAAGACAGGAGGAAGGTTTTTCTGCTTTTATTTTATGAGGGGAAACTAGATTGAAGGAGAGAAAAATAGTCCTGTTTATCATGGGGGATGAACAGATATGGGACAGAAGTCGTATGATCGCAGACCAGTTATCGCTGGAATATTCCGTAAAGATTGTCAGAAATTATATAACTGCATACAAGATAATTGTCGAGCATCAGGTTGATGTTATTGTGTGTGGACCGACGGAGGAACGGTTTCATCAGAATATGGCGGACGCATACCGGTTTATGGAGTCGGCGCGCAGATTAAAGCGTTATCGAAAGACACCGATGATATTGATCTCCGATGTGGAAGATCCAAGCAGTTATTGTGATCAGGAGCTGCGCTGTTTTGAAGTTATAGACACACTTGCGATAGAAGAGCGGTTGTGTGCGACACTCGGACAGGCATTGCAGGAGAGCGGGTATCCAAGGGCAGGTATACATTCGTCCGCGCGGCGGGACAAGCTGGAAGCACGAATGTTGTACATTCAGAATCAGAATGTACTCTATCCCATTCAATGTGCACAGGTCAGTCATATACAGGCAATCAACCGCGCGATGGAGGTGTGCCTGCACAGCGGCGGAAGATACCATGTGCGCTACATTACCTTGCAGCAGCTCCTGGAAGTTGCCGATGTATGGTATTTTCTGCAATGTTCGCGAAGTGGAATTATCAATGCAAATTATGTGCAGGCAATCGATTATACGAACCGGATCATCACGATGCGGAACTCCGAACAGATTGCAATCGGTTCCACCTACGTGCGGTCTCTGCATGAACAGTTTCCGACTGTGCAGGAAATGTGGATGCGCAAGCGGAGACGTAGGATTTTATTAGAATGAATGACAGAAATAAAACACCGGACATGGGAGAACATCTCCTTGCCCGGCGTTTGTCTAAAGTCGTTTGTGTGGATTATTATTCCATTGGGTATTTGATCTGCCAAGTGTTTCTCAGTGAGTCGCAGATCTGCATGATACGAAGAGTCTCGGAATGAGGCATCTCCGGGCATTCGATCTGGCCAACGATGATCGCGTCTCTGGCTGCGATAAACTCAAATTCATAACCGGTTGTCTGTTTGTCCGGCTTCTTTGTCTCAAGCACGAGCTTGTGATCTGCATTGTAAATACGGAATGTTTCCGGGCAGTTGATATTATCGATCTCGATATATCCACGGTCACCGTAGATTCTGGCGTTGTTATCTGGCTGATACATCAGTGTGACAAATGCGTTTGCACATCTGCCGCCCTTGTAAGTGATCTGCAACACTTCCTGTGCGTCAACGCCGGTATCCAGCTTTGCACAGGTGGAAGCAATCATTGGTGCTTCTGAACCATAAAGCATGGAAACAAGGTTCAATGGGTATACACCGAGGTCAAGCAACGCACCACCGGCAAGCTCCGGCTTTGTCAGGCGCTCTTTTCTCAAAAGGGAGTATCCGAGCGAACAGGTAATGTTATTCACGCGGCCGATCGCGCCCTTCTGGATGTATTCTGCCATCAGACGGTACATTGGCATGAAACGGATCCACATTGCCTCGCCGCAGAACAGGTTCTTCTCTTTTGCAAGGTTCAGAACTTCTTCCGTTGTAGCTGCGTTATAAGAAAATGCTTTCTCAACAAGCACTGGTTTTCCTGCATTCAGACAAAGCTTTGCGTGCTCTGCATGATGGGAATGCGGGGTTGCGATGTAGATGAGTTCGACATCTGGATCAGCCACCAGTTCTTCATAAGAGCCATAAGATTTGGTAACGCCGTGTTCCTTGGCAAATGCTTCTGCTTTTTCTGTATCGCGGGAAGCAATCGCGTATGCTTCGAACGCATCCAAATCTCTGAGTGTATCTGCAATAACGCCGGCGATTTTCCCGGCACCCATAATTCCGACTTTAAAATTAATCATATAAAACTCCTTCCGTGTCAGCGGTATGACTCCATAACTATTTTTGATTATACCAAAATATAATGATTTTTTGAATAGCTTTTTCGAATATAAATTGAGCAATATAAATTGGATCTTCAGTCGGGTAAATGTTTATTTACCTAAAATTAACAGAATAATGATTTTTTATCTTACACATGTCCATTATGATGTATGCGTTGGGAAGATCTGATGGAGGAAAAAGTCGATATGAAGGCAGAAAAAATAAAACGATATTCAATAAGAACGGTCAAGATTATCATTTGCATATGTCTGGTGCTGATTGCAGTGTTTCCGCTTTACTGGCTGATTGCCATGGCGATACGGCCCATGTCGGAGATGACGGGAAAAATCTCGCTGATTCCGCAGACACTGACAAGCGAGCAGTTTAAGGCATTGTTTCAGGATGGCAGTTTTTTAAGGGCAATAAAAAACAGCCTTTTTACAACACTGATATCCATGGTGATATCACTTGCCGTAGGCTTGTGTGCTTCTTATATCATCTCAAGAAACCGGTATCGGCTAAAAATGAAAAAGCCGCTTACCCTGTGGGTATTGATTGTGCGGATTCTGCCACCGGTTGCATTTACGATTCCTTTGTATATTATGTTCAACCGGTTTGGAATTTTAAATACAAGGATCCCTGCTGTACTTGCATGTATCCTGATCAATATTCCGCTTATCATCTGGTTCATGGTCAGTTTTTTTGAAGATCTACCGGAGGAAATAGAGGAGAGTGCCATGATGGATGGCACAAACGAATGGCAGATGTTTACGAAGATTGTTTTGCCGCTTGTACTTCCGGGCATCGCAGCAGTTTCCATGTTGTCATTTATGTATGCATGGAACGAATATACATACAGCGTCATATTTGTTCAGTCACCGCAGAATTATACTGTTCCATTAACACTTGCCACATTGAATTCCGATGATTCTCTCACAAATTTCGGACTGGTGGCAGCTGGTGGAGTCATCTCGGTGATACCTGTAACCCTGTTTGTCATCTTTGCACAGAACTACCTGATAACCGGTTTATCAAGCGGTGCTGTCAAAGAGTAACAATATATATTTCTTATACGAAGAAACGGAGGAAAGAAACGAAATGAAAAAGCGATTTTTAGCATTGGCATTGTCCTTTGCAATGATGGGATCTGTGCTGGCAGGTTGTGGCAGTAGCCAGACATCCGAGGAGACGACAACAACAGAAGCTGCAACGACGACAGAGGCGGCAGCGGATACAACCGAGGCAACAGCCGCAGATGCACAGACAGTTACAGATGGAAATGGAGAGACTTTGACACTGGTACTTCGTTCCGGTACATACAGTGACGTCATCAAGCAGTGCCTGCCGGATTTTGAGCAGAGCCATAACGTAAAGTGTGAGGTGCTTGAACTGGAAGAGGATGATCTTCATTCCAAAATTGCGTTGGATTCTTTAAATAGCGATGGTGCATATGACCTTTGTATGGTAGACGGCTCATGGATGGCAGAGTTTACATCCGGCGGTGTGCTTGCAAACCTGTCAGAGATGGGTTATAGCTTTGATGATGATATTATTCCGGCAACGACAGCAGTCAGCTATTACAATGATGATATCTATCTTGCACCATATTACGGAAATGTAACTGTCCTGCTTTACAACAAGCAGAATGTAGAAGATGCCGGATATAAGGCAGAGGATATGCAGTCACTCGATGACCTGCTCGCAGTCAGCAAGAAGGCACAGGAAAATGGTAAGAAGGGTTTTATCTATCGTGGAGACAGCGCAAACAATATTGTTGTTGATTTTCTTCCAATCCTGCTTTCCTGCGGTGGATGGGTAATCGATGATAACAACAAGCCGACGGTTGATACAGAGGAGTTCCGTACTGCTTTGGATTATTACATGCAGTTAGTTGCAACTGGTGACGCAGAGGTAAAGGATGACCTGATCGCATCCATCGACAACGGTTCCGGAACCGCAGCTATCGGCTGGCCTGGCTGGTATAATCCAACGGATGATTCAACCGGTGCATATATGGCACTAAGCGGAAAGCAGACCGCAGACAGTGAGGCAAATAATGCTAATGTATATGGTATTTGGACACTTGGTGTTACCGCAAACAGCACGCATAAAGAGCTTACACTTGAGCTTCTGGAGTATCTGATGGACAAGGATGTACAGCTTAGTACCGTGGATAACGGAGGCGTTCCATGTCGCTACTCCAGCCTTCAGAATAAGGATGTACTTGCAAAATATCCACATTACGAAGTCGTATGCCAGGCACTGGAAAGTGGAAAATATCGTCCTTTGATTGAGCAGTGGACAGACTTCTATACAATCCTCGGAGCTGAGATGGATAACATCTTAAATGGAGTAAAGACGGTAGACGAAGGACTTGCAGATGCACAGTCACAGCTGGATGCATTGATGGAGTAACAGATCATGAACAAACAGTTCGCAAGAAAAACATTTGCAGTGGGGATGTTAATCCCCGCTGTAATCTTTTTAGCAGTGACAACGATCTATCCGATGGTGTTCACTGCATATTATGGCTTTACAGATTTCTCTCTGCTCAAAAAAGAGGTACATTTTGTCGGTTGGGAGAATTATAAAAGTCTGTTAAAAAATGGATATTTTCAAAAGGCAATCTGGAATACAGTAAAATTCACACTCATATCAACTCTGTTGGAAATGGTGTTTGGATTGCTGCTTGCCGTATTTGTGAAAAGCCTGAAATTTGGGCAGAAGGTGATGCGGACATTGTTATTGCTTCCATATCTGCTTCCGACCGTTACAGTGGCGCTGGCATTTCGTATGATGCTCTCCAATAATTACGGTATCGTAAATACATGGCTGACGGCACTGCATCTGCCGGTATATAACTGGTTTTCCGATATACATACTGCTTTTTCGATGCTTGTCGCAATCGACGTATGGCAGAATACGCCATTTGTATTTCTGCTTCTCTATGCAAGTCTGCAGGGAATCTCGGAATCGCAGTACGAGGCGGCGCGGATGGATGGAGCCGGTGCCTGGAAGCAGCTGACACGGATCACGATTCCGAATATTAAAAACGGACTCCTGCTATGTGCCCTGCTTCGGACGATTGATGGCTTCCGTTTGTTCGAGAAGGTCAATCTGCTTACGGGAGGCGGTCCGGCAAACAGCACGACTACGATCACGCAGTATCTGTACTCGTATGGTATCAAGAGTTTGAAGTTTGGACTCGGCAGCGCCGGAACGATCGTTATGACTGTGTTGGTTATGCTGCTTTCTATCGTATATATCCGGAAGTCAATGAAGTGATTTTATCAGGTGAGGCGAAACATGGCAGAGCTTATTTTTTTGAATGTTGGATACGGTGAGGCAATCCTGCTTCGACAGGGAGAACATACGGCAATTATAGATGGCGGCAGCGGGATTCCGGAGGAATACACACGCACAGACAGTGGACGTATGGAGCTTGCGGAATATCTGAGACATGAAAATATACGCAGGATTGATGTGTGTGTGCTGACACATATTCATGAGGATCATATCGGAGGTCTGCAGCAGGCACTTGCACTTGTAGAAGTAGGGATGTTCGTGCAGACATTGCCGGTTAATTTTTATAAAGAACTTGCACAGCTTGATGTATCGAAGCTGCAGACAGAGGATGCAAAGCTTCTAGTGGATGCGATTCACATATACAGACATTTGTGTGAGACATATTCGCAGGTACTCCGGCAGGCATCATGTGGGGAAAACTTAACCCTCGTCCCCGGTGTTTCATGCCGGTTCCTTGGACCGGAGCCACAGCAGGTAAAGGAACTGCTTCAAGATCTCCGGGATATAGATACGGAGCAGGCATTGCTTGCTCTAAATAAAAAGATGAACAGTTACAGTCTGATTGTAAGGCTTAACTGTGACGGTGTGCGTGTGCTTCTGCCGGGTGATGCAGATGCACAGGTACTTTCACGATATAATTCGGACGAACTGCAGGCAGACGTGTTTAAGGTCGGTCATCACGGACAGCGTGACGGATTGACAGAAATGCTTTTGAGACGGATTGCACCGCGACTGGTGGTATGCTGTGCTTCATCAGATAAAAAGTATAACAGTGCGGATGAAACAGTAACGGACATGGTAATACGAAGTGGTGCACAAATGCTTTTTTCGGACAGTCCGAAGGTGAAAGGGATGGAGATCCCGAAGCATACGACACTTACGATAGAGCTTGGAACTGCAATGGCGGTGCATTACGGAGAGGAGTTGTCATAGATGGAAAATAAAGTTGTTGCAGATAAGATATACGATACATTGATCATAGGACCGGTTTCCCGGGATATCAATATCGACTGTGAGGGGAATGAGCAGCGGGAGCTCGGCGGTGCGGTGATCGCATCCGGATATGCGGCAGCATGCATGAACCGGCAGGTGGCAGTTTTTACGAAATGCAACAAGGCGGATGCAGATCCAATGGCAGCGTTTCAGGGCTGCAAGGCGGATGTCTATGTGCGTCCGTCAGAAAAAACGTGCTCGATCCAAAATGTATATCACACGCCGGACAAGGAACGGAGAACGTGTACCTCGCTTGGTGTATGCGATGCATTTACCTTTGATGAAATCTCAGATATTCATACGCGGTTGTATCATTTTGCAGGACTTGTATATGGCGATTTTTCAGGTACAATGTTCCGGCAGGCGGCAGAGCGTGGAAAGGTAGCCGTGGATGTACAGTGTCTGCTCCGCCATGTGCAGCCGGACGGAAGCATGGAGTATGCAGACTGGAGGGAAAAACGCGAGTATCTGCCGTATGTGGATTATCTGAAGACAGATGCGGCTGAGGCACAGATCCTGACCGGAACAGACGACCGGAGACAGGCAGCGAAGCAATTATTTGCATGGGGTGCACGGGAGATTATGATTTCTCATCATACGGAAATATTGATCTATGATGGGCAGGAATATTATACCTGTCCGATCCGATCCAGAAATCTGTCCGGTAGAACCGGACGAGGAGATACGGTGATTTCTGCATATTTGATGAAGCGGCAGACATGTGGGATTGCGGAGGCGTTACAGTTTGCAACCGCTCTGGTCTCACTCAAGATGGAGACACCGGGACCATTTCGCGGCAGCGAGCAGGATGTAGAAAATTATATAGACGAATTTTATCGGTAAGAACTGTTTGCAATGTTATACGGCCGAATGCAAGCCATTTGTTGACATTTCAGCAGTACATAGGTTATACTAAAAACTTGGGTGGATGTACCTATCTGCCCAAGTTTTTATGCTGTATTGATGTATAAAACTCCATCCCATCTCGCGGGAATGAAAAGGAATATTATAAGAAAGGAAATATAGAAGTATGTACGAAAAGGTTTCTACAAAGCTGGACTTCACCAGCCGGGAAGAAAAAGTACTCAAGTTCTGGAAAGAGAACAAGATCTTTGAGAAGAGTATTGAAGAGAAAAAGGATCTGCCGACATATACATTTTATGACGGCCCTCCAACTGCAAATGGCAAGCCACATATCGGACATGTGCTGACACGTGTTATCAAGGATATGATTCCACGTTATCAGACAATGAAGGGGCATAAGATCATTCGTAAGGCTGGATGGGATACACACGGCCTTCCGGTTGAACTGGAGATCGAGAAGGAGCTTGGCATCGATGGCAAGGAGCAGATCGAGGCATATGGTCTGGATCCATTTATCCGCAAATGTAAAGAGTCTGTATGGAAATACAAAGGTATGTGGGAGGAGTTCTCCAACAAGGTAGGATTCTGGGCAGATATGGATCATCCATATGTCACATATCACAATACATTTATCGAGTCCGAGTGGTGGGCTTTGAAGAAGATCTGGGACGACGGACTTCTGTATAAGGGATTCAAGATCGTACCTTATTGTCCACGTTGTGGAACCCCGCTTTCTTCACACGAGGTTGCACAGGGTTATAAGACGGTCAAGGAGCGTTCCGCAGTGGTACGTTTCAAGGTGATCGGCGAGGACGCATATTTCCTTGCATGGACGACAACACCTTGGACACTTCCAAGTAATGTGGCACTCTGTGTGAATCCGGATGAGAACTACTGCAAGGTAAAGGCAGCCGATGGCTATACTTATTACATGGCAGAGGCACTGCTTGACAAAGTACTTGGCGGCATGGCAGAAAAGCTTGTGAAGGAAGAGAAGATTGCTGAGGGAACACCTGCGTATGAGATTCTCGAGACTTACAAGGGTAAGGAATTAGAGGGCAAGGAATACGAGCCGCTCTTCGAGTGTACAAAGGAGTATGTTGCAAAGCTTCCACAGAAGGGACATTACATTACATGTGATTCTTATGTAACGATGTCCGATGGTACTGGTATCGTTCATATCGCACCGGCATTTGGTGAGGACGATGCAAACGTCGGAAGAAAATACGACCTTCCATTCGTACAGTTTGTCGATGGCAAGGGCGAGATGACAAAGGAAACACCTTACGCAGGTCTGTTCGTAAAGGACGCAGATAAGCCGGTACTGGTGGATCTGGAGAAGGCGGGGCTTCTGTTCGACGCTCCAAAGTTCGAGCATGAGTATCCACACTGCTGGAGATGTGATACACCGCTTATTTACTATGCGAGAGATACATGGTTCATCAAGATGTCCGCAGTGAAGGACAGACTGGTGAAGAATAATAACACTGTAAACTGGATTCCGGAAGGTATCGGTAAGGGACGTTTCGGCGCATGGCTGGAAAATGTTCAGGACTGGGGTCTGTCACGTAACCGTTACTGGGGAACTCCACTGAATATCTGGGAGTGCTCTTGTGGCAAGCGTCACGCGATCGGTTCGATCGAGGAACTGAAGTCTATGAGCAAGAACTGCCCGGATGATATCGAGCTGCACCGCCCGTACATTGATGCGGTAACAATCACATGTCCGGATTGTGGCGGCGAGATGAAGCGTGTGCCAGAGGTTATCGACTGCTGGTTCGACTCTGGTGCGATGCCATTTGCACAGTGGCATTATCCGTTTGAGAATCAGGATATCTTCGAGGACAACTTCCCGGCTGACTTCATCAGTGAGGCAGTTGACCAGACAAGAGGATGGTTCTATTCTCTGATGGCAATTTCCACATTGCTGTTTGACAAGGCACCTTACAAGAACGTTATCGTGCTTGGTCACGTACAGGATAAGGACGGACAGAAGATGAGTAAGTCCAAGGGTAACGCGGTTGATCCGATGGATGCCCTGAACAAATACGGCGCAGATGCGATCCGCTGGTACTTCTACAGCAACTCCGCACCTTGGCTTCCAAACCGTTTCCATGAGGATGCAGTGGTCGAAGGTCAGAGAAAGTTCATGGGTACACTGTGGAACACTTATGCATTCTATGTGCTGTATGCAAATATTGATGAGTTTGATCCAACCAAATATACATTGGAGTATGACAAGCTTTCTGTGATGGATAAGTGGCTGTTGTCAAAGCTGAATTCTATGGTGAAGTCCGTAGATGATAACCTTGGAAATTACCGTATTCCAGAGGCAACCAAGGCACTTGCTGAGTTTGTCGATGATATGAGTAACTGGTATGTCAGACGTTGTCGTGAGCGTTACTGGGCAAAGGATATGCCACAGGATAAGATCAATGCATACATGACACTTTATACGGCTCTTGTGACACTCTGCAAGGCCGCAGCACCGATGATTCCGTTCCTGACAGAGGATATCTACCAGAACTTAGTTCGCAGTGTAGATAAGACTGCACCGGAATCTATCCACCTGTGTGACTTCCCAGAGGTGAATGAGTCTATGATCGATCCGGAGCTTGAAGCAAGCATGGATGAAGTACTGAAGGTCGTTGTATTTGGACGTGCTGCAAGAAATACTGCGAACATCAAGTCCCGTCAGCCGATTGCAAATATGTACATCAAGGCTGCAAAGACACTGGATGATTATTTCGTAGATATCCTGCGCGACGAGCTGAATGTAAAGAACGTAGAGTTCAAGGAAGACCTGTCTGCATTTACTGCATATTCATTCAAGCCACAGCTTCGTACAGTCGGACCAAAGTATGGCAAGCATCTGAATGCAATCAAGGAATACCTTGCAAATGTAGATGGCAACGCAGCGATGAGCGAGCTCAAGGCAAACGGCGTGATCAAGTTCACAGCAGACGACACAGAGATCGCACTGGCAGAGGAAGATCTGCTGATCGATGTAGCGAAGATGGACGGCTATGTGACAGAGGGAGATAACTATGTAACCGTTGTTATCGACACAACCCTGACACCGGAGCTTATAGAGGAAGGCTATGTGCGTGAGGTAATATCCAAGATCCAGACGATGCGTAAGGATTCTGACTTCCAGGTAACAGACCGCATCAAGGTCTATGTAACCGGCAATGCGAAGATCGCAGACGTGATGGAGAAGAACGCAGATGAGATCAAGCGCGTCGTACTTGGCGATGCATTTGTGATGGATGCAGCCTGCGACAACTCAAAGGAGTGGAACATCAACGGCGAGAAGGTTACGATCGGCGTGGAAGTAAGTAAATAATAAGTAAGGATTTGCAGATCATGCAGAGGATTTGCAAGCAAATTGTATAAATTTTTTGGTTAATTCACACATTCATGGGCAGATGTAACGAAAAATACATTTTTCATTGTATCTTGTAATTATGTCTGCTACACTGAATGTGTTGAAACAGGGGTTTATACACATAAACAAGGAGGATAAATTCTATGAAGAAGATGGCTGATTTCGATAAGGAAAGCTTCAAGAAGGACGTCATTAACAACGTCAAAAACCTTTTCCGAAAGACAATCGATGAAGCAACACAGGAACAGGTATTTCAGGCAGTTTCCTACGCAGTGAAGGATCATATCATTGATCGCTGGATCGCTACGCAGAAGGCATACGAGGAGAAGAATGCAAAGACTGTTTACTACCTGTCTATGGAGTTCCTTATGGGCCGTGCACTTGGTAATAATATGATCAACCTCACATGCTATGAGCAGGTGAAGGAAGCATTGGCAGAGCTTGGCTTTGATCTGAACGTGATTGAGGATCAGGAGCCGGATGCAGCACTCGGTAATGGTGGTCTTGGTAGACTGGCTGCATGTTTCCTTGATTCCCTTGCTACATTGAACTACCCGGCATATGGCTGTGGAATCCGTTATCGTTACGGTATGTTCAAGCAGGCAATCGAGAATGGTTATCAGGTTGAGAAGCCGGATAACTGGTTGAAGAACGGCAACCCATTTGAGGTAAAACGTCCGGAGTATGAAGTAGAGGTTAAGTTCGGTGGCTATGTAGCGACAGAATGCAGAGAGGGAAAGAACTACTTCATTCACAAGGATTATCAGGCAGTTCGTGCGATTCCATATGATCTTCCAATCATTGGATATGGCAACAATGTTGTAAATACACTTCGTATCTGGGATGCAGAGCCAGTACAGGAGTTCAACCTTAATTCATTTGATAAGGGTGAGTATCAGAACGCAGTTGAGCAGGCAAACCTTGCCCGTAACATCGTTGAGGTACTTTATCCAAACGATAACCATTATTCAGGTAAGGAGCTTCGTCTGAAGCAGCAGTACTTCTTCGTATCTGCTTCTGTACAGAGAGCAATCCTGAAGTTCAAGGAGAACAACGCAGATATCCATGACCTTCCAAACAAGGTTACATTCCAGCTGAATGATACACATCCAACAGTAACAGTTGCAGAGCTTATGAGAATCCTTGTTGATGAGGAGAATCTTGAGTGGGATGATGCTTGGGATATCACATGCAGAACATGTGCATATACAAATCATACAATCATGGCTGAGGCACTTGAGAAGTGGCCAATCGACCTCTTCCAGAAGCTTCTTCCTAGAGTATATCAGATCGTTGATGAGATCAACCGTAGATTTGTTCTTAAGATCGAAGATATGTACCCAGGCAACCAGGATAAGGTTCGCAGCATGGCAATCCTCTATGATGGTCAGGTTAAGATGGCTCACCTTGCTATCGCCGGATCTTACTCTGTAAATGGTGTTGCAAAGCTTCATACAGAGATCCTGAAGAAGCGTGAGCTTCGTGATTTCTATGAGATGCGTCCAGAGCAGTTCAACAACAAGACAAACGGTATCACACAGAGAAGATTCCTTCTCCATGCGAATCCATTGCTTGCTGACTGGGCTACAAAGAAGGTCGGCGACGGCTGGATCACAGATCTTCCGGTATTGGCAGGACTTAAGAAGTACGCAACAGACAAGAAAGCACAGAAGGAGTTCATGGACATCAAGTACAAGAACAAGGTTCGTCTGGCTAATTACATCAAGGAACACAATGGTATTGACGTAGATCCAAACTCTATCTTTGATGTTCAGGTTAAGAGACTCCATGAGTACAAGAGACAGCAGCTTAATATCCTTCATGTTATGCATCTGTACAATGAGTTGAAGGCAAATCCAGATATGGATTTCGAGCCAACAACATTTATCTTCGGTGCTAAGGCAGCCGCTGGTTACAAGACAGCAAAGCTCACAATCAAGTTGATTAACTCTGTAGCAGACGTTATCAACAACGATAAGTCCATCAAGGGCAAGATCAAGGTTGTATTCATCGAGAACTACCGTGTATCAAACGCAGAGATTATCTTCGCAGCAGCAGATGTATCTGAGCAGATTTCAACAGCTTCCCGTGAGGCTTCTGGTACAGGTAACATGAAGTTCATGTTGAATGGTGCTGTTACACTTGGTACTATGGATGGTGCAAACGTAGAGATCGTAGAGGAAGTTGGTAAGGAGAACGCATTTATCTTCGGACTTTCTGCTGAGGAAGTTATGAAGTACGAGAAGGATGGCGGTTATTATCCAATGGATATCTACAACTCAAATCCAAAGGTTAAGAAGGTTCTTGACCAGTTGGTAGATGGTACTTACTCAAATGGAGATAAGGAACTCTTCCGTGATTTATATGATTCACTTGTAATGAAGGACGTATACTTCACATTGAAGGATTTCGATTCTTATGCAGAAGCACAGAAGCGTGTAAATAAGGCATACAAGGATAAGTCCAACTGGGCTAAGATGGTTATGCTCAACACAGCTTGCTCTGGTAAGTTCTCTTCTGATAGAACAATCGAAGAGTATGCACAGGAGATCTGGAAGCTTGAGAAAGTAGAAGTTACATTGTAATTTCTTAGATAGGAATAGAAGCACGCGGATGCGTGCGTAGGTCATCACGTTAATGCGTGGTGATGGATATGGGCGGTTGTGCATGCACATGCCGGTTATATGAAAGAAGGCTGTCACTGTTTGGTCAATGGCATTAAGTTAAGGCTAA
>DHJV01000040.1:6310-7721 GCA_002404515.1 Lachnospiraceae bacterium UBA4711 | reverse complement strand
GACTGATCAGCCGGGACTACCTGTATAAGATGGCATTTGAGGGCAACCGGATGGATGTAAGCTTGAAGTGTCTGTCTGACATTGTGCGGTATATGACCGAGCGTGATAGACAGGTGCAGACGAGAGGTTACGAGTGGAGCTGGACGGCAGGTAATCGGCTGGAGCATGTGCGGAAAATGCTGCTGCATAACCCGGCGAAAGAGTTGTCCGAGACAGATCATGCGAGCGTGGATATTGCGAAAGAACTGTATCAGGCTATGGCAGGGCTTGTCATGGAGGCAGAGCTTACACGTGGCGATACCGAGACTGCATTTTCCCAGTATGTATATGGGCTGACGAGAATCTACGGTGCGGCTTATTTTGTGCGGATTCTGTCGGCGCTCGGCAAGGAGACGCTGGAGAGGTCAACGTATTTTAACAGTAGTTACAGCTCCAGTGTCAGACGAAGTGTGAGCAAGAAGAACAGTCTGTCGCATCTGTTGCAGGCATGTCTGCCGGATGTCAATGACAGCGCACAGACACTTGGCGCACATCTGAAAGGGACGGATATCAGTGAGGCGCGCCTTGTCGAGGCGGCAATGTATTCGCCGGAATGGATTGATATTGTGGGTGATTATCTTGGCTGGGATGGATTTACAGCCGGATGTTATTATTTTATGGCACATATGAATGAGTCGTTTGACAACAAGCGGACGGCGATGATCGCACGATACACACCGCTTTCAGTTGAGGAGTTAAACGATGGCGCATTTGACCGGGCGTGGTTTACGGAAGTCTACGAGAAGCTTGGAGAGAAGCATTTCACGCTTATATACAAGGCGGCAAAATACATCTCGGATGGTGCCAAGCACGCAAGAGCGAGAAAATATGCAGATGCGGCACTCGGCAAATATAATGAGGCAGAGCTGCTCGGTGAGATCGAGGCAAAGCGGAATAAAGACCTGTTGATGGCAGTCGGAATCCTGCCGATTGCGGACGAGACGCAGATCAAAGACCGGTATATGTTCTTGCAGAAGTTCAAGAAGGAGAGCAAACAGTTTGGTGCCCAGCGGAGAGCCAGCGAGGCGGCTGCGGTGCAGATCGCATTGCAGAACATGGCAATCAATGCTGGCTATCAGGATGTGACGAGACTGATCCTACGGATGGAGAGTCTGGTGGCACAGGGCATGGCGGACTATTTCAAGCCGCATGAAGTTGGAGAAATATCTGTATGGCTTGAAATGGAAGATGGCGGTAAATGCGCCCTGCTTGTGGAGAAAAATGGAAAGCAGTTGAAGACCGTTCCTTCGAAGCTTAAGAAAGATGAATATATTGTGGCAATCACCGAGGCGAAGAAGCAGATGGCAGAGCAGGCGCGCCGCACGAAAGCGATGTTGGAAGATGCGATGGAGAGTCAGGAGACATACACGTG
>DHJV01000040.1:236-6245 GCA_002404515.1 Lachnospiraceae bacterium UBA4711 | reverse complement strand
CTGGAAAATCCTGTGATCCATGATCTGGTGGCGGCGCTCGTGTTCCGGATAGCGGACAGTAGCTGTGTGTCTGATGATAATCGGAATGTATTTGGATTTGTCACAGCAGAGGGCATGGATGTTATAGGTTCACACCATATTGTGCTTTCCGACGACACGTTGCTTATCGTGGCGCATCCATTCCAGATGTACACGCAGGGGATGTGGCATACGATTCAGAAATATGTGTTTGACAACCAGATTATCCAGCCGTTTAAGCAGGTGTTCCGTGAGCTGTATGTGAAGACGGAAGAAGAACTTAATATGGAACACTCCTTGCGTTATGCGGGCAATCAGATCCAGCCGAAGAAGACGGTTGCGTGCCTGAGAACAAGACACTGGGTTGCCGATATCGAGGAGGGCTTGCAGAAGGTATATTACAAGGAAAATATCGTAGCGAGAATCTATGCGTTGGCAGACTGGTTCTCACCGGCAGATATTGAATCTCCGACACTGGAATGGGTGGTATTCACAGATAGAAAGACAGGAAAAGACTTAAAGCTTCGTGAGATTCCAGATATTATATTCTCGGAGGTTATGCGCGATGTGGATTTGGCAGTGAGCGTGGCACACGCGGGCGGTGTTGATCCAGAAACCTCGCATTCAACCGTGGAGATGCGGAAGGCAATCGCGGAGTTCACGATGCCGCTCTTTAAGCTTACGAATGTCACATTTACGAAGAATCATGCAGTGATTCAAGGCGCACGTGCGAACTATACCGTGCATCTTGGCAGTGGCGTAGTCCATCAGGAGGCGGGACCTATGATCAATGTACTTCCGGTGCATTCGCAGCGGCGCGGACGGATCTTCCTGCCATTTGTGGACGATGATCCGAAGACATCGGAGGTGCTGACGAAGATCTTGTTCTTTGCGGAAGATAAGAAGATTAAAGATCCGTTTATACTGAATCAGATACAGCAATAATGGCAAAAACACATTGGGCACACACTTCACAAAAGGTTCACAATAAAATTAGCACTCACCTATTGACAGTGCTAATAATCGGGTGTATAGTATAGTCACAATCAAGAGAGGGAAAAGAAAAGGAAAGATGAAAGAAAGGAAATCCCTTAGAGATTGCAAAGTTGTGATATTCAAACGACACCTCAGATTTCTCTGATAGTGCTTAAAGAATACCGTAGGCATTGGTTGTTAAGTATGAAAGGAGATATGACTTATGTTTACACCTAGTATTTTTGGAGAAAGTTTGTTTGACGATTGGATGGACGATTTTGAAAAGGAATTTGACAAGGAATTCCGACCAGCAAAGAATCCGTTGTATGGTAAGCATGCAAAGAACATGATGAAGACGGATGTCCGTGAGACGGATGATGCGTATGAAGTTGATATCGATCTGCCTGGATTCAAGAAGGACGAAGTAAATGTTCAGTTGAATGAAGGTTACATTACGATATCCGCTGCAAAGGGTCTGGATAAGGACGAGAAGGATAAGAAATCTGGTAAGTATATCCGCCGTGAGCGTTATGCAGGCAGCATGATGCGTAGCTTCTATGTTGGTACGGATGTAAAGCAGGAAGATATTCATGCAAAGTATGAAAATGGTATCCTGCAGTTGACAATTCCGAAGAAAGAAGCAAAAGCCATTGCGCAGAATAACTACATTGCCATTGAATAATCAGTGTTGATGTAGCTGCGGTGCATACAAATCTACACCATATACACAATTGACTTTGAAACTTAACGTAAAGTAAGGGAAGGAAGTGTGAGATATGGACAAGAATCCAAAACATCCATTGAAGAAAAAGAAAGTAATGCCGAAGGTTTGCGCAACAGCAAATCATAATGCAGATCAGCCAGAGGCTGTAGCTTCTTCAAAAAAGAAACATTAATGAAATAAAAGAAATGTCCTGCGTGTTGAAAGAACATGCGGGGCATTTCTTTTTTCGTGATTTCTTACACAAACTTCATAGGATATATGTATTTTCATATACGTAAAAATCACCATAATAATATCAAAATAACAATATAACTGCGAATGAGAATCTGATATAAGATAGTTACAGGTTATTTGATGCGGCATCAAAATAAAGATATATGGTCATTGACTATATCATGGAAAACGAAATAGAAAAGGAGATTCGGTATGCAGTTTGGTTATTTTGACAATGAGAATCGGGAGTATGTAATTACAAATCCAAAGACACCGGCACCCTGGGCGAACTACTTAGGTTCCCCGGAGTATGGTGCCTTGATTTCAAACAATGCGGGTGGTTACAGCTTTGCAAAGTCTGGTGCAAATGGCAGAATCCTGCGCTATGTATTCAACAACTTCGATCAGCCGGGACGTTACATTTATATTCGTGATAATGAGAGCAGGGATTACTGGTCTGCTTCATGGCAGCCGGTAGGAAAGAGCCTGGATGTGTATAAGAGCGAGTGCCATCACGGTATTTCTTATACAAAGATTATGGCAGATTACAGTGATATTCATACAGAGGCATTATATTATGTACCATTAAATAAGACATATGAAGTCTGGAATCTGAAAGTAACAAACAATGGTTCTGTAAAGAGAAATCTTACCCTGACCGGTTATGCAGAATTTACCAACAACAGCAATTATGAGCAGGATCAGGTGAATCTGCAGTATTCATTATTTATTTCCAGAACAAGCTTTGTGGAAAATCGGATCCGCCAGACGGTGCATGGAAATCTGGATGTACTTGGCGCGGATGAGACAGTAGATGACAAACGTCCGACAGACCGGATCTTCGGACTTGCTGGTGCAGAGGTTGATTCTTACTGTGGAGATAAGGAAATATTTATTGGCAGATGTAATGGCTACGGTAATCCGGATGGCGTTGTAAACGGAGATCTTGGAAATGTTTTAAGCTATAATGAAAATTCCTGTGGCGCACTTTCCACAGTTATTGAGCTTATGCCGGGGGAAACAAAGGATATTGCGTTTATTCTTGGATTAAAGGAAAATGATGAGGCAGAAGCCATCATGAACAGCTATGCTGATCCGGCGGATATCTGTGAGAAGGAATTGGCAGAATTAAAGGCATACTGGGGAGAAAAATTCTCCCATTTCCAGGTACAGACACCAAGCAGGGAATTTGATTCGATGATCAATACCTGGCATGCCTATAACTGTTTCATGACATTTATCTGGTCAAGAGCGGCATCCTTTATCTATTGTGGACTTCGTAATGGATATGGATATCGCGATACGGTACAGGATATTCAGGGAATTATTCATCTGGCACCGGAGATGGCAGTGGAGAAAATTCGATTTATGCTTTCTGCACAGGTTGATAATGGCGGTGGACTTCCGCTTGTAAAGTTTACGCATAATGCAGGTCATGAGGATACTCCGGATGACGCATCCTATGTAAAGGAAACCGGGCATCCGGCATATCGTGCGGACGATGCATTGTGGTTGTTCCCTACAATTTATAAATATGTGGCAGAAACAGGAAATCTTGCATTTATGGATGAAGTGATTCCATATGCGAATAAAGATGAAGGAACGGTGTATGATCATCTGAAACGTGCGATTGAGTTTTCTATGAATCATCTTGGCAGGCATGGGATGCCTGCAGGACTTTATGCAGACTGGAATGACTGCCTGCGGCTTGGACAGGATGGGGAGTCGTCATTTGTTGCATTGCAGTTTTATTATGCAATGACGATTCTTCGCAAATTCGCCGAGTATAAAAATGATTTTGAGTATATTTCTTATCTGGATAAGAGCCAGAAAGAGCTCTGGAATGTGATTCAGGATCTCTGCTGGAATGAAGACCGCTTTATAAGGGGGGTTACAGAAAAAGGAGAAGTGATCGGTAAAAGGACAGATCCGGAGGCAAATATGTGGCTGAATCCACAGAGCTGGGCAGTTATCAGCGGATTTGCTTCTAAGGCACAGGCGGAAGCTGCGATGGAAAATGTGCATGCGCAGTTAAATACTGCATTTGGAGCTGTGCTTATGGATCCACCATATCATGCGCATGCATTTGATGGCGCTCTGGCGGTCATTTACAATCAAGGTGTAAAGGAAAATGCGGGTATTTTCTCCCAGTCACAGGGCTGGCTGATCCTGGCAGAAGCATTACTTGGACATGGAAACCGCGCATTTGAGTATTATATGGAGAATTCACCGGCAGCACAGAATGATAAAGCAGAGATCAGAAAGCTGGAACCATATTGTTATGGACAGTTTACAGAGGGTAAGGCAAGTCCACATTTTGGACGTTCGCATGTACATTGGCTGACAGGAACTGCATCGACAGTCATGGTTGGCAGTGTAGAGGGTATTCTTGGTATGCGGCCAGACTTCTATGGACTGCGGATAGCACCATCCATTCCGGCTGAATGGGATGGATTTACAGTGGAGAAGGATTTCCGCGGAAAGCATCTCCAAATTGAGGTGAAAAATCCGGGACATGCAGAGTCTGGATTTAAGTGCATGGAAATCAATGGTCAGACAATCTTCAACAATTATGTGAAGGACGAGTGGCTTATGTCAGACAGGGATAATATAATCACATTATATATGTCATAAGATTTTACCGGTCAGGAAGGCCGGAGGCATTCAGATACAGGGACTGATACCGTTTTGGTGTCAGTCCTGTCTGTTTTTTGAAGACTTCGGTGAAGTAACTTTGGTCTGAAAATGCAAGGATCGATGCGATTTCAGCCGCGGAATAGGAAGAGTGAAGCAGCATATTTTTGGCGGTTTCAATCTTCGTCTGCTGGATATAATCGCTGACCGTCATACCGGTTTCCTTGTGGAAAAGGCGGGAAAGGTAGGATGAATTTAATCCTGTCAGCTCTGCAAGCCTGGAAAGCGTAATTCTCGTATGCAGATGATCATAAATATAATCGAGGCATTTTGAAATTGGCTTTGAGGTGATCTTTTTCTTGCGCAGATTCCTCATGCGTCTGGCATAATCCAGGCAGGCTGTTGTATGAAGGGTATTTAGTTCATCCATCGTAGAGACACGATCGGCCTCCTGAATATAGAAATCACTCAGGGCATATGAGGTAGATAAATCAAGACCGCCTTCGATGCAATAGCGCGCAAGCATCGCCATCGTGATTGCAAAATGATACTTCAGGCTTTGCAGCGGCGAATCTGATAATTGCCCCAGCCCTTCCTTTTCACTGATTTTTGCCTGGCATAATTTTTTTGCTTTCTCGACATCACCGGATTTTATAGTTGTATAAAATTCAAGTTCCGGGTCATATTGTGCACGCAGAATCTCTTTATCCTTATAGACGTAATCGCGATATATTTTCCTGCTGATTTTCATATTTTGGCTCCATTAGTTACATAAGAAATAATTTATCGTGTTAAAACTTATCTGTATTTAAAATTAATATAATTATAGCAGATAATCTGTGTGAGAACAATCGAACAAAATGCAACAAATAATTGCTTTACTTTGCATTATGTATAGGGTACAATTTTCACAGCGCATTGTTTCAGATACCCTAGAATAAAATGAACAAATGTTCGAATTTCTTATTGACTTTTCGAACAGAAGTGTAGTATAGTAGAACAAACAGAAACGAACATATGTTTTGATAACATGGATGGAAGATAATGGAGGTTTATGGTATGGCAAGCGAAGAAAAGATGAAAGCATTGGATGCGGCACTGGCGCAGATTGAGAAGCAGTATGGTAAGGGCTCTGTGATGAAGCTCGGAGATCAGTCCGCAAATATGGGAATTGATGTTGTGCCGACCGGCTCTTTGAGTCTGGATCTGGCACTCGGACTTGGTGGTATGCCAAGAGGACGTATTATTGAGATTTATGGTCCGGAGTCAAGTGGTAAAACAACCGTTGCATTGCATGTTGTTGCTGAAGTACAGAAAATGGGTGGCATTGCAGGCTTTATCGATGCAGAGCATGCACTTGATCCAACGTATGCCGCACATATTGGTGTCGATATTGATAATCTGTACATTTCACAGCCGGATAACGGCGAGCAGGCACTGGAGAT
>DHJV01000040.1:0-154 GCA_002404515.1 Lachnospiraceae bacterium UBA4711 | reverse complement strand
TTGTGGACTCTGTTGCAGCTCTTGTGCCGAAGGCAGAGATTGACGGCGAGATGGGAGATTCCCATGTTGGTCTGCATGCGAGACTGATGTCACAGGCACTTCGAAAGCTGACAGGTATTATCAGCAAGTCTAATTGTGTGGTTATCTTTATCAA
>DHJV01000056.1 GCA_002404515.1 Lachnospiraceae bacterium UBA4711 | reverse complement strand
CATGACTTTCATACCGGATGATTCCCATACGGGTCAGAAAACGCAGTACGGCACTCACTGCCATTTTTGCACTCTCACCATCCAATGTATCGGTTGTGGCGGAGTAAACCGAAAACGCCTGCGTTCCCATCTTCTGCCAGTTATAATTCAGTGTCGCCGTATCAAAGGAGCGCGTATCTCCAGTCAATACATATGGCATACCGAACAGGTTCGCCAGACTGGTACTCTCTGTTCCTGTCTCCATCATCCGCACATGTGGGATTGAGATTCCCTGCAGATAAAAGCTTGCAAACTGAATACCGTATGTATAATCCTTCACACGTTCCATCAATGTTGCTGCGATCCGGCTTGTTGCGGTTCCCTCGATATTTCCCGGAAATGACCGGTTGATATCTGAATCATCTGAGATCCATTTTTTCTTTTCTGCGTTCATTGAACTGTAATTGAGCGTTGGGATCAGCAGGATTTCCTTTCCGGCCACCACATCTCCCTGTGCCTCGATTTCTGCCAGTCTCTGTGCCAGTAATGAGCACATATATAACTGCTGGTATTCATTTCCACGCATAGAACCAACGATACATGCCGCCTTGTCTCCGCGTCCATATGAATATCCATGAATGTTAAACTCTCCACGAAATGCTGTGTTCATGGAAAAGATACTTTCTTTATTCATAGGCGTTTCCTCCCACGATTCTTGCAAGCAGGGAACCTTCCTCAATAACCGGATAATCACGCAGGGAACAGATCATGCCATCTCCTGTGGCATACACGACCTCTTCCACCGATCCGGTAATCACATTGACAACCGTTCCAAGCTCATCCCCCTTTTTCACCTGCGCAAATAACTGCACTCCCGGAATAAAGATACCGCTGCTCTCTGCATTGATATACCGGATATCCTTATCGTTTGTGACCGGAACCTTCTTCGGGGTCACCGTGTTTCCCTTCCAGATTCCCATCGCCTTCATCAGTGCAAACAATCCATCCACGATCTCATTGCAATACTTCTGGTTAATCCGGTATGCTACGCCGGACTCAATCACAACTGAGCGCACGCCAACTTCATTTAAGGAATACGCAAGGCTTCCGTTTAATACCGAATTACTCGGATGAATCCAGATCATATCGACATTCAGGCACTTGGCAATCGGCATCAGGTCATCAATCCGGTCATCGTTCATGCGCACCTGCGGCACTTCATGTACGTACAGGTTACTTGCATGCAGGTCAATACATACATCTGCCCCCTTGATATCATCAAAGATACAGGACGCAGTATATTCCCCCAACGCACCTAACTTTGATCCCGGAAATATGGAATTCATATCAATGCCAGAACCGGGAATTTCCCTTGTTTTGGAATCCAGTCCCATCGGATTTAATGCCGGATATACATCTACGATTCCGGTCAGATTTTCATACTCCAGTTTAATCCGGCGAATCACCTCATAACAGATATACTGTCCCTGCAGCTCATCCCCGTACAACCCGGATACGATACAGATTCTCTTTTCTTTTCCCGTAGGGAAATCCGGTGCCAGATGATTTTTCTTCACCTTCAGTTCTTCTTCCACCATCAGATCTACGGATACAACTGTCTCTATCATTTATAACGACTCCACTAACTTGATTCAAACAATACAAATGGTCATATATACGTATCGGGTATATACGACCATTTCATGCTTGTTTTTCTTTTTACTTAACTTTCGAGTACGGTCTTTAATACGTTCTTGATCGTCTCTACATCAAACGGCTTTGCAATAAACTCTGCAGCGCCACTCTGTACAGCCTCTAACATATTGTGCTGCTGTCCTGCTGCGGATACCATAACAACTTTTGCGTCCGGGAAATCTGCCTTGATTTTCTTCAGGCTGTCGACACCAGACATCACTGGCATTGTAATATCCATGGTTACAAGATCTGGCTTGTACTGTGCGTACATATCATAGCCTTCCTGTCCGTTTTTCGCCTCACCAACAACTACATATCCGTTTGCTTCCAAAAGTCCTCTTAAGATTTTACGGGATGTTCTGGAATCATCTACAATCAATATATTTGCCATGATCAATCATTCTCCTTATTTATCTTATTCTTTCCTGTATTAGCTGATATTCCACTTTGTTTCCATACAGATCACAATGTCTGCACGCTCGTCATGCACATAACATGGAAGCAGGAACATCATGCCTTCAGAACTAATGGTTGTGATATCGGTATACATTTCCGGCGGAAGCATATCAATATGCACGCCTTCAAGAGATTCCTTCGAAGCAAACAATCCGTTACATACATTGATAAACTCACAGACTGCATCAAGACTGTCCTCATCGATTGCTTCGAACGCTTCCTTTGCAAACTCGGATGCAATCGGCTTCGTTCCGACATTACAGATACCAATAAACAAATTATAATCGCCGGTAAAACACTGGCTGGCAATGTATTTGCTTGTATATGTATGGATGCGCTCAATACGTTCAAACCGAATCTTGTTATCAACAAAACGAACCATATTTCTGGCAAGCAATGCAAGATAATCCTTCACAGTTGCCGGTACCTGATTGTCTTTTAAGAAGATCTGGATGATCTTGTCGATATCCGAACTCTTCAATGCATCAATCTCAAGTGCTGTATACCGCTCTGACTTTTTATAATGATTCAGATACTTCTGAATGTCTTCCAAAGTAAGCAACTTGCGCTCCACAAGTGCCTGCACAAATAAAAGATAGGAATCCCCCTGTTTTTTCAGAAGCTTTCCAACCTGCTCGTCTGTCAGATAACCCTTCTCCACAGCAATATCTCCGAATCTGGCATCCTTCATCGCCTGCAGCTGATTGACTTCATCCGCCTGTTCCTTTGTCATAAATCCTTCGCTGACTGCAAGCAATCCCATCTTCACACGTGCTGTACGACTCGCCTCTACTATTTCCGTATATTGCTCATGTGTCAACACACCGACATCTTCGAGATATTTTCCAAAATAAACTCCAAACATAACGCCCCTCCTTCATGTAACTCTTCTCTTCCGTCAAGAAGTCATAATTTATGAATATTATACACAATATCCAGTCAAAAAGCAACTGCCGGGCAAATACAAAAAATGAGCTTTCATGATTGAATATTCTTTTCTTTTCCTATATAATGTATCTATTACATTTATGATACATACTTTACTTTGAGGGGAACGGGTTATGTCTATACGAAAGTCTTTGCGATTGTCGCTTGTTTTAATGGCGTGTCTGCCGCTTATATTTCTGACAATCTTTACATACAATTTATCTTACAAAAAATATATGGAGCTCGCAACGCAGTCCACAGTGGAACTTGCGAAAAACTACGGCATGGGATTCCAGTCACAGTTAAACTCGCAGATCGCCGAAGTGGAAGGACTTGCCAATGGCACGAACATCCAGAATCTCGTTCTGGAGAATTACAACGGCGTTACACTCGGAAACGATTCTCCTTATTATACAAACGTCTCAGAGTTATTTGCAACCGCTTCCGATTATGCCGGCAACAATGTAAACTACTATCTCTATGATGTGAACGGATACTACATTACAAGCTCTGACAGCACCAACACCGATGACTGGCAGGAACATATGACGATTCCTGTCGAGGATATCACAGAAACCAGAATCTTACAGTGTTCTCCGCTCGATGAGATTGAGAGCATTGATGTTGTATCCCCAATCATTATCAAAAGCCAGATCGTCGGTCTGATCCGTGCCAATATCACCTCCCGGTATTTTGGTTCCTTTATCCCGGAGGATGGCTCTGCTTTCATCATGACAAGCGATGGCGGCTATCTCTTCACTTCAACCGGACTGAACGGACAACCTGAACTGGAAACACAGGCCTTTAACTGTCTGAATGGTACTGACAACACCAAGGAATATGGTCACTTAAAAGCCTCATCCTTCAAAAATATCTATGGCTTCTGCAGGCTTTCTGATTCAAACTGGCTGTATCTGATCAAGCAGCAGGGAACACAGTACCAACAGATATTAGCAACACTCCCGATTACCATGAGTATCACTCTCATCATCATTTTAATGATTGCCATCTGGGTGAGCCGGATTTTATCTGCAAAATATACAGAACCAATCTTTACCCTGCGTGACAACATGACAGATGCTTCATCCGGCAATCTGGATGTCAAATGTGATGTCTCCTCCGATGATGAATTTGGTGATCTCTCCCGCATGTTTAACAGCATGATGGATATCATTTCGAATAACTACAAAGAATTATCCGCTTCCAAGGCTGCATTAGAGGTCAGCGAACAAGAGCTGAAAAAGAATTATGCACATATCGAACAGCTTGCCTACCATGATGGTCTAACCGGACTCTATAATCGTGTTGCTTTCATGAAATACGCTTACCAGATTTTTCATGATGCAAGCGTCGGTGCCAGCAAACATGCCATCTTCTTTATCGACCTGGATAACTTTAAAAATATCAATGATACACTCGGACACGACTACGGTGACCTTCTGTTAAAGGATGTCTCCGACCGGATGCTTTCCTGCATTGCTTCCGATGACATTCTGGCACGTAACGGCGGTGATGAATTTCTGATCTTAAAGAACCGCTTCGATACCGTGGACGATCTGGAAAACTTTGCAAGCCAGCTTGTCAATGTCGTACATCATCCATTCATCTTAAACGACGAAACTGCAATGGTTTCCATGAGTGTAGGTATTGCGGTCTTCCCGAACAACGGACTGACTGTAAGCGAGTTGATCAAGAATGCGGATATCGCAATGTATAATGCGAAAAACTCCGGTAAAAACAGCTACCGATTCTTCGACAGTTATATGGAAGACGATGTTAACCGGAAAAATGATCTTGCAGATATCCTATCTCATGTCATTGATAAAAACGAGATTTACCTGCAGTATCAGCCACAGGTAAATGTGGAAAGCGGACAGGTTACCGGCTACGAAGCGCTGATGCGTATTGAGTCCGAACTGGTTGGTTTTATCTCTCCAGCTGAATTTATTCCGATTGCAGAAGAAACCGGCATCATCAATAGCCTTGGAGAATGGGCACTGATCGAGGCATGCAATTTCAATCAGGTACTGATCAAGAGTGGATTTGGTCCACTCCGTGTATCTGTCAATGTATCCACAACACAGTTAAAGGATGACCACTTGATTGACATCATCCGGAACATCCCCGAAAAAACAGGTATGGATCTGAAGTACCTTGAAATCGAGATCACGGAAAGTGTTCTGATGGATTCGTTTGAACACAACTTAAAGTTGATCAATCAGATGAAAGAGCTTGGCTGTTCTATCGCCTTAGATGATTTTGGAACCGGCTACTCTTCCTTTAACTACCTGACCCAGATACCAATTGACACTTTAAAGATTGATAAATCCTTTATCGACGGAATCTGCAGCAACGAGAAGGATCGTTGCATCGCAGATTCCATCATTGATCTGGCGCACAAGATGAATATCTCGGTTGTTGCAGAAGGTGTGGAGGATAACGAGCAGCTACAGATTCTGCAGAATCAGTTCTGTGATACATTGCAGGGCTACCTCTTCTCCAAGCCTTTAAATTCTACTGATTTTATCGAGCTTTTGAGCAAGCATAAAACCTTACATGACTAAGAAAGGTCGTCCCCATCAAACCGCAATGGCATTAAGTTAAGGCTAA
>DHJV01000043.1 GCA_002404515.1 Lachnospiraceae bacterium UBA4711 | reverse complement strand
ACGTGCGCCGCTAGGCGCACCTAAGAAAAAAGCGGGCTGACATATCGTCAACCCGCGTATTCCCAAGCTACTGATCGGATTCGAACCGACGACCTATTCATTACGAGTGAATCGCTCTACCAACTGAGCCACAGTAGCACAACAACCATCCTTCTATTTTGCATAGAAATCCTGACTGCATGTGATACTCTACCACACTAACTCAGATTTGTCAAAGCATAAGTTGACTTTGTATCCTTTATTTTTGACACCAACTGTTTATCATCCGTCAGAATCAAAATCTGCTCGGACGGAATCTCTTCTATACTCGCAAAAAATCCCTGCATCTGTGCATTATTCATCTGTGGCAGACCATCAATCACAACTGGCATATGCTCTTTGCATAGCCGTGTCGCAATCCCTACCCGCACTGCCATTCGCACCAGCGGGAAATCCGCCGCATCAATCTGCGTAATATCTGTAAATGCGCCATTTTTCTTAATCACCAGTCGAAGCTTTTCATCAATCTTTGCGTCCTCATACAGCCCACCTGTCACACGCTGCATAATGTCCGTCATATGATCATTGATAATATAATTCCATTCTTCTACATAGCTTCTGGAAAGCTCCTGAATGGTATTGATGGCAAGCGTCGTCGCATAAGTCTCACGCTCAATCGCCTGTTTTCTACCCTCGCACACACGGATTTCATCCTCCAGCTGCGATTTCTGCTTCTTCCGCTCCAGAATTTCACTTTCCGTTGCACGCAGATCTTCCTTGAGATCCATATATTTCCGCGCAAAGCCCATGTCGATTTCGACATCCTCATACGCCTCATTTTTACGCTCCAGTTCATAGACGATCTTCTTGAATTCTTCCTCCGAAGGTGCCTGATTTTCTCCATCCAGCGCGCCCTTCCTGTGCAAACCATCAATAATCGTCATCACAACAAACAGTGCCGTACAAAACACAAAGAGCTGCCGCACGCCACCATCAAACGGAAGGATATACACAAGTGCCGCAATCACGCCAATAACCAGCAATCCTGTCAAAGCAATCATCCACCAACGATCGGTCAGTTTCTTCGGTGCCTTGTAATCCTTCAGCAGATCCGCATCCAGAAAGACACTGTTTTCCTGTAAGGAATCCAGATGCTCGTTGAGTTCCTCATCTTCCTCGTATTTTGTGCCTTTTTCTGTATCAATCAATCGTCTGGCTTCCCGTTTCCGCTTCGCCGTCTCGATTGCAAACTCCTCATCGTTGTCCGCAATCTTTTTACGGACTTCTTTCAACGCTTCCTCGTCCCCGTCATATTGTTTCAATTCTTCTTTCAGCTCCGCAATCTGCTGCTCCATCTCCGTCACATCCAGTGCATTTTTCTGATCCCTCAGAATTGCCAGTGCCCGACGTTTATCCAAATCGGAAGAACCGGTGGTTGCCAGATTCGTGACAAATGAATTGAGTGCTTCAGCCTCGCCCTCCACTTCTTTTTGCTGACGAATATAGAGTGCATCGCTGAATGTTTTTTTATCCACTCCGGTCAGCGACTCATACAGACTGTTCTTGTGCTTGAGCTTACCGACACGTCCATTCTTCACATTTAATACCTGGGTCGTCATGTTGTGCTTGCGGAAGCTTCGCTCCACCAGATACTCGTCGCCATCCTTTATCACATATGCCTTTCCAGAAAAACCGCGTCCATCCATCGGCTTATGATGCGCCAGATCATCGTCCGCCGTCTCTGGAAATGTACCGATACCATACAGCGTTGCATATTCAAAATCCGCGACTGTACTCTTGCCCGCATTTCGCGTGCCATACACTACGTTCACACCCGGTTTCAAATTGATCTCATGGTTATGAAATTTTCCAAAATCTTTTAATAATAGTTTACTGAAATACATCGTTACTTGTCTCCTGCGCCAAGCAGGGCTTCCATACAATAATGCAGTGCCTTGTTCCGAATCGCCTTATCTCCGCCTTTTTTGTCGTCGGACAGTTCGTCCATCAGCCTGCCAAGCAGATTGTCATGATTCGACACATGAAGCTCATCCATATCGTAATCACATTCTGTCTTATCAATCACTTCGTTGATGCAATAACGGCGTGTCAATTCACTTAAGTTAATCTCCATATTCTGAGCAGCACGTCCACGCAATAAAATCCGATAAATGTTATCCGCACCCAGCTCCTGCATCTTGCCTTCTACAAGATTGCAGATATCACCATTTGTATAGGTCGAATTGATATCCATCGCCATATTCACATATTTTCTACATGCAAATGGCACAAATGTGATCGTCGTCTCACCGGAGGTTGTCACCTCGCCTAAAATATAGCCGTGCTTTCCGGTCTCTGTATAAGAAAGCGGCTCCAGTGTCCCTGCAAACGCCATGTGATTCTTCAAAATATGTGCCGGCTTGTGCATATGTCCAAGTGCCACATACTGAAATCCCAGCTTTGCTACATGTTCCTTGGAAAATGGCATGTGTTCCATGTCTCCGCCATGTCCAAGCAGAATATTGTATGCATCTGGCTTGCCCGGTCGCATCCGTTCCAGAATCCGTCCAGTGTAGGTCGCATGTCCATAGCTGTAACCGCTGACACAGACATTTAAGTCTTCAAAATACACGCTTGCTGCCTGATCCCGTGGCATCACGATCGTGTTGCTCTCAAATGTATATGTCTCCCATGCGGAACCCGGATCAATATAGTCCTGATCGCCAGCAATAATTACCGTCTTTGTATTTGGAATCTTCCGAAGCTGGAAATCCAGTTCCTTCAAATCCTGTTCTGTCGGCTTTGTGTAAAACAGATTTCCTGCAATCAGCAATAATTCAATTTTCTGTTCTTCGCACACTTCAATCAGGCGATGAAATGTACTGTAAATCTCCTTCGCCCGCACATCGCTCCAGATTCTTCCACGATCCGGCTGTGCGCCCAGATTTACGTCTGCTATATGTATAAATTTCATAGTGTTACCTTGCCTCCATACAGGCTCTCATGCTCCTGCACCAGCTCCTGATATAAGTCCAGCACATTCCAGTGAACGTTATGTTCTGTCACAACTGCCCGATAAGCAATCTGTGGCATACCGTCTTCTTTACATGCCGCCAGAAAACGATTCAACAGCCCGTCCGAAAACTCTGAAAATAATATCATCGGATCAGGCAGATCTTTTCCTTCGTACCAGTCCCCGGTCTGTTCAAATCCCGGCAATCCGGCATGACAGCCGATTGGCTGTAAAAAGCGCTTCCGCGCAATCTTCTTGCAAGAATATCCAAGCCGCATGCCAAGCGCTTCTAATTGTCTGTGCTGTTCCGCTGGAACACTATATAAAAATATCGTTGGCATCGCATCCGCCTCCATTCCCACATTACATACTTCTGATTATTTTATCGCATCGGTACATTGAAATCAAGCTTTTCCAGAAATTCACGAGAGTTTCACAAAACAAAGGACTGTCCACCATTTTTGTGTACAGTCCTTTTCATTCTTCATTACCTTTCCATATGTGCATATTTTTCTTTTGTAGCAAGTCCGCCCCGGATATGACGTTCGGACTTATTGATGTCTAACACCTTTCTCGCGTCATGTGCGAGACGCAGGTTGATCTGCTCTAAGCGTTCCGTGACGTCTTTATGTACGGTTGACTTCGAAATACCAAACTTCCGCGCAGCCTGTCTGACGGTTGCCCCCTCCTCAATGATATATTCACCGATTTCAAGTGCCCGTTCTTCAATGTAATCTCTCAACTATACAAACCTCTGTTTGACTGTTTGTACAGTGTATGAAGATGGTTACGGTAATATGATACCGATTGCGGTTACATTATTTTGTTGTAATGTTCTATCTGCGATTGACATAACCTGCGAAAGCTTAAAGAAAATAATCCTTGCTAAATCCAATGAAGAGTTATATCTTCCAACAGTATTACCTGTTGAAAATATGGAGGGGATCACAGAATGAGATTAATAGCTATATTAGGATTGCTCCTGAAGTTTTTATGCGTATTGTCGCAAACCAAAAAGCCTCAGAAAAACACTACCGGCGTATTGAACAATTCGCACCTAAAACAGGAACCGTCAGGCTTCTACGTCTTACCAAAAAAAATATCAAAATATTTATATGGTGTCCGGCGAAACTGATTATCAAGAAAAAACAGTTGGTAGCAACTGTCATATTATGTTATAATTTAATATAAGCAAGGAACAAATGACTACATATTGTTTATATGCTGGTTTGTCGCTACTAGATGTAATAGTTGAACACCCCTCCAAAAATAGTGT
>DHJV01000097.1 GCA_002404515.1 Lachnospiraceae bacterium UBA4711 | reverse complement strand
GTCGCTAATATCATGCATCCGTCCTCCTTTTTGGTAGATATTAGCGGAAACAGGTCGTTTTTGTGTACGGCGTGCCGTATATTCAAAGAATCATTTTATCTTGATAAATGGATTGAAGCACAAGAAAAAGGTATCCTCCATAGTAAAAATGGAAGAAAGATGCAAAATTATATCGTTTATACGTTTCTTTTTTGATAATGGCACACTTGAAGGACTGCTTATGTCCTTGCAAAAATTCGATTGATTTCTTGTCGTTTGAGTTTTAAATCAGAATGCACGTATCTTTTTAACGTGATACTCGGATTTGAATGTCCCAGAAGTTCGCTAAGCGTTTTAATGTCGCACCTTGCCTGAAGACAGGTGGTGGCGAATGTATGTCGTAGGGTGTGGGGGCGCACAAGATGGACGGACGCCTGCCTCAGATAGGCTTTCAGACTTTTTCGGTAACAACGTGGCTCAACAGGTTTTTGATCATTCCCTGATAAAAACCATGCATTTGAAGGAAAGGCCGAATGGAGTTTTCTCAAGACAACAAGAATGTGTTTGGAAAGCGGAATTTCTCTATGTGATGTGCGTGTTTTGGGGGGCTGAATCACAACTTTTGTGTGTCCATTTCCGCAGGAAATTCGGATGACCGTACGATTGATCTGTACCGTTCCAGAGTTCAAATCAAAATCGCTCCATTTCAGGCCACATATCTCCCCGATTCGTAGTCCGGATTCTATTCCAAGTAGAATCCCAACCTTCCGCGGACTTGGATTGGCAAGAATGTATGCACACAATTGATTCTGTTCGGCAGGTGTCAGCGGTTTTGTAGTTTGTGGCTTTTCTTGTGGAAGAGCAACGCGAATTTCCACGGGGCGCATCAGGTGCAGATGAACAGCATATTTACAAATGCGGCGCAACATGGAAAGGCACTCCTTGGCCGAAGAATGCCCTAAAGGCTGATGTTTTGTTCCGGTAGCGGTAATGATAGCTTCCAAAGCGCGCTCCATAAGTTCCTCGTTAAGGGATTCTACGGAAAAATCACCTAACATGGGAAGCAGATACTTGTGCAGGGTGTAATGGTAATATGCGTAGGTAGATTCTTTTATGCCGGGCTTTACAGAATGCAGCCAATTTTCGGCCAACTCAAAAAAGGTCAGACCCGATGAAGACAAGCGGTAGAATCCGACTTCGGCTTTTTTATAAAGCAGTGCCTGCTTCACGGCTGCGTACGATTGTCCATAAATGTAACCCCAACACGCTTTACCGTCAGGAGTACGGGATTTGATGTACCGTCCCTCCCACCGTCCATCTTTTCGCTTATGGATGTTTTCGCCGCGTTTTGCCATGATAAGCCCTCCTATTGAATTTGACCCCTAATTGACTGCTTATATGACATCTTCCTTGTGGAAGATGTCAATTTCTAAAATTCTTGGATACATTGCAAATAAAAAGTGAAAATGTTCGGTGGTTTTTCTGCGTAAAAACGCAACAAGAGTGTAACAGCACATTGTAACTTTCGCTATTTTATGATAAAATGGCTGGTAGAAAACGGCAAGATTGCGGAATGTTTGGTATCCTCCATTTTTACTATGGAGGATACCCTCAAAAATGTGCGGGGGGGGGTAAGATATATGGCACTACGGCTTTTTGAACACAACGAGAAGGCTTATCGGGCGGCAATTCGGATGATGGATACCTACGGGAAAGCCGCCATCGTCCACCCTACCGGCACTGGTAAAAGCTATATCGCGTTCAAACTCATTGAGGACCATCCGAATGCCGTAATGCTCTGGATTTCGCCCAGTGAGCACATTTTCAAAACTCAAATTGAAGGTTTGAAGAGAAACGACCCGGACTTTCCATTGGAAAATGTCCACTTCTTTACTTATGCAAAGCTGATGTGCTGCACGGAAGTGCAGCTCGCAGAAATTGCAGAGCTTCAGCCTTCCTATGTTATTTTAGACGAATTCCACCGTGCTGGTGCTGAATGCTGGGGCGAAAGTACGGTGGCCTTGTTAAAGTTATGCCCAAATGCCAAACTGCTTGGCTTGACGGCAACAAATGTCCGGTATCTGGACAATAACCGTGATATGGCCGAAGAACTTTTCGATAACCGTATCGCGTCTGAGATGACCCTTGGCGAGGCAATCGTCAGGGGTATTTTGCCTGCCCCAAAGTATGTGACTACCGTTTATCAGTACCAGCAAGCCCTCGCAAAGTATCAGATGAGAGTGGACAATTTGCGTTCTCCCGGTATTCAGGATGTGAATCAGAAAGTTCTGGATGCGCTACGCCGTGCACTGGAACAGGCAGATGGATTGGATCTGGTTTTTGCCCATCATATCACGAACAGGACAGGCAAGTACATTGTGTTCTGCGCCAACAAAGAGCACATGGACGAAATGATTTCCCACGTGCCGGAGTGGTTTGCAACAGTTAATCCGGATGTGGCGGTATACGAAGCCTATTCCGATGACCCCGGTACGGACAAAGCCTTTGCGGATTTCAAGGCGGATGAGAGCGACAAGCTGAAGCTGCTGTTCTGCATCGACATGCTCAACGAGGGCGTTCATGTAGAGGGAATTTCCGGTGTCATCCTGTTCCGGCCTACCATTTCACCCATCATTTACAAACAACAGATTGGCCGCGCGTTGACTGCCGGAGATAATGCAACGCCGCTCATTCTTGATGTTGTCAACAACTTCGAGGGTCTATGTAGCATTTCCGGCTTACAAGATGAAATGCAGGAAGCCGTGCATCGCCTATATGCCAATGGTGAGAGCGACAAGATCATCACCGAACGGTTTGAAATCATCGAACAGGTGCACGACTGTCGGGTGCTGTTTGAGCGGCTGCAAGCAAGTTTATCCTCCAGTTGGGAGCACTACTTCTCCGAAGCAAGTATTTACTATGCGGAGCACGGCAATTTGAATGTTCCAAAGCGCTATAAAACCCCAGCGGGGCTGAATCTTGGGGAATGGCTGACGACCCAGCGCAAAGTACGAGCAGGGCAAAAAGCCGGAAACCTGTCAGAACAGCAAATCGACCGATTGGACAGTATCGGTATGGA
>DHJV01000120.1 GCA_002404515.1 Lachnospiraceae bacterium UBA4711 | reverse complement strand
CAAAAATAGTGTATCGTTCAACATAATGATTTAGTATCAGGAAAGGAGCGATAACTTATGTCTAATTATAAGGATTATAAAGATGCCTATATGGTGTGTTTACGTTCATTGTTTGGCGATGTCTTGACACTGGACGAAGAAACGTTTGTGTTATTAGATGCTAGTTTTGCATTGGTGGAAAATGATGGCGATTATATTTGTTCAAAAGGTTTTGAACGTTGGCTGCAGGTGCAGTTACCATATATTTATGGTGCTTTCTTATCCAGAGAAGATTTTACAAAGAATGTATATGATGTAATGTATCATTTTGTAGCAACTGGGAAAGAATCGGCTTTTGAAAAATTAAAGGCAAAGCCTGTTAATGAAAAGATGGCTGACCGTGTTTATACAGTAACATTTCAGAATTTTAGTCAGAATGTATATATGCAATGGCTTGATTTGATTCAAACACGTATTACGTATTTGAATGGTTTGTCTGAATGGATTGATGAACAGGCATCAAATATGAGCGCGTCACATAGATATATGCTTACATTTATTTTGTTCAATTTTCCTGTTTTTGTACAGTTATTAATGCGTGATGAGAATTTTTTACAGGCATTTGAAATTGGTACAGAATATATGGCTGATAGATACAAATATGTTTATTATGAATTGCATGGTGATATGTTTGAACTGGCTGATGACGAAAAATGTTAAATGGACGAAAAGCACTCACTTTGGTTGAACACCCCTCCAAAAATAGTGTATCGTTCAACAAACATTTGCCTCAAGCTTTGTCAACGCTTCCAACAGGATATTTTGTTGCATGTTATTACACAGAATCTTTAACCCCTATTCGAATAACTACTACTTTTTCATTACAACAGTTTCTCAACCTTCTTTATTAACGCCGCCAAATTGATCGTTAACCTGCCATCATACAAACCGACCGGGATATCCGCATCAATTCCATAAATCACCGGAAATACCTCTTTATTGAATTCATATACCATAATGCGCTTCTGGTATGGATCCACAATCCAGTATTCCTTCACGCCAGCATCCATATATTTGGAAAGCTTCTTGCCATAGTCGCGGAGCCGGGTGGATTTCGAGATTACTTCCAGCACGAAATCCGGCGCACCATATATGCAACGCACCTTCATCCGGTCAATGTCACATAGAATAACGACATCCGGCTGCAGCATCGTCTTATCATCACAGTCAAGCTGTACGTCGACTGGAGAAATAAACGGCATGCACGGACCATCATTGTCCAGAATAAAATTCGATATCTGGCGATGAACTTCTCCTGCAATTAATTGATGTATCGTAGATGGTGCTGCCATATCATAGATACAGCCATCAATCAGCTCTACCCTGCGGTCTTCCGGTAACGCGTAATAATCATCTAACGTATACTGCCCCTGTACCTTCGCCGCATACGCCGTACCAGAATCCTCAACCATATCCGCATACAGGTAATCACGGTCACCATTTTCAAAGATACGCGCCAATGCCTCAAGTGTATCGTAGCGCGGCGATTTCGTCTCTCCAGTAAATATCTTCTGCACAGTTCCAAGCGGAACTCCTGACATCTGCGACATCATGTTGTATGTGTATCCATGCTCACGTTTCTTTTCTTTCATTTCTTCGATCGTCATATACATCGCTCCTTTGGAATATATTTCCCATTACCAGTCCCTTTATATCAAACATAGCACGCTTTCTCTCGCAAGTCAACCGTATTATACCCGTATTTTATCCAAATATTATGTTTATTCTCTTTTATTTAATTTATATTTCCCATAAAATACCCGTTTTTATGTTTATCTTTATGAAATGCAACTTAGGATTGACATTCTTTCTATAATAGTGATAGTTTATTAAGCGAAATATGGACATACTACAGAAAAATGGTGATATAAAATGAACGAAAACGTAAAAGCTGCCAATCCACTTGGCACACAGAAAGAATCAAAATTACTTGTTAAATTCGCGATTCCATGCATCATTTCGATGCTGGTAACTGCACTTTATAACATTGTCGACCAGATCTTTATCGGGCAGGGTATCGGAATCAACGGAAATGCAGCAACAAATATTACATTTCCGCTTTCAACCACATGTACGGCAATTTCCCTGTTGCTCGGAATCGGAAGTGCGACCAATGTCTCCCTGAAGCTTGGCGCAAAAGAGGATGAAGCCGCCGCCGATTATGCTGGTTGTGGTATCTGCCTGATGACGATCTTCGGACTTGCATTGTTCGCATTTACCTCGATCCTGCTTACACCGATGCTGAAATTCTTTGGAGCAACAGCGGAAGTTCTGCCATATGCACAGGAATATACACGCATTGTTGCAATCGGATTTCCATTTCTGATTGCTAACACCGGTATGAGCAAGCTGATCCTCGCCGACGGAAGCCCACGTTATTCGATGATTTCCATGCTGATCGGTGCCATTGTAAATACGATTCTTGATCCAATCTTCATCTTTACATTGGACATGGGGATGCGTGGTGCCGCACTCGCAACGATTCTCGGACAGATTGTATCGTTCTGCATCAGTTTGCGATACATGTTTCATTTCAAGACTATCCGATTACGCAGACGGTGTTTCCGGATCCGCGGAAATTATTTTGCCGACATCATGCGCCTCGGTGCCAGTGCATGCTTCAACCAGATTGCCATGACCGTCGTACAGATCGTGATGAACAACGTCCTGTCACATTACGGTGCATCATCCGTCTACGGAAGTAATATCCCACTTGCCTGTGCCGGTATCATCACAAAGGTCAACATGATCTTCATGTCCTTTGTCATTGGTATTTCGCAGGGCATCCAGCCGGTCATCGGATTCAATTATGGTGCAAAGAAATACAACCGTGTGAAGAAAACATATCTGCTGGCGCTTGCCACCGCAACCTTCCTGTCACTGATTGCATTTGCATGCTTTCAGCTTTTCCCAAGGCAGATCATCCGTGTCTTTGGAGAAGGAAGTGAGCTTTACTATCAGTTCTCCGAACGGTACTTCCGGATTTATATGTTCTTCACTTTGATCAACGGCATCCAGCCTGTAACTGCGAATTTCTTCAATTCCATCGGCAAATCGCAGCTTGGTATCTTCATGTCGCTGACGAGACAGATTCTTTTCCTGCTGCCGCTCATCGTGATCTTCCCGATCTTCATGGGAATCGACGGTGTCATGTATGCAGGTCCGATTGCAGATGTCGCAGCCGCTGTGGTCTGTGGTGTATTTACGATCAAGGAATTGCGCGAGCTGACGCGGCTGAATGCACAACAATAAAATGTATAGGAATTGGTTATTGCTCCGCATTACAAAACATATATTTATTAAAAAAGCCGTGCACAAGGTATTTCTACAACTTATGCACGGCTTGTTTTTTATTTTGTAATCCGATCGATCTTCTCGCGCTCTTCCTGCGTAAATGTCATATTCTTCAGCATACCGATGTTGTCTAAAATCTGGGAAGGTCTTGATGCACCGATCAATACACTTGTAATATCCTCATCACGCAGAATCCATGCAAGTGCCATCTCTGCCAATGTCTGACCACGATTTTCCGCAATCACGTTAAGTGCGCGAACCTTTGCGATTGTCTCCTCGTTGATGGCGGTCTCCTTCAGGAATCTGCCATCGGTACGGATACGGCTGTCCTCCGGAATACCATTTAAGTAACGATTCGTAAGTAAGCCCTGTGCCAACGGGCAGAACGTAATGATACCAATTCCATTTGCAGCTGCGTAATCTTTGAGTCCATCATCTTCCATCGCACGATCAAACATATTGTATCGTCTCTGGTTGATAATAAACGGTGTCTTCATCTCCTTGAAGAGCTTCGCAATCTCGATTGTCTGCTCTTTATTGTAATTGGAGATTCCGACATACAACGCTTTTCCGCTTCGTACAATGCCATCCAACGCGCAGGCAGTCTCTTCCAGCGGTGTATTCGGATCTGGTCTGTGGTGGTAGAAGATATCCACATAATCAAGCCCCATCCGCTTCAGGCTCTGTTCAAGACTTGCCACCAGATATTTCTTGCTGCCCCAGTCACCGTAAGGGCCCGGCCACATCGTATATCCAGCCTTCGTAGAGATAATCATCTCGTCCCGGTATGGACGCAGGCTCTTATCTAAGATCTTGCCGAAGTTCTCCTCGGCAGCGCCATCATATGGTCCATAATTGTTTGCCAGATCGAAATGTGTGATACCGTTATCAAAAGCCGTCTCACACATATTTACCATCGTATCAAAATTTCCGTTCGAGCCAAAGTTGTGCCAAAGTCCCAAAGAAACTACAGGCAATTTCAAGCCACTTGCTCCGCAGTAATTGTACTTCATATTGTCGTATCTTGCATCCTTTGCAATATACATGTTGTACCCTCCTTTATAATTCCAGCGAACCGCTTCTATCCTTAATCTGGATATATATAATACACAATTCACAGCAGACGCGCTCTCGCTCACTTCCGCATGTAGCGGTACTAAATTCGCTGTTCCAGCTCATTAAGTGCCGACATGCTCCAATGGTCTGCTTTAGAATTGGTATTATATATATCCATTCAACATAAAAAGCGGTTCGCCATCTTTATTTTTCTAAATTGTAACTAAGAATTATAATTTGGAACATACATTTTCTTCGGCTTTTTATTGAAATTTTTTCTTTTTTATCTTACTTCTTCAAATATTTCTTCAGATACTGCCCCGTATAACTCTTCTTGCACTTCACAATCTCTTCCGGTGTTCCGGTTGCAACAACGGTTCCACCGCCTTCGCCGCCTTCCGGTCCGATATCAATGATATAATCAGCGGTTTTGATGACGTCCAGATTGTGTTCGATGACAACGACCGTATTTCCGCCCTCACACAAGCGGCGCAGGATATCGACCAGACGGTGTACATCCGCGAAATGCAATCCGGTTGTCGGTTCATCTAATACATAGATCGTTCTGCCTGTACTGCGGCGGGAAAGCTCTGTTGCAAGCTTGATTCGCTGTGCTTCACCACCGGACAATGTCGTCGATGGCTGCCCAAGCTTGATATAACCAAGTCCAACTTCCTGCAAAGTTGAGATCTTGCGCAGGACAGATGGCACATGTGCGAAGAACTCACACGCTTCATCGACTGTCATATCAAGTACATCGTAGATACTCTTGCCTTTGTACTTGACTTCCAATGTCTCTCGGTTATACCGCTTTCCATGACAGACTTCACACGGCACATATACATCTGCTAAGAAATGCATCTCAATCTTGATGATACCATCGCCACGGCACGCCTCACAACGACCACCTGCAACATTGAAGGAGAATCGTCCTTTCGTGTAGCCCATTGCCTTTGCATCCTTCGTGTTCGCGAACAGATCGCGGATCAGATCAAAGACACCTGTGTAAGTTGCCGGGTTGGAACGTGGGCTTCTGCCGATCGGAGACTGGTCGATGTTGATAATCTTGTCCAACTGGTCAAGTCCTGTGATATCATCATGCTTGCCCGGCTTCACCTTCGCCCGGTTCAGCGTTCTCGCAAGATGCTTATATAAGATCTCATTGACAAGCGAACTCTTTCCAGAGCCGGATACACCTGTCACGCAGGTCATCACGCCAAGTGGGAACTTCACATCAATATTTTTCAAGTTGTTCTGTCTGGCACCAAGTACCTCGATATAGCCGGTCGGTGTTCTCCGCTCCTCTGGTACCGGAATCTTAATCCTGCCGCTTAGATATGCACCGGTGATAGACTCCGGACACTGCATGATCTCCTCTGCAGTTCCCTGTGCCACAACTTCACCGCCATTTGCACCTGCTCCCGGTCCGATATCAATGACGTGATCCGCCGCAAGCATCGTATCCTCGTCATGCTCTACGACAAGCAATGTATTTCCCAGATCCCGCAAACGCTTCAGTGCCGCAATCAGCTTATCGTTGTCTCGCTGATGCAGTCCGATACTTGGCTCATCCAGAATATACGCAACCCCGACCAGACCAGAACCAATCTGGGTTGCCAGACGGATACGCTGCGCTTCTCCACCGGACAAGGTTCCCGTTGCACGCGACAGTGTCAGGTAATCCAGACCGACATTGATCATAAATCCAAGTCTTGCCTGAATCTCCTTTAACACCTGTGCGCCGATCATCTTCTGCCGGTCGGTAAGCTCTAATTTCGAGATAAAATCATGCAAGGCTACCACGGACAGATCCGTGACATCCGCAATGTTCTTTCCGCCGATCGTAACTGCCAGCGACTCTGGCTTCAATCTCTTACCATGACACACCTCACATGGTGTCACAGTCATATAGGTCTCATAGTCCTGCTTGACCGATTCCGCAGTTGTCTCTCTGTACCGGCGCTGCAGATTCCGAAGCAATCCCTCGTAGTTTGCATAAAATGCATCTTTTCCGTTATAGGCGCTCTTATAGTGTACATAGATTTTCTCGCCGTCAGTTCCGTACAGGATCACATGCTTTGCCTCTTCCGGCAGATCCTTAAACGGCACATCCAGAGAGAATTTGTATTCTTCTGCGAGTGCTTCGAGACATGCATGCGCATAGCTCTTCTTATCACCACTCGACTGCCAGCCCGGTACAGCGATTGCCCCTTCATTCAGAGTCAGACTGTCATCCGGGATAATCAGATCAATATCAAATTCTGTCTTGAATCCAAGTCCGGTACAACAAGGGCATGCGCCAAATGGATTGTTAAACGAAAAGCTTCGCGGTTCGATCTCTTCAATGCTGATACCACAATCCGGGCAGGAGAAGCTATCGGAAAATAGCATCGTTTCTCCGCCGATCACATCAACCTTGACCAGTCCCTCCGCAAGCTTCAGGACTGTCTCGATAGAATCGGTCAGACGGCTTTCGATACCCTCTTTGACTGCGAGCCGGTCCACAACGATATCGATATTATGCTTCTTGTTCTTATCGAGTTTGATCTCTTCTGACAGATCATACATGCTGTCATCCACGATTACTCGCACATAGCCGCTTTTTTTCGCCTGCTGCAACAGCTTGACATGTTCTCCCTTCCGTCCGCGCACAACCGGCGCGAGCAGCTGGAACTTCGTGCCCGCAGGCAGTTCCATAATCTCGTCGACCATCTGATCGACTGTCTGTCTGGAAATCTCTTTTCCGCATTTTGGACAATGCGGGATTCCGATACGTGCATACAGAAGACGCAGGTAATCGTAGATCTCCGTCACCGTTCCAACCGTGGAACGCGGGTTCCGGTTCGTTGATTTCTGATCGATGGAAATGGACGGGGAAAGTCCCTCTATCGAGTCAATATCCGGCTTGTCCGCAAGTCCTAAGAACTGCCGTGCATAGGACGACAGAGACTCCATGTATTTTCGCTGTCCTTCCGCATAGATCGTATCAAAAGCAAGAGAGGACTTACCGGAACCGGAAAGTCCTGTCAATACTACAAACTGATCACGCGGAATCTTGATGTCAATGTTCTTTAAATTATGCTCTCTTGCACCTTTGATGGTGATATACTTATGTTCACTCATGACGTCTGTTTCCGCTTACTCCTTTGTCTAGCTAAATTTCTTAATCTTATCCATATACTTATCTGTATATTTCTTCACGTTATCCTTCACCATATCTTCTAAATCTGACATGCTGATCTTCTCCTTCTTGTCAAGGACAAAAAGTGCACACACTGCACCTGCAAGGAATATCGTGATTGTTCCAAGCATGCACATCTTCTTTCTTCTCTTCTTTTTCTTCATCTGCTGCACAAACTTTGCTTCCTCTTCTAAGCAGATTGCATCCTCCTCATCTAAGATCTCTGCAACCTCTTCCATCGCAATTCCTTTTCTTCTTGAGATCTCCTCAATCAATTCATCTCTTTCCATACCAAAGCCTCCTTTTTCATTTTATTATTCAACAATTACAAAGCAATTTTCTATCTTACGCATATCCTGTCACTTTATAATTGCTTAATTTTGCTTACATGAAGTTTCAACAATCACGCAATGCGAAGCCTTCCTTATAGTTCCGTTGTTGTACATAATTATCATTTCTTTAGCAGACCGTTGAAGCACGCTGGTACTTAATGAGCGGCATGCCCATGTCGCGAATTTAGTATCCACTGCGTGCTGAACCGAGCGAGAGCGCGTCTGCGTAGAAACTGATAATTATGTACAACTTCAATATACTATATTAGGCTTCGCCTCATCCATAGTATAACTAAAATAATTGTAAACTAATCATCATAATCCCGCAAGGCTATCTTTAATTCCTTCAACTCATCACGAAGCACCGCTGCCTCCTCAAAGTTAAGCTCCATCGCTGCCTTGTTCATCTTCTTCGTCAGACGTGCAATCTCGGCGTTCAGTTCCTTCTTCGTCATGGATTCCGGATCTTTCTCACGTTCCTTCTTCGTAGTCACGTTCTCACCCGTATCCAGACTGATCAGGTCACGGATATCCTTCTTGATACTCTGCGGTGTAATGCCATGTTCTTTGTTGTAAGCGTCCTGAATCTTCCGTCGACGGTTCGTCTCGTCAATCGCATGCCGCATGGAGTCCGTGATCGTATCGGCATACATGATGACATGTCCATCCACGTTACGCGCAGCTCGTCCAATCGTCTGTACAAGCGATGTCTCCGAACGAAGGAAGCCTTCCTTATCCGCATCCAGAATCGCAACCAGTGTGATCTCCGGAATATCCAATCCCTCACGAAGCAGATTGATTCCGACCAGTACGTCGAATACGCCCATTCGAAGATCACGCACGATCTCCAGACGTTCCAGCGTATCAATATCCGAATGCAGATATTTGACCTTGATATCAAGCTGCTTCATATAGTCGGTCAGATCCTCTGCCATACGCTTCGTCAGTGTCGTTACCAATATCTTATTGCCTTTTGCCACCTCTTTATTGACTTCCGATACAAGATCATCCACCTGTCCTTCAATCGGCCGCACTTCTACTTCTGGATCCAACAGTCCGGTCGGACGGATGATCTGCTCGACGCGGTTTTCCTCGTGTTCTTTCTCATAATCGGATGGCGTTGCCGATACATATAGGATCTTGTCAATCTTTGATTCAAACTCCTGAAAATTAAGCGGACGGTTATCCAGTGCCGACGGAAGCCGGAATCCATAATCGACCAGGGTCTTCTTTCTGGATCGGTCGCCTGCATACATACCGCGCACCTGCGGCAATGTGATATGTGACTCATCCACGATGATCAGATAATCCCCATCGAAGAAATTGAGCAGGGTGTTCGGTGTTGCCCCTGGTTTCATGCCCGCCAATATCCGGGAATAGTTCTCGATACCGGAACAAAATCCTGTCTCCTGCAGCATCTCCATATCGAACTCTGTCCGCTCACGGATACGCTGCGCTTCCAGCAGCTTGTCATTCTCCTTGAAATATGCCACCTGCTGTTTTAGTTCCTCTTCGATTTCCACGATTGCATGCTTCATTTTCTCCGGTGCAACAACATAATGCGATGCCGGGAAGATACATGCAAAGGAAAGCGCACGCTTAATCTCTCCGGTCAGCGGATCAAACTCTACGATCCGGTCAATCTCATCACCGAAAAATTCAATCCGGATTCCATCTTCAAACGTCGACACCGGAAGGATATCGACAATATCCCCCTTCACACGGAAGGTTCCACGCGTGAAATCCATCTCATTCCGCGTGTACTGAATATCAATCAACTGTCGGATCAGTTCATCCCGGTCCTTCTCCATCCCCGGTCGGAGTGAGAGCATCATGTTCTTATATTCTTCCGGATCACCCAAACCATAGATACAGGATACGGAAGATACAACTACTACATCCTTTCGCTCAATCAGAGCAGATGTCGCACTGTGCCGCATCTTATCAATCTCATCGTTAATGGCTGAATCCTTCGCAATATACGTGTCCGTCGATGGCACATACGCCTCCGGCTGATAATAATCATAATAAGAGACAAAATACTCTACCGCATTGTGCGGAAAGAACGCCTTAAACTCACTGTAAAGCTGTGCCGCCAATGTCTTATTGTGCGATATGATGATCGTCGGTTTATTTAATTTAGCGATGACATTTGCCATCGTAAACGTCTTTCCGGAACCTGTAACACCGAGCAGCGTCTGGCATTTCTTTCCTTCCTGAAAGCCCTTCACCAGTCCTTCGATTGCCTCCGGCTGATCCCCGGTCGGTGCATATTCCGATACTAATTCAAAATGATCCATGCTATTCTCCAGTTTCTGTGCAGTTCCAAGCTATATCAATCATTCTATCACATCTTTTTTTATTTGTATAGAACAAATGTTCTTTTTATGAAATACACTTCGAAATCCATACAATTCATCCCTCCACGCACAATAAAAATAACGGGAATGTCCTGCACTCCCGTTATCCTCTGCGTTTTCGTTTCTTTTTATTCGTTACACTTCATAATCCATGCACATACGCACATCTGTATATGGACGCACATACGTATTTGCAACCTCTACATGCGCCGGATGCTTCTGATAACCTTTCAGCATTTCCTCATTTTCCAACGTTGTATCAAGCATGACCTCCGCGTTCGAAGATGCAAGCGGATTCGTTCTTACATGAACCTCCAGAAGTCCCGGTACCTTACCTGCCAGTCCCTCCAGATGCTCCTTCATATTTGCAAGGATCTCTGCCTTCTTGTCCGCGTCCGTCTCTTTCAATGTCCACAAAATAATATGTTTAACCATAATTACCTCCTTGATCGTATCTCTTATCTGTATAAGAAATAGCACAGGATGTCCCGGCTGTCAACCAATTTTGTCGTTCTGCTCGTATGCCTTGCGCATCTCTCGGATTCCCTCAATCATTTTCACAAGATAATTCATTTCCTCTACCGAAAAATCTCGTGTCATCGTCTCGATTCGCATCTGGCTGCTGGCAACATCATCTTCCTCCAGAATATAATCCGCATTTACATGCAGATATTTACACATATTCCGAAATATCTCACATGAGAAACCTTTTCTTCCGCTCTCTATCTCATACAGGAATTTGGAGGAAATGTTAATCTGCTCCGCCATATGCTCTCTGGTTATTTTCTGCCGTTCCCGTTCATTCTGAAATTTTGCTCCTATGCGCTCATAAAAAGCACGATCCTGCATGTTTTTACACCTCGTTTTCCACTGTCGCCTATATATACCGGCAAACTATTCAGGAATTCTTCCCCCGCTTTCGTTCCCGAAGCATCATATATATCAAAATACCTAAAATCAAAATCGCAAGCGCAAGGCATCCCCATGCAAGATATAGTTTTAACGACATTAGCACCACTTTATGCATACCCTCGCTTTTCACAACAATCTGTTTTTATTCTCACATATTGAGTTTTTGCATAAAACTAGCTAAAGTTCCTTTTGTTGTAACTATGGGTATAAAAAATCCCTGTTCCGTTTCCGAAACAGGGACTCACATTATTTATCTTTTTCATTTATGTGGAAGGCTCTGTATATTTCAATACAACCGCTGAAATCGGTCCTACCGTGATTTTCAGCTTGTTATTCGCAACAATATATTCCGTCTCATCCATCTGATAGCCACTCTCCGTTGTTGTGATACAGGTTTTCATCACTGCACCATCCTGTACGCCAAGTCGGCGCACATGCAGATTCAGTTCATGTGGCTCATAGTCGTTGTTCAGAATCACAACCACCGCCTCGCCCGGCAGGAACCGGCCATAGCTGACTACCTTATATGCACCATGCAGGAACATCACAGATCCCTTCATCAGCGCCTCACTGCCTTTGTGTACCTTGATGATATCGCGATGGAATTGAATCAGCTCCTGATCCTCTCTGCCCCATGGGTATCCACGTCGGTTATCAGGATCTGTCCAGCCACAAAGTCCGGCTTCATCGCCATAATAAATCGTCGGTGCGCCCGGCCATGTCATCTGAAATACGACCGCTTCCCGAAATACACCCTTATTGATATTTTCTCCAGCTGCTTCCGGTCCCATAGTGTGGATTCGTCCAACACGACGGTTTGTACGTGTCAGGAATCTTGAATGATCATGATTGGACAGCTCATTCATCGCGATTTCCAAAGAATTCTGATTAAACCGCGACATATGGTGACGCAACGCACCAGTAAATGCATCCGGATTTCCAAGCAGGTCACCACGGAACTCATCACTGTGCTTCTCCACACCGGTCAGAAACCATGTGATTGGCTCCATAAATGCATCATAGTTCATAACTGTATCCCACTGATCCCCCAAAAGCCATGCCTTGGGATCACCGTAATGCTCCGCAAGGATCAGTGCATCTGGATTTGCTTTCTTGACTCTTGTTCGGAAATCACGCCAAAAACGGTGGTTAAATTCTTCCGTATAACCAAGATCGGCAGCCACGTCCAGACGCCAGCCATCGGCGTTGTACGGCGGAGAAACCCACTTTTCCCCTATCTGCATAATATATTCATATAATTTGTCCGATTCTTCATAATTGAGTTTTGGAAGGGTATCATGCCCCCACCATCCATTATATGTGCCATTGTATGGCCACTGCCAAGGGTCTTGAAATTTAAAGAAGCTTCTATATGGGCTCTGGTAATCCACATAAGCGCCCTTCTCATATCCCTCCTGATTCTCATAGATGCATTCGCGATCCAGCCACTTATTGAAAGAACCACAATGGTTAAATACACCATCCAGGATCACACGCATGCCACGTCTATGAATCTCCTCCACGAGCTGCGCAAACAATTCATTGCTTGCTTCCAGATTTGCCTTATCTGTCACACGCATAATATATTTGCTTGCCTGCTTATTAACCTTGCATCCCTCTGGCAGACACTCTCCGCCATCCTTGACAATCTTACCAAAATGCGGATCTACATAATCATAATCCTGAATATCATATTTATGATTGGATGGAGAAACAAAAATCGGGTTCAGATAAATAACATCCACGCCAAGTCCCTGCAGATAATCAAGCTTATCCATAACGCCCTGCAGGTCACCCCCATAGAAACTGCGGACATCCATATTGTCTGGATACTTAAACCAGTCCGTTACCTTACGCGTGCCTTCTCCGATATAACAGTATTCGTTGTCCTCCACATCGTTGGATGGATCTCCATTGTAGAAACGATCCACGAAAATCTGATAGAACACAGCTCCGCGCGCCCATTTCGGGACCGAGAATCCCGGTGCGATCTGGAAATTATAATCCGGATTCAGATCTTTCTGCGTACCAAGCTTGTTATAATAGCAGGTAACATTTCCGGCTAGTACCATATAATAATAGTCTATGTCATCCGTTACCTCGGAGATTGTATATGCATAATAATCAAACAACTCATCACTGCTTTCCACCTGCATGTTACAACGCTCCCCATTGTAAACCAGATAGACAGCATCCACATTGTTTCTTCCTGTACGGAACCGCAATGTCACCGAATCTCCAATCTTTAACTCTGCCGGATGCCGGTAGCTGTCCGTTCCGTCCGCAAACAATGCACCGAAATTCAATGCAGTCTTTGTATTATATACATACTGTAATACTTTGAGAGCCTGTCTCTGATTCTCCACCATCAAGAGTATCCTCCCTAATTCTTTTTTGACGACTATCTATTATTTTAATACAGGACAGGAATTTACACAATAAAAAAATAAAAATAGAAAGGGAAAAGGACAGCCAACGATCGGCTGTCCTTTTCGGAGAAGGTATTTTGTTACTTTGGGGTGTAGCAAAAAACTATATAATGTATTGGGGGGTTACAAGTATTATTATACATATAAACCTTAAAAAGTCTGCCCAAACATTTAATTTTTTTTTATTATTTTTTGTGCAAATTCTCTTGAATCATGTCGCAAAAATTCGATTTTTGGTGTCTTTTTGTGCACCATGCACAATTTCATAGTTTCTATCACTACATTTTTCACAATCGATTACAGATTCAAACCGGCTGTATCCAGACCATCTGGATATGGTTCCGTCGGACTTTCCTCGAAAAGTGCTTCAAATTCTGCACGATTGATACGTTCTTTCTCCAACAAAGCTGCTGCACATCGATGCAATACATCCATATGACTCTCAATAATAAGCTTGGCTTCCTGATAACACTCGTCCATGATCCGGCGCACTTCCTTGTCAATCATCGCAGCAACCTTCTCGCTGTAATTTCTCGCATGCCCAAGATCTCTTCCAAGGAATACTTCTTCCTCGCTGTTAACCTCGTAGTTAATCAGTCCGACCTTCTCAGACATACCATATTTTACAACCATCGCCTGTGCGGTCTGGGTTGCCTGCTTGATGTCCGCAGAAGCACCCGTTGTGATATCGCCGAAGATCAATTCTTCTGCAATTCGTCCACCGAAGCTGACCATGATATCCTGCAACATATGCTTCTTCGTCATAAACACATTATCATTCTCCGGCAATGGCATCGTATATCCACCAGCACCTCTGCCGTTCGGAATGATAGATACGAGATGCACCGGTCCAACCTCGCTCAGCAAATGGAACAAAATTGCATGTCCGCTCTCGTGATAAGCGGTAATCTTCCGTTCCTTCTCCGGTACGAGACGACTCTTCTTCTCACCGCCAATTCCAATCTTGACAAAGCTCTTGTCCACATCTTCCTTCTTAATAAACTGACGGTTCTGCTTGGCTGCACAAATTGCGGCTTCATTCATCAGATTCTCCAGATCTGCACCTGCAAATCCGGCGGTTGTCCTTGCGATCTCATGCAGATCAACATCATCGGACAACGGCTTGTTTCTGACATGAACACGCAGGATTTCCTCACGCCCCTTGACATCCGGTCTGCCAACCATGACCTTCCGGTCAAAACGTCCCGGTCTTAAGATTGCGGGATCGAGAATATCTACACGGTTTGTTGCCGCCAGCACAATGATACCTTCATTCGTGCCAAATCCATCCATCTCCACAAGCATCTGGTTCAATGTCTGCTCACGCTCATCATGACCACCGCCAAGACCAGAGCCACGCTTTCTGGCAACTGCATCAATCTCATCGATAAATACGATACATGGTGCATTCTTCTTCGCATCCTCAAACAGATCACGCACACGGCTCGCACCAACACCGACAAACATCTCAACGAAATCAGAGCCGGAAATGCTATAGAAAGGAACCCCTGCTTCTCCTGCAACAGCTTTTGCAAGCAAGGTCTTACCCGTTCCTGGCGGGCCGATTAAAAGGGCACCCTTTGGTAAACGTGCACCATATTTGGAATATTTCTTTGGATCTTTGAGGTAGTCAACCATTTCGACCATTTCGGCTTTCTCTTCATCGCATCCAGCGACATCGCTAAATTTAACTTTGGAAGTAGCTTTTTTTGCAGGCGATTTATTAAATCCCAATGCGGAATTATTCATTCCGGAAACAGAAGAACTAAGTCTAGAGAAGATAATAAACCCAACAACCAACAAAATAGCAGTTGAAATCAAAGTTGGACCCCGTGTATCCCACCAAGACACTTGAAAAGCATCACTAAATTTTAAACCGCCAGATACATTTGATGCATTGGTCAAGGTATCATGAATCCTATAATCAAATATTGAGTAATAATAGTCATGGTTTACTTGGTAAGTAATGCCATCTTTAAAAGTAGTAGTAGCAAAGCCATCGCCTTCTCCTGACCATAAATTTTCATCAATAAGAACGGTAAACGTTCCTTTTTTATTGCTAGACTTATCGATGTAATTCCCCTTAACGGTTACGACTTTATATCCTTGACTTGCTTCAACATAATAAACACGCTTATCAACAAGGTTATAATCTTCATAAGACATTGTGGCAATTTGATTGCCGCTTCCATCATCTTTAATAGTCGCTGAATAGCCTAAATAATTATCAAGATCGCTAATTGCCCAAGTCTCTCCTTTTCCTACCATTGAAGAAACAATTAGCCAAATGAACAAGCCAACAGTTACGGCCATTAGCAAATAAGGCAATATAAAGCTGAATAAACTTTTCTTTGGGGCTTTTCCGTCATTCATATTCTTACTCCTTTTTCTTTTTTCTATTCTAACTAATTAACGCGCTATGGAAATGTACACTAAATTCAAACTAAGTCAAACTACATTGCATCGTTTTTGTCTTGTATTGTTGTTTTCATTTTTAATATGGAAGTGTGGCATTCCCTGAAAACCAATCTAAAACGAGGAACATAGATTATTTTACCATCTTTATTAATAAAGACGGGCCAAGTATATCTAATTTGTATAGGCATCTTCCAAATAGAATACAATCTTCTAACTGGTTCAAGATAACCATGAACCACATAATTGTCCCCAGGAAGAACACTACGAATGGTAATAGGATAATCATCACTTGTAATATTTCTATCTTCCGCTCCCATAGAAAAATCTAATTCAAAATAAGGAGTATCTAATTTTCCCGGTTTTTCCAAAACATAAGAATAAGGCAATTCGTCAGGATGGTGTCCAATCGTGATAACATCATATTCTTTAATTAAATAAGTAGAACCCTTTAGTTTCATGGATAGATTAGGCTGAGGGGCTAAGCAAAATGCCCTGATGGCTGAAAAATCTTTTGCCTTCAAAGAGATCTTTTCTGGCGCGGATGAAACTAATTTAGTAATCGCGCTGACAAAGCCATCCTCAGGCAAGGCAATAAGAGCCCTAATATCCAATTCTTCGCCTTCCTCAATCGTATG
>DHJV01000065.1:11750-11899 GCA_002404515.1 Lachnospiraceae bacterium UBA4711 | reverse complement strand
GCAGATGCTGTTATCGAGGCAAACCAGGGAGCAGATGTAGAGACAGCAGAGAAAGCTGAATCTGCAGAAGCTGACGCAGCAGAAGAGTAAGAAGTATCGGTTTAGGAGGACAAAAAAATGGCAGCTATTACAGCTAGTATGGTAAAAGA
>DHJV01000065.1:11479-11675 GCA_002404515.1 Lachnospiraceae bacterium UBA4711 | reverse complement strand
TGTAAGAAGGCTCTTACAGAGACAGACGGTAATTTCGATAAGGCAATGGAGTTCCTTCGTGAGAAAGGACTTGCAACTGCTGCTAAGAAGGCAGGCAGAATTGCTGCAGAAGGTATCGTTATGACAACTGTCGTAGATGGCGGTAAGAAGGCAGCTATGGTAGAGGTTAATGCTGAGACAGACTTTGTTGCTAAGA
>DHJV01000065.1:0-11421 GCA_002404515.1 Lachnospiraceae bacterium UBA4711 | reverse complement strand
AAAAGAAATTGTTGATCAGATTGTTTCTTCTGATGCGAAGGATGTAGAGGCGTTGAAGGCTGAGAAGTGGGCACTGGATCCTTCTATGACAGTCGAAGAAAAGCATTCGGCTATGGTTGCAAAGATTGGCGAGAATATGAATATCCGTCGTTTTGTTAAGATTGAGACAGACGGACAGGTTGTTTCTTATATTCATGCAGGTGGAAAGATCGGTGTTCTTGTTGAGGCTGATACAGATGCTTCCGGAGAGGCAATCGACGAGTGCCTGAAGAATGTTGCTATGCAGGTTGCAGCTATGAATCCAAAGTATGTTTCTACAGATGAAGTATCTGAGGAGTACAAGGCTCATGAGCTTGAGATTCTTGTTGCACAGGCTAAGAATGATCCTAAGAATGCAAACAAGCCTGACAATATTATCGAGAAGATGGTTCAGGGACGTTTGAACAAGGAACTCAAGGAAGTATGTCTGCTTGAGCAGGAGTATGTAAAGGCTGAGAACAAGGAAAACGTTGCTCAGTATGTTGCAAACGTGGCAAAGGCCAACGGATGCAAGCTTGCAATCAAGAAGTTTGTTCGTTTTGAGACAGGTGAAGGTCTTGAGAAGAAGAATGAGGACTTCGCAGCAGAAGTTGCAGCGCAGATGGCTGGTAACTAAGTAAAAACAAACGATAGAAATAGGACGCCTGATATACCGTTTTTGGCATGTCAGGCGTTTTTATGTATTATAAAACGGATCGGAGACAAGAAAAATGAAAAAATATAAGATGCTTATTTTTGATATGGATGGAACGATTTTATATACATTGGAGGATTTGAAAAATACAACCAATTATGCGCTTAATGAACATGGGTTCCCGGAGCGGACATTAGAAGAGGTACGTCAGTTTGTCGGAAATGGAATCCATAAACTGATCGAGCGTGCAGTTCCGGCGGGAACTTCAGATGCAGAGATCGAGGCTGTGTTCACTACTTTTGAGGTCTATTATAAGGATCACTGCATGGATACGACAAGACCGTATGATGGAATCAACGATCTGCTTACAAATCTGCGTGCGAAAGGCTATATGACAGCCGTTGTATCGAACAAGGTAGATTTTGCAGTGCAGGATCTGGTAAAAGATTTCTTCGCCGGACAATTTGACATTGCAATCGGCGAGCGGGAAGGCGTGCGCAAGAAACCAGCTCCGGATTCCGTGTATGAGGTGTTAAAGGAATTTAACCTTTCCAAGGAGGAGGTCATCTATATTGGGGATTCCGATGTGGATTACGCAACAGCACAGAATGCGGGTGTTGACTGTATCTTAGTAGAATGGGGCTTCCGTGACCGGGCTTTTCTGGAGTCACTGGGTGCAACCGTATTCGCGAAAAAACCGGAGGATATTCTGGACATTGTCGGATGAAATGCTGAAAATGTGAAAAGAATATGAATTGTTAGCACTTGTTATTGCTGAGTGCTAAAACGAATGCTATAATGGCTTATGTTCATTAAAGATTTTTACAGAAAATGGAAAGGAGCATGGAATGTTACGTATTTTTAAGAATTTCCGAAAACAGGAAGTGGTATTGGCTCTTTTCAGTGTGGTATTTGTAGTTGCACAGGTCTGGCTTGAATTAAAACTGCCGGATTATATGCGGGAAATTACATCACTGATTACGACACAGGATAGTGCAATGCACGATATCCTGATTGCAGGTGGAAAAATGTTACTCTGTGCCTTTGGCAGCTTGTTAGTAACGATATTGGTAGCTGTCTGCGCATCCCGGATTGCCTCAAATTTCAGCGCAATCGTGCGTGAAAAATTGTTTGACAAGGTACAGTCTTTTTCAATGGAGGAAATCGGACGTTTTTCAACAGCCAGTCTGATCACACGTTCCACTAACGATGTGACGCAGGTGCAGATGTTGATCGTTATGGGTCTTTCCATTATGCTGCGTGCACCGATTATGGCAGTTATGGCAATCTTAAAGATTGTCGACAAGAGCTGGCAATGGACGCTCTCCACAGGTGTTGCGGTTGCTGTATTGCTGATTGTTGTTATCATCTGTGTCAGCTTATGTATGCCAAAATTCAAGCGCCTGCAGAGTCTGACCGATGATATCAACCAGGTAACACGTGAGAATCTGACAGGTTTAAATGTTGTTCGTGCATACAATGCAGAAGCATATCAGGAAGAAAAGTTTGAGAAAGTAAACAAAGATCTGACCGATACGCATTGGTTTACATCAAAGACGATGGCGTTCATGATGCCGACAATCATGTTGATTATGAATGGACTTTCTCTTGCAATCTACTGGATCGGAGCGGTCTTGATCAATGATGCGCAGGATTTACAGGGAAAATTCTCATTATTTTCCGATATGGTAGTATTTTCTTCGTATGCGATGCAGGTTGTCATGTCGTTCATGATGCTGGTTATGATCTTCATTATGTTACCACGTGCATCTGTTGCAGCAAAGCGTATTCTGGAAGTATTAGATACCGAACCATCCATTGAGGATGGAACGAGAGATTCCTTCCCGGTTATGAAGGAGGGGGAAGTTGAATTCAAGGATGTCAGCTTCAAATATCCGGATGCTGAAGGATATGTATTGGAGCATATTTCTTTCTCGGCAAAGAAGGGTGAGACAATCGCATTTATCGGTGCAACCGGATGTGGTAAGAGTACTACGATCAATCTGATTCCTCGTTTCTATGATGCAACAGAGGGGGAAGTTTTGGTTGATGGTGTGAATGTCAAGGAATATACGCAGGAAGCATTGCATAATAAGATCGGGTATGTCAGCCAGAAAGCAATTCTGTTCTCTGGAACAATCGCGGAGAATGTGGCATATGGCGAAAATGGAAAAGCACCTGCCACGCAGGAAGATATCGCAATGGCAGTGAAGGTTGCACAGGCAAGTGAGTTTGTAGAAAAGAAGGATCAGGGCTATGAAGGTTATGTGGCTCAGGGCGGTTCGAACTTCTCAGGAGGCCAGAAACAGCGTCTTTCAATTGCCCGTGCGATTGCCAGACAGCCGGAGATTCTGATCTTCGATGATTCGTTCTCGGCACTGGACTATAAGACAGACCGAATCCTTCGAGAAGCACTGCGTAAGGAGTGCAAGGATGCAACGAAAATCATCGTTGCACAGCGAATCGGTACAATCCGTGACGCAGATAAGATCATTGTATTAGATGACGGACAGATTGCTGGTATGGGAACACATGACGAACTTATGAAGAACTGCGAAGTATATCAGGAAATCGCATATTCTCAGTTATCAAAGGAGGAGCTTGCATAATGGAAAAAGATAATTATGAAATTGGTCAGAATAATCAGCAGGCGAGACCTCCTCGTCGTGGACCGGGCAGAGGGCAGCGTCCGGTGGAAAAAGCAAAGAATTTCAAAGGTACATGGGGAAAACTGTTTGTTAATTGTAAAAAATATTGGGGCGCTATGATCTTTGCAATCATATGTGCAGGAATCGGAACTGTGTTAACATTGCTTGGCCCGGATAAATTATCCGAGATGACGGATCTTATCACTGAAGGCGTGATGACGGGCATTGATATGGATGGAATCAAGCGGATTGGCATGACTCTGATCTGCTTCTATGGATGCAGCGCAGTATTATCGCTGATCCAGAATCTGATCATGGGATATGTGACACAGCAGGTGTCAAAGGGACTTCGAAGTGGAATATCTAAGAAGATCAACCGTCTGCCGATGTGGTTTTACAACAAGACATCAACCGGGGACGTGTTATCCCGCGTGACAAATGATGTCGATACAATTGCACAGTCCTTTAACCAGAGTATGGGTAATCTGGTGACAGCAGTTACGCTGCTTCTTGGATCACTCATTATGATGATCAAGACGGATATCACGATGACAGTTGCAGCGGTGGTTTCGACACTGCTTGGATTTGTATTCATGACCTTGATTATGAGCAAGTCGCAGAAATATTTCGCGAGACAGCAGATGCATTTAGGTGAGATCAATGGACATGTTGAAGAAATCTATGCCGGACATACCGTAGTCAAAGCCTATAATGGCGAGGCAAAATCAAAGGCGAAGTTCGATGAGATGAATGAAAATCTTCGTGACAGCGCATTTAAGGCACAGTGCCTTTCCGGACTTATGATGCCACTCATGACATTTATCGGTAATCTTGGATATGTGGCAGTCTGTATCGTTGGCGCATTGCTTGCGATGAACGACAAAATCTCATTTGGTGTCATCATTGCGTTTATGATGTATGTGCGTTATTTCACACAGCCACTCAGCCAGATCGCACAGGCGATGCAGGCATTGCAGTCTGCAGCAGCTGCCGGCGAACGTGTATTTGAGTTTACGGATGCCGAGGAGATGGAAGATGAAAGCGCCAAGACGAAGAAACTTACTAATGTGAAGGGTGAGGTATCTTTTGAACACGTGAAGTTTGGATATAAGGACAGTGATAAAATTGTCATCCATGACTTTTCCGCTGTGGCTAAGCCGGGACAGAAAGTAGCAATTGTCGGACCAACAGGTGCCGGAAAGACAACCATGGTGAATCTGTTGATGCGGTTTCATGAAATCCTGGATGGAGATATCAAGATTGATGGTGTATCGATCAAGGATATGACACGCGAGGAAGTACATGATCAGTTCTGTATGGTATTGCAGGATACATGGCTTTTTGAGGGAACAGTACGGGAGAATCTCGTATATAGTCAGGAGAATGTACCGGAGGAAAAAATTGAACAGGCATGTAAGGCGGTTGGTCTGCACCGGTTTATCCGCAGTCTGCCGAAGGGCTATGACACGGTATTAAACGATCAGGTCAACCTGTCACAGGGGCAGAAACAGCAGCTTACAATCGCACGTGCGATGATCGCAGACCGACCGATGCTGATCTTAGATGAGGCGACAAGCTCTGTCGATACGAGAACCGAGCTTATCATCCAGAGAGCGATGGACGAGCTGATGAAGGGAAGAACTTCGTTTGTGATTGCACACCGGCTTTCTACGATCAAGAATGCGGATCTGATCCTTGTATTGAAGGATGGCGATATTATTGAGAGTGGTACGCATGAGGAACTGCTTGCAAAGAAAGGCTTCTATGCTGATCTGTACAACAGTCAGTTCGAGCAGGCATCTTAATAATAATTTTGGAATCAGGACAAGTGCTCCCTGCATACATTTATGTGAATGTATGTAGGGAGCATTTTTTATGAGAAAGAAAACGACAAGGAGAATCTGGCAGTCCATCGTGGCAGGTGTTGTCGGAGTGGCATGTATTTTCAGCTGTGGAAACCTGGAGACTGCATTTGCAGAAACATCAACCGTGACGGATGCAACTGCGGGGGATGCAGCGGCGGGAGAGAAAGATCGTGATACTGATATCCAGTCTGCGGATATGATAGTTGTTGAAGATGCCGATGTACAGGCTGATGCGACAGGAACTGATGCAACGGGGATGGATGCTTATGATGAAATCAGTGGTTTGTCCGTCTTAAATGCTAACATGCAAAAAACACAGACCAGCAATAAAAAATATGAGGGAGAATATCACATTGATTATATTCTTTCGCATTACAGCTATTTCGTACAAAACGATCTGGATGGCAATTCTGTGGCAGATACTGTTGGTGCGGTCATGGTAGGAAATCGTCTGAATCTGAAAAATACGGTAGGAAAAGTCAAGGCTGCTGCATCCTATGCACGCTATCTGATTGATCTTGCCGATTATCATGCCGGTTCGTGGAATGATACAACAGGGATTGATACGAACTTTTATTATACAGAAAGCTATATGTCATACAAAGACTGGCTGACAAAACGTATGGTGAAAGTGGCAGATGATTATATCAACATGGACGAAGCATTTGGTGTCATCAAACAGGAATCGCAGACGCTGGAGAAGACCGGGCAGGCAGGCTATATGGAACAGGGGGATCTTATCATTGACTTTGCGGATTCTAAGACGATCACCGTCAGCGGGGCAGATTTTACAAATGCAAAACGTGTAATCCTGAAAAATGTAACTGCGGAAGATATTTTCTCGAATGCGTACACGATCTCTATTTCCGGGGATGGGGATTATGCGTTGGATACTGCAAAAATCCAAATCGGCGGTACCCAGTTAAACAACAATTATTTCTTCAATCTGGCAAAGGACAGACCGGAAGGTACGCAGGGCGGACAGTATTACAGTGGTGGCTTTGGACTCGTCTGGAACTTCCCAGATGCCAAAAATATCACAGCGAGCTTTCTGACCGGACATATCATTGCACCGTCTGGAAATGTATCACTGATCGGTGGCAATCATGAAGGTCAGGTAATCGCACAGAATGTAAAGGCAAGTTCAGAATCGCATTTTTATCCATACAATGTGACAACAACCGAGACGACAACAACGGAAACTACAACCACAGAAGCCACGACAACTGAGACAACAACGACGGAAACTACAACCACAGAAACCATAACAACTGAGACAACAACGACGGAGGCTGCGACAACCGAGAGCACGACCACAGAAAGTACAACGACCGAAAGCACGACCACAGAAAATAGTACGACGACCGAGACAGCAACAACGACCGAACAGGCAGCGACGCGAGCAACCTTAGTCGTGAATCCAAAGGCAAGCTCTACTTCAACACAGGTACAGACACCGGTAGTTGTGGCAAGTGATGATACGGTAAAAACGGGAGATTCTATGGCACTTGGAATTGTGATTACCTTGCTGGTGGCGTCAGGCGGAGGGCTGCTGTTGTTTACAGCACTTCATGAACATAAAAAGAAATAATCTGCATATAAGTAGTTATAAGAGATAACGGATGCGTAATATATGCAGATTATAAGACGATATCTGGCAGGAATCATAGTGGTTGTCTGTCTGCTCTCTTCTGTATTTCCGATGCAGAGCAGGCGGGCTGCCGTTTATCTGCCCATGCAGGCAAATACGGAGATGGAAAAGCGGGCGTGCTGGATCTCCTATATTGATATGGAATCGGAGCTATCCGACAAAAGTGAGACCGCTTTCCGGGCGAAGGTGCATGCCATGTATGATACTATTAAAAAATATGGTTTAAATACGGTAATCGTACATGCACGGGCGATGGGGGATGCCTTTTATCCATCGGACTATTTCCCATATTCTGAGTATATGTCCCAAGATCGGATCTGCCCGGACTATGATCCGTATGCAATCATGGTAGCTGTGGCACATGAGGAGGGACTGCGTTTTGAGGCATGGATCAATCCGTACCGGCTGTCACTGGGGGAGGAAACGACGGAAAGCTTTGAACATACACCTTTTTATGAGAAATACCAGTCTATGATACTTGAATATCAGGGGCAAAATGGTACATGTCTGGTGTTGGATCCACAAAGTGCAGAAGCAAAACAGTTAGTTGTAAATCAGGTGGAGGAAATCTTGGAGCGCTATCCGGTGGATGGCATTCATTTTGACGATTATTTCTTTGTCGACGGCATGCAGGATACGCTATCGCAGGAAGAAAAAATACAGGCGGTAAATGCACTTGTACAGAAGGTATACCGGACGGTCAAACAGAAATGTCCAGATTGTGAGTTCGGAATCAGTCCGGCGGGAAATCCAGACTATGCACGAAGCCAGGGCGCAGATATTGATACGTGGCTTTCGCAGGAAGGATATGTGGATTATGTCATGCCGCAGATCTACTGGACGGATCGTTACGTGACAGATGGAGAAGAAATTCCGATGTTTTCAAACCGGTGTGAGGCGTGGCAGACGCTGCATACAAACTCAAAGATTAAGCTGTATGTCGGGCTTGCACTCTACCGGGTGGGAGAAACCTCGGATACCGATCTGGACTGGGCACTTCGTACAGATAATCTGGCAACGCAATGTGCACAGAGCTATGGGATGGGCTATGATGGATTCGCATTGTTCCGGTATGCGTATCTGAAAGAAGCGGGGGCACAGACGGAACTTGAGAATCTATATAAGTATCTGAAAAAACAGGCTGGTATTCTGACTTCCGAAGTGGATGCTGGTATTGTATATACGGTTCATATGCAGACCTTTGGCTGGCAGGAAACGAAAATGGATGGTATTGTGGCAGGGTATACAAAGCAGGAAAAATCCATTGAAGCGGTGCGCATCCAGCTTGGTGCATATGCACCGAAGGGAAATGTCCGGTATGTAGTAGAGACAGCACAGGGGCAGAACGCATGGTGTAAGGATGGTGAACAGGCGGGCAGTGTCGGACAGAAGGAACCGCTGCTTGGAATCCGTATCAACCTCACAGGTGGAATTTCAGATTCCCATGATATTGTGTACCGTGTTTATGTGTCAGCACAGGGATGGACGGACTGGGGGAGAAATGGAACATATACCGGAGGTGGTATAATACAGGCATTACAGGTAAAACTTGTAAAAAAGACGGAATAGGTACTTGCAAAACAATAAAAACATGTTATAATATATAAGACTTGAATACAGATGACGCAGAGTGGGTTATAAAAACCCACTCTTTGTTTTTGAAAAGGCAAAAAAGTCAGAAAGGTGGCAGACGTGAAAAAACAGGAAATTGAACAGCACTGCACAGAACTTGTGACTCCGATCATCGAAGAGCATGGGTTTGAGTTAGTGGATGTAGAGTACGTAAAGGAAGGCTCTGATTATTATCTGCGTGTGTATGCGGATAAGGAAGGCGGCATCAACATTGATGACTGTGTTCTGATCAGCCGGAGCTTAGAGGAAAAACTGGATGCTGCGGACCGGATGACAGACCCGTATATTTTGGAAGTGAGCTCACCGGGACTTACGCGGCCATTAAAGAAGGACAAGGATTTCAAACGGAACCTTGGCAAGAAGGTAGAGGTAAAGCTTTACCGTGCGGTGGATGGCAGTAAGGAGTTCGAGGCGGTTTTGACAGGATATACCGACTCAACGATTACATTGCAGCTTGATCCTGCGGAGGAACCAAAAGAATTTTCAAGAAACGATATTTCTATGATAAGATTGGCATTTGAGTAGGAGGCCGCCGAACAGATGTAAGGGGGCGATACCATAAAAAAGGAGGATAAAAAAATGTCAGAGATTATTGATGCTTTAAATCAATTAGAGCGCGAAAAAAGTGTCAGCAAGGAACTGGTGATGGAGGCAATTGAGAAATCATTGGTTGCAGCATGTGAGAAAGATTATGGAAAAAATGTACTTGTCGAAGCACACATGGATCGTGAGACTGGTGCAATCACAGTCGTGCGCAAGAAGGAAGTTGTTGAGGAAGTTGAGAATGATGAGAATCAGATTTCCCTGACAGAGGCAAAGGCAATGGATGACAAATACGAGATCGGCGATTTTGTAGAGTATCCACTGGAGTCTATGGATTTTGGACGTATGGCAGCACAGAAGGCAAGAAGCATTATCATCCAGAACATCAAAGAGGGTGAACGTGATGCAATCTATGAGCGTTTTGCCTGCAAGGAGCATGATATTGTAAACGGTGTGGTACAGCGTTTTGTAGATAATACGATCTATATCAGCCTTGATGAGAAGACAGAGACCAGACTCAAGGAAAATGAACAGGTAAAATCAGAGCATTACAAGGTTGGCGATCATATCAAGCTGTATGTGGTTGAAGTGAAGAAACCGGAGAAGAAAGAAAATAAGCGTAAGGACGGCAAGGATAAAAAGAACAATACAGGCATCAATATCCACGTATCCCGTACCCATCCAGAGCTTGTAAAGCGTTTGTTTGAAAATGAGATCGAAGAGATCCAGAATGGTGTTGTAGAGATCATGGGTATCTCCAGAGATGCAGGTTCCCGTTCAAAGCTTGCGGTTCGTTCGTTAGATCCAAACGTTGATCCGGTTGGTGCCTGTGTCGGTATGGCAGGTGCGAGAGTCAACACGATCGTTGATGATTTAAAGGGCGAGAAGATCGATGTTATCGCATGGGATGAAGATCCGGAGGTTTACATCAAGAATGCATTAAGCCCATCCGATGTAATCTGGGTACAGGCATACACAGAGGAGCAGGACGGAAAGCAGAAGAAGTGTGCAAGAGTTGTTGTACCAGACGATCAGCTTTCGCTTGCGATTGGTAAGGAAGGACAGAATGCAAGTCTGGCTGCAAAGCTGACAGGCTATAAGATTGATATCAAGAGTGAGTCACAGGCACGTGATCTGGGTATGATTATAGATGATTATGACGACGATTACGCCGATGACTATGAAGATGAGGAGTAGATAACTTGGCAAAGCAGATACCACTTCGACAGTGTGTAGGCTGTCGGGAGATGAAACCAAAGACAGAGCTTGTCAGAGTCATTAAGACGCCGGAAGATGAGATATGTCTGGACAAGACCGGAAGAAAAAATGGACGAGGTGCTTACATCTGTTTGAATCAGGCGTGCCTGGAGAAAGCAAAGAAAACAAAAGCACTGGAGCGTTCATTAAAGACAGAGATTCCGGAAGAAATCTACCAGACTATCGCAGAGGAGATGATATAGTTGGCACAAAATCAGAATCGTGCATTGTCTATGCTTTCGATTGCTGCAAAGGCGGGAAAAGTACAGAGCGGTGGATTCCTGACCGAGAAAGCGATTCAGGAGGGTGTTGCATATTTCGTGATTATCGCGGAGAATGCATCGGGCAATACGCAGAAAAAATTCATGGATAAATGTAAGTATTACGAGATTCCTTATACGGTCGCGTTTGACAGCACGACACTTGGCAGACAGATCGGAAAACAGGAGCGGACGGTACTTGCAGTGACAGATGCAGGTCTGGCAAAACAGATTTCTGACAAGTTGGATTAGTTTAAGATTGGAGGTGTAACCCATGAGAGTACACGAGTTTGCAAAACAGTTGACAGCAGAACTTGGGAAAGAAGTAAAAAGCAGTCATATTATTGATATATTGAGTGGCAAAAAAGAAGGGTTAAAAGCACAGAGCAGCATTGATGATGCAATGATGAAATTTGTGCGGGAGTCTTTGAGCGGAAATAAGCCGGCAGAGGCAAAAAAAGAGGAGCCGAAGAAGGCAGAGCCAAAGAAGGAAGAAGGAAAGAAGGAGGCACCTAAAAAGTCAGAAGCTCCAAAGCAGGAGAACAAGAAGGCGCAGCCAAACAACAATTCTAATTCCGGCAATCAGAACAACCAGAATAAGAAGAACAATAACAACAACCAGAACCGCAACAATAATCAGGGTAAAAATAACAATAATAACAACGGAAACAATCAGGGCAGAAATAATAACAATAAGCAGAATAATAACCAGAACAAGAATAATAACAACAAGCCTGCAAACGGCAGCAACCAGAACGGTGCCAAGCAGGAGAGTCGTGGTACAAATTTCCGGAATGCGGTAAGCAACAACCGAAACACAAGAAATAACAACAATAACAACCGGTTCAACAACAATAATAACCGGAACAATAATAACAATAACAACAAGAAC
>DHJV01000094.1:3880-7300 GCA_002404515.1 Lachnospiraceae bacterium UBA4711 | reverse complement strand
GTGCGGGTTCAAGTCCCGCCACCGGCATTGAATGAAAAATGCGAGAGTCCTTATAGAATAAGGATTCCCGCATTTTTTTGTTACTAAAGACATGACAGGTGCGCAAACAGTATGCAAAATATCAAGTATTATCCAAGCCGGATCATCTCTTTGCGCAGCCGGCGGATAATTTTTTTCTCCAGTCTCGAAATATAAGACTGTGAAATTCCAAGCAGATCTGCAACCTCCTTTTGCGTCATTTCCTCATCATCATGACCAATTCCATATCGAAGCTCGATGATTGTGCGCTCCCGGTCACTTAAAATGTCCATTGCCTGTTCCAGCAGGTTTAAATCAACTTCATCCTCAATATCCTTATACACCAGATCTTCCTCTGTGCCAAGAATATCGGAGAGCAGCAGTTCATTTCCATCCCAGTCTACATTCAGTGGTTCATCAATAGAAACCTCTGTTTTAATACGGGAATTGCGGCGCAGATGCATCAAAATTTCATTTTCGATGCAACGGCTGGCATAGGTTGCCAATTTGATGTTTTTGTCCGACTTAAAGGTATTGATTGCTTTGATCAGTCCAATCGTACCGATTGAGATCAGATCCTCCACACCCACGCCGGTGTTATCGAATTTCTTTGCTATGTAAACGACCAGACGCAGATTGTGTTCAATCAATGTCTGTCTTGCCTCTAAAACATCATCATCCAGATGCGTCAAGAGCAATGTTTCCTCCTCGGTGGAGAGCGGTGCCGGAAGAATCTCCGCACCTCCAATATAATGCACTTCATTTTTTGGAAATAAAAGATAATTTGCTATGCTCTTGATATTGAAACGAATCATGTTGTTGCTGACGATGCTAATCATGTTGGTTCCTCCTTCTTGGGTTGTAATTTTTCATGTAGTAATACGTCATATTGGTTTTCAAAGAAGATTTCCCGGCTGATTCCTGCCGTAACTGCATAAAATGTCGTTTGCGATTCGGTATATACCAGTTTCGGAATGGTAATTGCCGGCATCAGTGAAAACCGGTTTCCTATGGTATGGTAAGGAATCGGAAAAAAAGTGATTTCTCCGGTTTCGTTCATTTGTAAATACGGAAATTTTCCGGTTTTATGATAGTGTTCAAGTTGTGTATAACTTTGCTCAGACAGAAGCTCTTTTAAAATACGATAGTTTATTAGAATCGCCGGTTGCTTTGTATATGGATTTTGAAGCCGGTTCCCGGTATCCATAAATGCGCTGGCACAAAGTGTCCGTGCCGGAAATGTCAGCTCTACGGTATAGGTATGAGCCTGCAAATGTCTCCGGTCATAAATCTGCCGGGCAATCCGGCATGTTAATACCGAAGCGATACAAGCCAGATAAAATCCGGAGGAATGGAACACAGCGCCATTCCTTATGTAAAATAATTGCAGCATTCCAGCCAGCCAGATGCAACTGGCAAGCACGACCGGTATCGTTTTCCGCATTGGAATCGAGTAGGGCACGTGTTTTGTAAGAAAATATGTCATAAAAAAGTAGCTTGTGGCATATAATACATAATAGAGAGTACATAAAGATATCGTTATCAAAAAAATACCTGTCGAGAAAGCTGCCATAAAAATCGTCCACATACATGTGCGGAGGATTTTTATGGGCTGCCCAAGTATTGTCTGTATCATGCTAAGCAGTGTTACATTCACAATACAGTGATACAGAAACAATACATCGGCATAGACAACATAGGTCATGTTCACCTCCTTTAATCGTTCCTCCGTATTATATATAATTCCACTTGAAATAAATGTCATATTTCGTATTCTGATTTCGTAAAATTCCAAGTGTTTTCGACAACGCACTTCGACCAATTACAGACAATGGGAGAGAATTATGGATGAATCTGTCTATTCTACTGAAAAAATAAGTACCGGGCTGGCGCTTTCTTTAGAAACGAACAGCACGCATGAACGTCAGTATATTGTTTTAATCCGGTATCTCGGTGCATTTGAACCTTTGCAGGAAATTGCAGGCTTTGCGCTGATCCCCCTGTTGAATCAATTTGCAGTCGGCACAGTCCCCAAAGATGTGATTCTCCGCCTGGCATTTACACCGGAAGTTATATATATAGATCAGACACGGCAGATGGAGTACGAGCAGGCAGTACAGGCAGAAAACCGGATTGCTGCCTGTTTTCCAATGTATGACGAACAGGAGAATCCTCTGCGTGGCAATGGTATCCTGATTGGAATCGTAGATTCCGGGCTGGAGCTTATGCATCCTGCATTGATTGCCCAAGACGGCAAAAGCCGGATTGCCGCTTACTGGGATCAGGCACAGACCGGAAATCCACCCGAACCGTATGGGTTTGGTAGGGAATATTCTACCAGCCAGATTCAGTCTGTACTTTCAGAAGATGACGAACGCCGCCGCTATGATACAAGTGGACACGGAACCGCTGTCGCAAGCATCCTGACAGCATTAAGTCCCGAAGCTTCTCTGATTGGCGTTGCCGCCCGCCCAAACACCGCCGCTTTTTTATGTGCGGTTGATTACATTGTCCGCTATGCGATGCAGAAGCGCCTCCCACTTGTTTTAAATCTAAGCTATGGCAACAATTACGGCGATCACTATGGAAATGCAATCGTAGAACAGTATCTGGATGCCCTGCGTTCAAACGGAAAGCTCACTATTGTAGCCGGGATGGGAAACGAGGGAAATACCGGGCGTCACAGGCATATCGAAGGAACCGGCAATCAGACAGTCGGTATCCTCGTCGGAGAAGGAATTACCACATTTTCGTTACAGCTCTGGTTCGCGCCGACAACCACCTTTTTGTTTCGCGTTCAATCTCCCGACGGGCAGGAAACAGCTTATTTGTCCTCGGTGGATACAGGCGGATTTTTCTCCTTTTTGCTTGGAACCGCCCAGATCTCTATACAAATCGGACAGCCAACACCATTTAACACAAGGCGGGAAATCTATCTTATATTTCAAGGAGATCCCATTTCTTATGGGTATTGGAGCCTTTCCATCCAGCCATATTTTAATCAGAACTATCAGATTGATGCATGGCTGCCGGTCGCTTCCTCGACACAGGCAATCGTAGAATTTGAAATTCCAACCACAGAACTATCCCTGACAATCCCTGCCTCCGCATCCAATGTAATCAGCGTCGGTGCCTATAACGGGGCACAGCTTAATGTGACACCTTTTTCAGGAAAGGGAAGTGCATCTATCCAAAAGCCGGAGCTTGTCGCACCTGGTGTCGATATTCTCGTTGCCAACGCTGGCGGTGGATACCGGCTGGCAAGCGGCACCTCGTTTGCGACACCGTTTGTTTCCTCTGCCGCAGCCAATCTCATGCAGTGGGGCATCACAGATGGCAACGATCCTTTTTTATATGGTGCCCGTGTAAATGCGTATCTGATTAACGCAGCACGTGTCTTGC
>DHJV01000094.1:0-3837 GCA_002404515.1 Lachnospiraceae bacterium UBA4711 | reverse complement strand
TGTCTTGCCCGGCAGCAATCAGATTCCAAATCCTTCCGAGGGGTGGGGGAGATTATGTGCCAATGCCAGCGTCCCAAGAGGCAATCCACCGATTCTGCCTTAGATTTCCGGTGTCGACGATTCCTGGAATCTGTGCTATGATAGATTTCAGTGTAATTAAATGAAAAACAGAAGAAAAGTGAGGACGTTTCGATGTCAGAAACAACCGCAGAAAAAAAGCATATAACGATCGGTATATTAGCCCATGTCGATGCCGGAAAAACAACGCTTTCCGAGGAACTGCTCTACGAGACTGGTGTCCGAAAGCAGGCTGGACGTGTCGATAACGGGGACACCTTACTCGATCACGACGAGATGGAGCGAAGCCGGGGCATTACAATCTTTTCCAAGCAGGCAGAGCTTGCAACGCTCAAGACTGATATCACTCTGTTAGATACACCCGGTCATGTGGACTTTACTGCCGAGATGGAACGCACCTTGCAGGTGCTTGACTATGCCATCCTTGTAATCAGTGCCTCTGACCGGATTCAGGCACACACAAAGACCGTCTGGCGATTGTTAAATGAGTATCAGATCCCGGTGTTTTTATTCGTCAACAAAATGGATCAGCCTGACAATCTCCAGTCTGAGATTTTGGCTGAATTACAGGATTTTTCTGATAAAATCGTTGCATTTTCCTGCTATGAGCAGGGCATCGTCCGTGCACCGGAGGATTTCTACGAATCCATTGCGATAGCATCGGAGGATGAAACGATTTTAAATACATATATGGAACAGGGAACGCTTTCTGATGCCTGTATCCAGACTATGATCCGGCACCGGCAGATTGTTCCGTGTTATTTTGGAAGTGCGCTAAAAGGAATTGGTGTGGATGCGCTCTTAAACGGTCTGGATATCTATACGACCGATGCTTACAAAAATCTCACCGGAGCACCGTTTGGTGCCCGCGTCTATAAGATTACCCGCGATGAAAAAGGAAACCGTCTTGTTCATATCAAGGTGATGCAGGGAACCTTATCTGTCCGGGATACCATCGGAGAAGAAAAGGTTACACAGATCCGAATCTATAACGGCGAACAGTATCAGGCTGTTTCAACTATAACCGCCGGACATATCTGCAGCATTACCGGGCTGGAAACAGTACGGGCAGGGGACGGCATCGGTGATTACAATGATAACCCGATGGCATGCATCGAGCCGGTGATTTCCTATACGATCACCTTTGATGAATCTGTCAGTACACGTTTGATGTATACAAAAATAAAAGATCTCGATGAAGAACTTCCGGAGCTGCATCTATCATGGAATGAGCCGACTGAAACAATCCAGATCATGCTGATGGGACCGGTTCAGATTGAGATTCTGACACAGCTGATCAAAAACCGTTGTGGTGTTGTGCCAGCCTTTGACAGCGGTAAGATCCTCTATAAAGAGACAATCGCCCAACCGGTGATTGGCGTTGGACATTTTGAGCCACTGCGTCATTACGCAGAAGCACATATCCGTATTGAGCCGGCAGAGCGCGGAAGCGGTGTCGATGCATCTTTCGATTGCAGTGAGGATGTCCTTGCCAAAAACTGGCAACGCCTGATTTATACCCATCTGCTGGAGCGGACACACCGTGGTACCAAGATTGGAGCACCGTTAACGGATGTGCATTTCACTATAATAAATGGACGCGCTCACACGAAGCACACCGAAGGCGGCGATTTCCGTCAGGCAACCTATCGTGCAGTACGGCAGGGATTGATGGAAGCAGGTACGATCATTCTGGAACCAGAATATGATTTTACATTGGAGATACCCGCATCTATGATTGGACACGCCATGACAGACCTGCAGTCCATGTATGCAGTCATGGAGGCACCGGAACAGCTTGGTGACCGTGCAATCATACGCGGACACGGACCAGTCTCTACTTTACGGGATTATCAGCTCCATGTGCGTGCATTTACGAAAGGACAGGGCGAATTTCAGGTGAGCTTCCGCGGCTACATGCCATGTCATAACGAGGAAGAAGTCATACAGACGCATCCATATGATCCGGAAGCAGATTTGCGCAACCCGACATCCTCTGTATTCTGCGCACATGGCTCCGGATTCCTTGTCCCTTGGGATCAGGTAAAGGCATATATGCATGTGAGCGATGCACCGGACTCGGAGCAGGAACAGGCAGAATATACCATTCGCAGCCGTGGAAGCTTTGATTATTCGATTGGATTAGACGAGATTGATGCGATCTTGTCCGGGCAGACTGCAAATCAGAATGCGAAAAAGCAGATTTATAAAAAGAAGATCGTCCGGCACACGGAGACTTATACCGGAAAAGCATCCAAAGCAATTGTCACGCCAAAAGAAAAGCGTCTGATCGTGGATGGCTACAATGTGATTTTTGCATGGGAATCCCTGACAGAGCTTGCCAAAACGAATCTGGATGCAGCAAAGGATAAGCTGATTTCCCTGTTGTCAAACTATCAGGGCATTACCGGCACGAAAACCCTGCTTGTCTTTGATGGCTATAAGGTAAAGGGCAATCATGGCAGTACGGCTGTGCAGGAAGATATCGAGATTGTGCATACAAAGGAAAATCAGACTGCCGATCAGTTTATCGAAGCCTATACACATGAACACGAGGGGACATATCAGATGACGGTTGCCACCTCGGATGGTCTGATCCAGACGATCACACGCGGCGCCGGCTGTCAGATCATTTCCTCCAGAGAGCTGTATTCTGCGATGGAAGCAGCCGCAAAAGAGCTGCGGGAAATGTATGATATCAAATAGAGCATAACTGTACCTGTAAATGAAGAATTTATGGGTGCAGTTATTTGTATTTATAGGAAATCTATGCTATAATTTGAATAATTATGACCAGAATAGATATAGTTTGACTTAACAGGAGGTTTCAATGAGAGAATATACAACACAGATGGACGCTGCCAGAAAGGGCATTATCACACCGGAACTTACCAAAGTTGCTGCAAAGGAGCATATGCGCGAGGACGAATTGCTCCCACTTGTAGCAGAGGGAAAGGTCGTCATTCCGGCAAACAAATTACATACCTGCCTGGATCCAGAGGGTATCGGTTCCATGCTTCAGACGAAAATCAACGTTAATCTCGGTATCTCCAGAGATTGCAAGGATTACGATATTGAGATGAAGAAAGTAATGGAAGCAGTCGATCTTGGCGCACATGCCATTATGGACCTGTCATCCCATGGAAATACAGAACCGTTCCGTAAGAAGCTCATTGCCGAATGTCCGGTTATGGTTGGTACTGTTCCAATCTATGATTCAGTCATTCATTACCAGCGTGATCTTGCAACACTTACCGCGAAAGATTTCATTGATGTAGTACGTCTGCACGCAGAAAATGGTGTGGATTTCGTAACACTGCACTGCGGTATCACAAGAAAAACAATCGATCAGATCAAGAAGCACAAACGAAAGATGAACATCGTTTCCCGTGGCGGATCCCTCGTCTTTGCATGGATGACAATGACCGGAGAGGAGAATCCGTTTTATGAGTATTACGATGAGATTCTGGATATCTGTGCCGAGTACGACGTGACAGTTTCCCTTGGAGATGCCTGTCGCCCGGGCTGTCTTGCCGACGCAACCGATGTCTGTCAGATTGAAGAACTTGTACGACTCGGTGAACTTACCAAACGTGCATGGGAAAAGAATGTGCAGGTTATGGTCGAGGGACCGGGACATGTACCGATGGATCAGATTGCAGCCAACATGAAGGTGCAGCAGACGATCTGTATGGGCGCTCCATTCTATGTACTTGGCCCGCTGGTAACGGATATCGCACCGGGCTATGACCATATTAC
>DHJV01000032.1:3578-3742 GCA_002404515.1 Lachnospiraceae bacterium UBA4711 | reverse complement strand
TTGCACTTGCAATTTGCGATAAAAATCTGTTCACCATAGTTGTTCGAATCGGAAGATCCCATCAGGCGTCCCATATCGCAAACCTCTCGTTCTACTCTAATTCCGCAGCTGCATCACGAATCTTTGCTGCATATTGTCTTTTAGCTTCTTCAGGTCCTTTGATT
>DHJV01000032.1:3345-3465 GCA_002404515.1 Lachnospiraceae bacterium UBA4711 | reverse complement strand
GCAGGCGTAGATGGTCACATCTGGCCCGAAGCGGTCAATGATGGCATCGATCACGGAGTTATCGCAGATCAGTTCCACCTCCTGGCACTCGCTGCCATACATCCGGAAGGTGGCCGTAAG
>DHJV01000032.1:0-3202 GCA_002404515.1 Lachnospiraceae bacterium UBA4711 | reverse complement strand
CCCAGCACATAGTAGTAATCGCCATTCCAGATTAGGCGGTAGGGGCTGAAGATGTACCATTCACCGTCGTGGCGCAGCTTTTTCTGCTTGCGGACATTGTAAGAAAAGTACTGAAAGGCAATCTTCTTTTCCGCATTGATGGCCTCGTTGATTGCATCCACGATCAGCAGATCCTGCCGGTTTTCCGATTTTGTCCTTCCCTCCACAGAAGCGTTGCGCTTCAGTTCCTCAGCCTTATGCTGTCCGGCCAGTGTAACGATTTTGGAGACCATCTGCTCACTGCGCTCTTTTGGGATGAACTTGGAGGACTGTACAGCATCGATCAGCAACTTCAGCTCAGCAATTTCGAATTGGCGGCTGATAAGATTGTATCGGTTCTGAGTAGATTTTACTTCCTGGATGTCCATTCCAAACTGCTGCAAAAGCTTGATGTCCGTCTTGATGGTCTGCCGGTGCGATGGGATGCCATATTCTGCTTCTAGGATCTGGGCCAGTTGCATCGTGGTCAGATAGTGATCCTCATCCGTGCGCTCATATAGAATCTTCGCCAGATATAGCGGGCGAAGTTTTGCGTTATTATCCATCGGTCACACCTCTTACTCGTTTATATGACGGGTTAGTGTACTTCATCCTCCACCACTTCCATGACATCCCCAATATCGCAATGGAACACCTTACACAATCGGAGCATGACAGACATGGAGACGAGGCGGTTATTGTTCAACTGGGTCATGGTATGGGACGATAGGTGCGCAGCCTTCGCCAGCTCGCCTTTTTTCATTTTGTTTTTGATTAGCAAAATCCAAAGTTTGTCATAACGGACCGACATGGGATTCCTCCTATTAAAAATAAAACCTCCAAAAGTGCTTATAGCTTTACAGAATATATTCTATCATGAGGCTTCCAAAATCACAACAGAATCCGAACAAATTCCGCAAAAACAGCAGACATGGTGTCGAATTTAGCCGTCACCTAAAAGATTCCAGAACCGTATATTCGTGGAAAGGCAATGCAGACGGCTATTTATGCAGAATACTCTTATACATTGTCTCGGTTCACTACATTGATAATCCGTCGGTCCATATGGCGGACATACAGGTAAATCAAAAGGCCCATCGGACATTTGTCTGACGGGCCTTTGGGGTTATTATTTTGCGTATGAACTACCTGATTCTGAAAAAAAGTCACTCAATGTAACCCCTAGTGCAGCGCATATCCGTTCAATTGTGGGAACGCCTAACTGACTTCCACGCATCTCAGCATTTTTCAAAGTCGAATATGAAACATCGCACAACTGAGATAGCTTGAAAAGCGAGAGGTCACGCTCGTCGGCCAACTCCATCACTCTTGCTATCGTATTCATGTAATCCCCGCCTTTCTACATTCTTTCTTGCCATCAATTCTAAAGGAAATGTAGTCCAATATTCTGTACTCAAAGGACTCGCCCTACGATTTGGAATCTCGAATCGGGCATGATTGCCTTGGGTGCGTATGCCTGGTTATAGGACAGCATCACAGGCTGCATGTGCAGGCAACCATAGCTATCAGTAAATGCATCCCTTTGTTGCTCATCTGGCTCCTGCTCGCTGTAGACCTTCAAATAGCCATCGCCATCATAGACAAAGATGCCGACTTCACCAACGGCTAGAGTCTCGCATTCCTCTACCCAAACGATCTGACCGTCATGATAGACTGGCTCCATGCTATCGCCGGAAACCCGCACGCCAAAATCAGCGCCTTTCGGGACAGACTTCTCAGGGAAACTAACCATCTCAAAGTTCCCTTCCTCAAGGAACTCGCCGGTACCAGCAGATACCGCAAGATTGCTCACAGGCATATCTATGTACTTGAGAATGCTGACCACCTTTGGCTGCGGCTTATATCTTCCTGAAGCAATCAGGTCATCCCTGTACTCTTTGACCTTTGCCAAACCAGTATCATTAAGCACCGGCGTATGACTACTGCAAAAATAAGAAATATCCACATCCAAATCGAGCGCATGGCAGACGGCCATCATCTGATAGGCGTTAGGCAGGGCGCTGCCTTTTGCCCACTTGTTGATGCCGCTGGGGGACATTGTTACCCCATACTGCCGCAAAAGTGCGCTGAAGTCGACAAGGCTGAGTCCGGCTTTGCGCCGTGCTTCATCAATGCGAGTTCCGATAACATTTTCCTGACGCTCCGTCTCTGCATTATAGTTCGCGTGATTCGTTATCGGGAGAGAAAGAATTTTAGCTTTGCTCTTACTCATAATAGCGACCGCCTTTTCTGTTTATGGCTTCAGTATATAGTGGAAAATACTCTCTGTCAACAGGAAATTGACTATTACTCTACAAATGCGACATTGACATAGATAAACAATCAAATTATTATGAAGGCACACAGACAAGATAAGAGGTGAAAAACACATGGATAACGAATGCGTCTTTCTGCATAGTGACATGAATTCTTTTTGTGCTTCTGTTGAGATGATGCTTAACCCTGGACTCAAAAGGAAAACCTGTTGCGGTGTGCAAATTGACTAAAGAGCGTCATGGTATCATCTTAGTCAAGAAAGTGAAGAAACTTCATATATGGGAGATAAGCCATTGAAATATCTATCACGCAATGACCTTGAGACAATCGGCGGAAGAGTCATCGCAGCCTATAAAAAGCTTCCGGCTATATCCGATCAACCCCCGGAACGAATAGATATCGATTATCTCTGCCAAGAGCTCCTGGGCCTTCGTGTCGATTATGCCCGGTTATCCCTGAACGGAGAGAAAATTGGCTTGACATCTTCTTGTGAGGTAGGCGTTGAGATATTTCCCGAAGATCCGAGTTGCGAAGAAGAGCAATATTATATGCTTGATGGAAAAACCATTTTGATTGAAAGCGAGCTCATGAAAGAAGGCGCAAATATAGGTCGCAGGAACTATACCGTTTCCCATGAGAGCTGTCACCACATTCTGAAAATGCTGTTTCCGCATGACTATGGAGCCCAGACAAAAGCACGCTCTGTCCACTGCTATTACCGGAGCAGTAGAGGGAATACCGATTGGGAGGAATGGCAAGTCGAAACATTGGCTGCCATGATCTTGCTTCCACCAGAATGTGTGATTCGGAGCATGGAGCGATTCGGCCTTGGAACTCAGATGCGCTTACTTAACGTCAGTCAGCGGGCCCCCGACGAAGGGGAGCAGCGATGCGGCGGGTGCGCCAA
>DHJV01000093.1 GCA_002404515.1 Lachnospiraceae bacterium UBA4711 | reverse complement strand
TCACGGCGGTAACACGAGTTCGAATCTCGTTGGGGTCATTTAATTAAATATGCCGATGTGGCTCAATTGGCAGAGCAGCTGATTTGTAATCAGCAGGTTATCGGTTCGAGTCCGATCATCGGCTTTGTACATTAGATACGAAGCGACAAAGTTTCATATTGATGTATGTTGTGGGTATACAGGTATATCGACAATACGGACGTTTAGCTCAGCTGGTTAGAGCAATCGGCTCATAACCGATCGGTCCCGGGTTCGAGTCCCTGAACGTCCATTACATATCATGAGGATCCCGCTGCAAGCGGGAGGAGCCCTCATGATGCACGCAGTTGCCTGCAAACGGAGTTTGCATTTACATGCAACTGCTCAAATATTTGGCCTGGTGGCTCAGCTGGTTAGAGCGCCGCCCTGTCACGGCGGAGGTCGTGGGTTCGAACCCCATCCGGGTCGCTTACAACTGCATAAGCGTTGTTCAAATTTGCCGGCATGGCGGAACTGGCAGACGCACAGGACTTAAAATCCTGCGGGACTAATCTCCCGTACCGGTTCGATTCCGGTTGCCGGCATAAAGTGAGAATGGTGGAAGAGTATCTTCCACCATTTTTTATAATAGAGTATATAATCGGATTTGGGGTTGAAAAAAATAACCAACTAGCATATAATACACTTAACAAGGTAGTCGGAAGGTGAGTGCACGTCACCCGAACCGGCGAATATAATCAAACTACGAGAGTAGCCGTTCCTAAACTTTGCAGGTGTCAGGACGGCTATTTCTTATGTTTTCCATGCTGGTCTATGTATGTCAGTATAGCCACAATTAAAGTGGCTATGTCTATGAGGTCATTCCATGTAACCATAATAATCATCCTTTCCGTAAGGCTCGGATCAGATAAGAGCACGTCCCCCGGCTACCCGGTTAAGTGTATTATTATATATTCATTTTTCTTTTTTCTTTAATGCTTGCAGTATAGTAAGTGCGGTTTGGATATCTTCAGATGAAGCATCGCATGCGGCGTCAAAAAGGAGGGAAAGGTCTTTGCTATTTGTGATTTGCTCGGCAATTTGAATAACTTTTTTACTTGGACAAGGTTGAGCCTCTCTCGTTTCAATAATCAAATTTCCGGGATCAACATGCAAATAGTTTGCGATGTCTATGATTGTGTCTAGTTTTGGAACACGGGTTCCAGAACACCAGCCGGATACTGTAGATTTATCATATCCAAGCGCATTCACCAGATCTGCTTGCGACATTTCATTGAAACGTAGATAATATTTTAATAAATGAGCAAATTGATTTTGTCCCATGTGGTGATCTCCTTGTTATGGTTTGATAAAAATTATAATACAACCATTATACACATAATGCGTACAAACGATAATTGTAAAATCAAAAAAGTTTACAAAATGCAAACATAATTACGAAAGAAACAAAACAATATATTTATGCAAGAATACAGGAGAAACGATCGGATAATAAAGTGAAGATATCTTTAGACTGATACGGGGGTGAAACAAATTATTACGCAAAAGAATTTTGTAGAGAAATTAAAAAGACGCAACGAAAAGGCTCTGGAATATGTCATCCGCGAGCATCCCGTGCTGCTCAACCGTGCAGTGAACCATAACCTTGCAGGACTTCCGGAGGAAATGGAAGAGTGCATGGATGACGTATTTCTGGATGTATGGGAGCATATTGATCGGTTTGATACGGCGAAAGGAAACTTCCGGAACTGGATCATTTCGATTGCGCGATTCCGTTCGATTGACTATCTACGTAGATACAGCCGGACATGTATGGAAGAGGATGTATCCAATTATGAGAGTGAGCTGGCGAGAAACGATCGGATTGATACATTGGAACAGGAAATATCTTTGGAGACAGAAAAACTTCTGGAAGGACTGAAGGAAGAAGAACGTCAGATATTGCTTCGCTATTATGCAGAAGAGGATGAGGTGGATGTATTGGCGAAAGAATATGGCGTATCCAGTTCTACGATTTACAGCAAGGTTTCCAGAGCAAAGAAGAAAGTGCGAAAAAATTATGGAAGATTGGAGGAACATGTATGATGGATATATACGAGATTTTGAATCATGTTCATTTGGAGGAAGAATATATTGATTTTTCAGGGGCGGAAGCGGCTGCATGTATTCGGAGAGTGCGGACAAAGCTGCAGGATAATCGGAAAAAACATGTGTGGCGGACAATTGCGGCGGCTCTGATCGGAGGAGTGATATTGTCCGGAGGAATTGTATATGCAAACACAGAAGGTCTGCTGGATAAATTCTTCCATAATGATCAGACGGAAGAAGTGCCAGAACAGTATGTGGAACGAGAATATATTGAAGAGGATTATCCGAATGGATTGAAAGTTATCACAAATGCAGAGACGAAATTAACATTTGAGATTGAAAAAGCAATCACAACCGGCGATATGGTCGATGTGATCTGGACTGTGACCTATCCGGATTATGACGCAGAAACATATGATGTGGATTTTCGGATGCGGGGAGGAGACCTCTATTACGGCGATCAAAAGCTGGAAGAAACATCGTCTCTGATCCTTGGAGAAGAAAGTGGTCTGAAAGAAAACCAGCGGGCGTATGACAGCATTTACCTGATTCCGGATGGTATGGAACTCAAGGAGGGCGATGTACTCACGATGAAATTTGATGGCTTAAATGGAGAGACGACGCACATTGATAAAAATGATCCGAAATACGCAGACCAGGATGAGGCGGATCTGGAGGCGCTGTATTCTGATACGGTTTTGATAGAGGAAGCAGACTGGACACTGGAATTTGCATTGCAGGAAAGCAAATTTGAACCGGGCACGCTTGATTGCAGCAATTCTGCGAAGATTGTGGAAGCAACGTTAAGCGAGCGGATGCTGAAATTTACAAGTGTTGGAGATTTCTCTCTGCATGAGTGCATTAAGATCAAGATGAAGGATGGAACGTATGTTGGGGGATTTGATTTTGAGGCAGGCGGAACGCAGGATTACGATCAGGAACGGCAACAGATCGACTTTGTAATAGAGTTCACTGTGCCAATTGATATCTCACAGGTAGAGCTGGTTGTAATCGGAAATGAACGGTTGCCATTGAAGTGAGGAAGGGACATTCATAAATTTGAGCGTGAATTATGTGCAAATAAATGATAGAAATGACGAGATCCTAAAACATATACAAGCCATTTCAGATTGAAAGAATTGGCGATTTATGTTAAAATATAAAAAGTATTTTGTTCTAGGAGGTTACATTTACATGGAGAAGAAAAAAATCAAATTTTTGCATTCTTTGCGTTTGAAGATGGTACTTGCAATGGCATTTTTTGCATTCGTGACAGGTGGAATTGCCTGCGTTCTGTTTATTTCTTCCACAAAGAAAGAAATTGGAACGGTAACGCGTGGGTACATGCGTGACTTGGCGAAAGCATATGGAACGATGCTGAATAATGAACTGGATTCTGAAGGAGAGTCTGTCCTTTCAAGTGAGCATTTAGGCGGTATTCTTGAAGGTATACAGGTAGAGGGCGTAGAGAGCAGCTATATCTATGTGGTAGGTGCAGATGGTACAATGCTCTATCATCCAACTGCAGATAAGATCGGAAAACCGGTGGAGAATGCAGCGGTAAAACAGACGGTCTCGAAGATTGAAAAAGGCGAGAAAGTTGAGAATGAAGTAATCAAATATACATTTAAGGGTGCTGAAAAGTATGCTGGCGTATATGTAAATGATGCGCAGGATTTCATTGTTGTAGTAACAGCGGATTACGACGATGTATTTGACAGTATCAAGAACGTCGAACATAAGATTATTTATATTATTTTGATTGAGCTTATTATTGTGGCAAGTATCGGATCTTTGTTTGCATATATTCTGATCAAGCCGATGAATGAGGTTTCTGAACTGACCGTCAAGGTTGGAGATATGGATCTGACACCAAATGAGATGCAGACCAGACTGGCAAACCGTAAGGATGAGATAGGTCGTATGGGACGAAGCCTTGACTATCTGACACAGTCTTTGAAAGGCGTGGTAGAGAATATCAAGGAGAAGAGTGCGCAGGTCATGGACGCAGCAAATGTGCTGGATTCGGATGCGTCTGAGACATCGACAACGATGGAACAGGTAGAGCAGGCGGTCAATGACATCGCCGAGGGTGCAACGACACAGGCGGGCGAGACACAGCGTGCCGAGGAGCAGGTTATCGAGATGGGTAACATGGTGCAGGAGACGAGCGACGAGGTAGAGAAGCTGCTTGCATTTGCACAGGATATGCATGATTGCACAACGCAGGCATCACAGATTCTCAAGGCGTTGGAGCAGGTAAATGCACGTGCAGAGGAGAATATTGATATAATTGCAGAGCAGACAAACACAACGAATGAGGCAGCTATGAAGATCAGTGAGGCGACACACCTGATTACATCCATTGCTGAGGAGACAAACCTGCTTGCGTTAAATGCAAGTATTGAAGCAGCAAGAGCTGGTGAGCAGGGCAAGGGCTTCGGTGTTGTTGCAAGTGAGATCCAGAAGCTGGCAGAACAGACCAATGAATCCGCAACTCATATCGAAGAGATTGTACAGGAACTGCTTCAGGATGCAGAGAAGGCTGTAGAGACGATGTATGGCGTGAAGGAAATCATGCATACACAGAGCGATCATGTGGAGCAGACGCAGAGCGCATTCGAGCAGGTACAGTCAGGTGTCCAGGAGTCTATCGAAGGTATCAACCGGATTTCCGGACATACAACCCGATTGAATGATGCAAGAGAGAATGTCGTCGGTATCGTTCGGAATCTGACCGCGATTGCAGAGGCAAATGCTGCCGGAACCGAGCAGACATCTGCATCGACAACCGAGGTAGGTGCAATCATGGAAGATATTTCCGGCAAGTCAACCGCGATGCGGCAGGCTGCAAAGGAACTGGATGAAGGTATGAATATATTCAAATTATAAGATCGACAAGGAGGAACACGATGTATTTTGAGAAGACAAAAGGCTTCCCTGCTGATTTCTTATGGGGTAGTGCATCTGCCGCATATCAGGTAGAGGGCGCCTGGGATGAAGACGGAAAAGGCATGTCCAACTGGGATAAGTTCGTTCGGATTCCGGGCACGACATTTCAGGGAACAACGGGTGATAAGGCGGTTGATCATTATCACAGATATAAAGAAGACGTGAAGCTGATGGCAGAGCTTGGGTTGAAGACCTATCGTTTTTCAATCTCATGGCCAAGAATCATTCCGGATGGAAATGGAGCGATCAACGAGAAAGGTCTGAAGTTCTACGATGACCTGATCAACGAGCTGATTGCGAACAACATTGTGCCGATGGTTACGGTGTATCACTGGGATATGCCACAGGCACTCGAAGATCAGTATCATGGCTGGGAGAACCGTCGGATCGTAGATGATTTCGTTCGTTATGCAACGACATTATTCGAGCATTATGGCGATCGTGTCAAGCATTGGATCATCATGAATGAGCAGAATGTATTTACCGGACTTGGCTGGCAGGCAGGTATGCATCCACCAGGAAAGGTGGATGATGACAAGATGTTTTATCAGGTCAATCATCATGCATTTCTGGCACATGCGAAGAGTGTGCTTGCTTTAAAGAAGATGTATCCGGATGCACTGGTAGGTTCATCTTTCGCATATTCACCATCCTACGCATATGACCGTCATCCGGAAAATGCGATGGCGAAAGCCGATTATGATGATCTGAAGAATTATTACTGGATGGATATGTATGCATATGGAAGATATCCACGTGCGGCGATTGCATATCTGGAAAGCCAGGGAATTGCACCACAGATGGAGCCGGGCGATGCCGAAATCTTAAAGGAAGCAGCCGCAAAGGTTGATTTCATGGGTGTGAACTATTACCAGACAACGGTCGTGGAGTACAACCCGATCGACGGCGTTGGAATTTCCCACGAGATGAACACAACGGGTAAGAAGGGTACTGCGAAGGTACAGGGTGTACCGGGACTTTACAAGAATCCTTCCAATGAATTCCTCCCAACAACAGATTGGGATTGGACGATCGATCCAATGGGTATCCGTATGTGTTGCCGCGAGATCACATCCCGTTATGATCTGCCGATCGTGATTTCCGAAAATGGTCTGGGTGCATTCGACAAGTTCGAGGATGGAAAGATTCATGATCCATACCGTATCGATTACCTGAAGCGTCATATTGAAGAGCTGAAGAAGGCATGCGATGATGGATGTCGCGTACTTGCTTATTGTACATGGTCTTATACCGATCTGCTTAGCTGGCTGAATGGCTACCAGAAGCGGTACGGATTTGTCTATGTTGACCGCGAGGAGGACGAGAACAGCGGAACACTCAACCGTTACAAGAAAGACTCCTTCGACTGGTATAAGCATGTGATCGAGACAAACGGTGAGGAACTGTAAGGCTCCTGAAAATCCAACAAAATCAAAACAGCAATTCAAAGACTGCAACGTATCCGCGCTGCAGTCTTTTTTCATGCAAAGGTTTGCGTGCCAATGTTCTCGTACTTGCATATAGTATATTAGAAAATATTTGGAGGGAACAATATGGCTCGCGTATTTATTGGTGTAGGACATGGTGGCACCGATCCCGGCGCCGTCGGCTATCTCGTCGAAAAGGATGTGAATCTGAAGATGGCGAAAGCCTGCTACGACTATTTGCAGGCAAGAGGCGTGGACACGCGCATTTCACGAACAGGGGATGTGACCGACAAGCTGGTATCAAAGATCGACCGTTGTAATGCATTTGCACCGGATTTGGCCCTGGATATCCACAATAACGCCGGTGGCGGGGATGGCTTCGAGATCTTCCACAGTGTTGTCGGCGGCAAGGGAAAAGTGCTTGCGCAGAATATCGAGAAAGAGGTTGTGAAGATCGGGCAGAATAGCCGAGGCTTAAAGACAAAGAAGAATTCCTATGGACGCGACTATTTCGGATTTATCCGGAGCACGAAATGTCCGGCAGTCATCTGCGAAGGCGTATTTGTAGATAACAAAGCTGATGCTGCACAGGCGGATACCGATGCAGAGTGCCGCGCATTTGGTGAGGCGTATGCCCGCGGAATCCTTGCCACACTTGGAATCGCAGATACGGCTGGAAAGTCTGGCACGACAGCTAATCCGGGCGGTGCATCTGGAACCACGACATCTGCACCGACCACAGGAAATACAAGTGGATATAAGGTGAAAGTGACAGCAACCGGCCTGAATATCCGTAAGGATGCCGGAGTCGCACACGCAGTAACCGGGGTAATTCGTGACAAGGGCGTGTACACAATCGTGGCTGAAAAAACAGTATCTGGACAGAAATGGGGAAAGCTGAAAAGCGGTGCCGGATGGATCTGTCTCGCGTACACGAAAAAAGTGTAACACTTGACAATTAAAATCAAAAATAAAATTTCACAAAGGATTCTCAAGTCGGAAAATAAGTGGTATAATGTACAGCATATGGCGGTCAGATCAGAGAGAATTCTGCACGCCTGAATTAGGAGGATTACAAAAATGGAAAAAAGAGAGTTGGTATATTATCGACTGGATAAGATTGACGGTAAGATCTTAGATATCCTGCAGGGAAATGCAAGAGCATCTTTGAAGGAAATTGCAGAGCAGGTATTTCTGTCTCCGACAGCCGTTGGCGCACGTATTGACCGTATGCTGCAGGAGGGCGTGCTGGAAGGATTTACAACGAGACTGAACCCAGAAGCAATGGGACATTATATCAAAGCATTTATCAATCTGGAGGTGCAGCCAGAGCAGCGCGAAGAGTTCAACGAGTATATCGACGGCGTGTTGAATGTCGTAGAGTGTAACTGTGTGACGGGTGATTTCTCTATGTTGATAGAGGTTCGTTTCCCAACAACAACCGAGCTGGATCACTTCGTAGGTGAGCTGCAGAAATTTGGTAAGACAAAGACACAGATCGTATTCTCTACATGTGTAAAGCACAGATGCCGGTACTGGAAGGTGGATGGCAGAGATTTCGAGTCTCATGCCAAGGCACCGGAGAATCAGGAATCTGAGAAAACAGATAAATAAACAAATAGACAAAGGATTTTTAAGTGAAAAAAAATTTCACGAAAGAATCTAAAGTTTTTTCTTTACAATCCTTTGTTTTAGTATTATAATGTGCCTATCGGTTGAATAAAACCGAAATATTTAATTCCTAGGGGGAAATTTACTATGTCATATGTTGACGAGGTACTCGAGGTAGTACGAAAGAAAAATGCAGATCAGCCAGAATTTTTACAGGCAGTAACAGAAGTACTTGAGTCTCTTAGACCATGTATCGATGCGAACGAGGAATTATACAAGAAGAATGCAATTCTTGAGAGAATTACAGAGCCAGACAGACAGCTCATGTTCCGTGTTCCATGGGTAGATGACAATGGTCAGGTTCAGGTAAATAGAGGTTTCCGTGTACAGTTCAACAATGCAATCGGACCTTACAAGGGTGGTTTAAGACTTCACCCATCAGTAAACCTTGGTATCATCAAGTTCTTAGGTTTTGAGCAGGTATTCAAGAACTCACTTACAACACTTCCTATCGGTGGTGGTAAGGGTGGTTCTGACTTTGATCCAAAGGGCAAGTCAGACCGTGAGATCATGGCATTCTGCCAGAGCTTTATGACAGAGCTTTGCAAATATATCGGTGCTGATGTCGATGTACCTGCTGGTGACATCGGAACAGGCGCAAGAGAGATCGGCTTCATGTTCGGTCAATACAAGAGAATCCGTGGAATGTTCGAAGGCGTTCTTACAGGTAAGGGACTTACATATGGTGGTTCACTTGCTCGTACAGAAGCTACAGGATATGGTTTGTTATACCTTACAAATGCACTTCTGAAGGATCACGATATCGATATCGCTGGTAAGACATGTGCAGTATCTGGTGCTGGTAACGTAGCAATCTACGCAATCCAGAAGGCACATCAGCTCGGTGCTAAGTGTGTAACATGTTCTGATTCTACAGGTTGGATTTACGATCCAGAAGGAATCGACGTTGACCTTCTGAAGGAGGTTAAGGAAGTTAAGAGAGCACGTCTTACAGAGTACGCTGCAGCTCGTCCATCTGCTCAGTATCATGAGAAGAAGAACGCAGATGATCACGGCGTATGGTCTATCAAGTGTGACCTCGCTCTTCCATGTGCAACTCAGAACGAGTTGAACCTTGACGATGCTAAGATGCTTGTAGCAAACGGCGTTATCTCTGTAACAGAGGGTGCTAACATGCCTACAACATTGGAAGCTACAAAGTACCTTCAGGAGAATGGTGTTCTCTTCGTAGGTGGTAAGGCTGCAAATGCAGGTGGTGTTGCTACTTCTGCACTTGAGATGAGCCAGAACTCTGAGAGACTTTCTTGGACATTCGAAGAAGTTGATGGAAAGCTTAAGGGAATCATGGAGACAATCTACGCTAACATTTCTGATGCTGCTAAGAGATACAATGCAACAGTTGGCGGAAACGATGACTATGTAGCTGGTGCTAACATCGCTGGTTTCGAGAAGGTTGTAAATGCTATGCTTGCACAGGGTGTTTGCTAATTCTTAGAAAATTTTATATGAACTTTTTAGGGCTGCCTTTGGGGCAGCCCTTTTTTATGCGTTGAAAATATTTTATGCGTTTTGATGATAACATATAAAATATGTTTTGCTGAAATATATTTTGTTCCAATAAGATGAATTCTATGTTAAACTAGAAGTAGTCATTCCAAAGGCGTAAGGAATGGTAGAACGTAGGGGATGCTTAGTATTTAGAATAAAGCGGGATTTCAGATAGGAGCAAGGCATGAGAAGAAAATATTATTATGTGATAGTGGCAGCCTTGATGCTTTCCCTCGCAGGGTGTGGGTCAGACAAGCAGGATAATCAAAAGGAACAGGGAAATATCACAACAGAAGCCGGTCAGAAAGATCAGGATAATGTTACGACAGAACATGGACAAGCGCAGGCGAAGGATGAGAAGCTGACACTGGAATATGTATGTGAGGAATTCAACATCGACGAATCGGAATTTGATGACGTTGATTTTAACGCATTTGTCAGCTATTACGGACTGACCTACGAGAATATCGGCGAGGGAGATCCGAGATTTCTGCTTAATGATTATAAGGAGTTACAAGATAAAACAGAAATTCCCGATTATGCTGCACTGAAGATTACAACGAACAAATTCCTGCCAGAATATCAGGATCAGGTAGAGGCGGTCATCGTGGAACATGTAGAAGGAGAAGCATGCCAGACAACCGTGATTGATTTGAAGCTTGGTAAAGTATTCACTACAAATGGGAGCATCGAGAATCTATCCGCCGATGATATTGTGGGAGATACGGACGAGGCGATGAAGGACGCAATCATCAATAGCATCAATACTCGTAATATCTGTAGTTGGAAAGCAGAGAATGTAGAGCAGGACTCAGATATCACGGGAACAGAAGCGGGTTGTACGATTATTATAAAAATGTCAAATGATACGTGCTATGGAATTTCTTACAGGTCAGGAAATAGTACCGGAGACATGGACGGGTTTGTAAGTGATATGGAATCGCTGGTGTTAAATTAGAATGGAATTGAAACAAGCTTGAAGAAACGATTATAAGAGGGGCGCAAATTGAAGAAATTCTATAATACAATGAAAAAGAGAAAGATGGTGTTTCTGATTCTTATGGTTGCAACTGCCCTTATGGTAGGTGCATGTGGGAAAAAAGGGTTAAACACGGTGGTGTACCCGCTTGAAATGTTTGTATCAGGAGATGTTCAAACGCTTTCTGATTCTGATCTGAAACTGTATGAGCAGAATAATTTGAAATCGTGGGAAGAAAATGGTGAGTGCGAAAGTGCAAGAATCAATTCGGATCGTAGGATTGAAGTTCAATATACAGATGCACAACTGGAAAATGCAAAGAGTAATATGGTTGATGTTTTGAACATGAATCCCTCTGTCAATCTTATAACAGCGGATCTGTCTGTCGCGTATAGCAAAGATTTTACAAGACTGGTTGTGACGGGCAGGAGAAGGATTTACAAGAGCGAGTACTGTTGTCACAGGATATAGCCGCTTTGTTATTGCTCCAGATCATGAATGGTGTAAGCTGTGATGATGCACAGGTAGTTCTGGAGCTGAACTATACAGACACGGGTAAACAAGAAGTGAAAGAGTTGAATTGCTATAATTATTAAATTATGTTTGGAAACTATTGAGAAGCAAGCAGGTTTGGGGAAAAGTTGGAAAAACGGGAAAATCACCCAACCGGAAGCTATTGAGAAGCAAGTGGATTTGGGGAAAAGCTGGGAAACCAGCCACAAAGCCCCAATTGGCTTCGGGCGTGGCGGGGACAGCGGGACTTTTCGTGTATCATGTACAGCTTTCTGTGGGGGATGATGGATTCTGTGCAGGGACATTTGCGACAGCCGGTACTTAATGAGCGCGTGCGCGAATTTAGTACCGCTGCTCGGAGCAACTAAGCGGAAGCGGTCCCGTAACAGAACTATCACCCCCCACAGAAAGCGTCACATCCACCACAATCCCCACTGTCAGGGGAAAATCTCTTGTATAATATGCAGAAACCGCATATAATAATAACCGAGTATGCAAACAAGGACTTAAGAGACGAGGTGAATCGATTATGTCATATGTAGAATACGAAAAAGCACAGAAATTAGGACTGAAAGCATTTAAGAATGCAGTTTCCAAAGGTGAGAATGAATACCTTCCGGTGTTGGATGAGATCTTAGAGGGTGTTGACATTGTGGGCGAGATGTCGCTTGGTATCGTGCAGATTCCGCTGGACCGCATCGTGGGAACGAGCAATGTCGGAAGAACATACGCATTTGCGAACAACTTCATGCCGCTGCTTGATTATAAGACAGAGTTTGGTGCCAAATGGTCGGCATTGTGTGACAGCCAGATTGAAGAGGGAATTCGTGATCCGATCAAGGTTTACGAATATATGAATAAATTCTATGTTGTGGAGGGAAATAAGCGTGTATCCGTGATGAAATATTTCAACGCGGTTACAATCCCGGCACAGGTAACGCGGAAGATTCCGAAGAAAACGGATGACCTGCAGGTGAAGATCTATTATGAATTCATGGATTTTTACAAGCTGACAGAAATTAACTATATCTGGTTTTCACAGGAGGGATGTTTCTGTCGTTTGTTAGAGCTTACAAGCCCAGACCCGGATGCAGCGTGGACGGATGAGCAGAAGCATGATTTTGGCTCTGCGAACCACAGATTCTGCGTGTCATTCAAGGCACTTGGCGGAGATAAGTTACCGCTGACGAACAGTGATACATTTCTGATCTTTATTGACATCTACGGATACGAAGCTGTGAAGAAGATGACCGAAGCGGAGATGAAGGAGAAAATCAAGCTCCTGTGGGATGAGTTCCTGATTGAGTCCAAGGGCAGGGAAGTTGAACTGCACATGGAACCGACGAAACTCGGACGCAAGAAGCTGATGGATTATTTCCGAAGCTCGACACCGAAGAAAGTCATGGTGGCGTTTGTGTTTAACAAAGATCCGCAGGAATCCGAGTGGCTGTATGGACATGAGCTTGGGCGATTATACTTAGATGAGCACTATCCGGATACGATCAAGACATTGAAGGTGCATAATATCGCATCGGAAGAAGAAGCGATATCGGCGATGGAAGATCTGATCGCGATGGGGGTGTCAATCATCTTCACAACAACACCACAGCTGATCAGCGCGAGCGTGAAGGTGGCGGTCAATCATCCGGAAGTAACCGTCATGAATTGTTCGCTGAACACCTCCCATAAGGTTATCAGCACCTATTACGCGAGACTTTATGAAGTGAAATTCCTCGCGGGCATGATTGCCGGTGCATTATCGAAGAATGGAAAAATTGGTTATGTGGCGGACTATCCGATCGTCGGTATGACCGCGAACATCAATGCATTTGCGCTTGGAGCGCGCATGGTGAATCCTTATGCAAGGGTCTATCTGGAATGGACGACTGTAAAGGGAAATACACGGGAGAACGTACTCCGTGAATTCGAGGAAAATGGAATCGAGTACATCTCCGATCAGGTTATGATCAAACCGAATTCCCATAACCGTCGATATGGGTTATATCATATCGAGGGGGATGAGACAATTAACCTTGCGTTTCCATTGTATCAGTGGGGCGAGTTCTATGCAAAGCTTATCCAGAGCGTGATTGACGGAACAATCAAGCAGGATGATGCGGTAAAGGAAAAGGCAATCAACTACTGGTGGGGACTTTCCGCCGGGGTAGTTGATATCATCTGTTCGAACAAGGTGCCGGAGGGTACGAAGCAGTTGGTCGGAATTATCGGTAAACTGATCCGCGAGAACAGCTTTCATCCGTTCTATGGCGTGCTGCGGGCACAGGATCATACGATCAAGAATGAGGATGAGGAGATCATGACACCGGAGGAAATCATGCTGATGAACTGGTTGGTCGATAACGTAGAGGGCGAGATTCCGGATGTGGAAGATATGAAGGATGAGGCGAAATCCATTGTCGAGCAGAAGGGTGTCAAAGATGACACGAAACCGGATGCCGGACAAAACGATACAAAACCAGATGCCGGACAAAAAGAGGTAAAGGACGAGGGCTAGGATAAATGAGGATTTTGTTACTTGCAGACGAAGAGTCCAAGTATTATTGGGATTATTTTGAGAAAAGTAAATTAGAGGGGATCGATCTGATCATTTCCTGTGGCGATCTGGCTCCGCAGTTTCTGTCTTTCATGGCGACATTTGCGAAGGTGCCGATTCTGTATGTGCATGGCAACCATGATGCCTGCTATGATGAGACGCCGCCGGACGGATGCATCTGTATCGACGATGATGTGTATGTGCACAATGGTGTGCGGATCGCCGGACTTGGCGGAAGTATGTGTTATAATTTTGGAACATATCAGTTCACTGAAGACGAGATGAAGAAACGTGTGCGCAAGCTTCGCAGGAAGATCAAGAAAGCTGGTGGACTGGATATTCTGATCACACATTCGCCGGCGTTTGAGCTGAATGACAGCACCGATCTGCCACATACGGGATTTCAGGCGTTTTATCAGATTTTAGATGAGTATGAGCCGTTGCTGTTTGCACATGGACATGTGCATATCAATTATGGAAGAGATTTCAAACGGATTTCAGAATACAAGAATACAAAGGTTGTAAATGCGTTTGAAAAATACATCATAGAAATCTGAAAAAACTTGTAGGAAAGTAGTATTTTTGGTATAATTCTAACATATGTGTAAAAAATGACACAGATTAACAGAGATTAGGGAGAGGGATACGATGCAGAATAGATATGATAAGTGCCCGAATTGTATGCAGGCCCTTGGACAGGGCGAAGATGTCTGTCCATATTGTGGGTTTGATGTGAGCGGTTATGAAGAAAAGCCAAACTGCCTGCGTCCGTTTACAGTTTTACAGGGGAAGTATATGATCGGCCGTGTGATTGGCATGGGCGGTTTCGGAATTACATACATTGGCTGGGATTTGAATCTGCAGACGTATATTGCAATCAAAGAGTATTATCCGGAGAGCTTTGCGCAGAGAGACACGATGACAACAACGATCGTATCAACACTGGATAGTAAGAAAGAAATATATGATAAAGGCTTAAAGCGATATGTAGAAGAAGCACGGAATCTCTCAAAGTTCTATCAGTTACAGGGTATCGTATCCGTGAAGGATTTCTTCTATGAGAATGGCACCGGATATATCGTTATGGAATATATCAATGGTGTGGATCTGAAGCATTATCTGAAGGGCATGGGCGGAAAACTGGATGAGGCAACCGTTCTTGCTTTGATGAAACCTGTATTTGAATCTCTGTATGAGGTACATAAAAATGGATTGGTACACCGGGATATCAGCCCGGATAATATCATGGTTGATAACGAAGGCAAGATCAAGCTGATTGATTTTGGCTCGGTACGCGGACAATCCGCAGAGACCGACAAAACTTATACCGTAATCTTAAAACATGGCTATGCGCCACCGGAGCAGTATTATGCGAAGGGAAAACAGGGACCTTGGACGGATATCTACAGTCTCTGTGCAACAATGTATAAGATGCTCACTGGCGAGGTTCCACCGAACGGTGTGGAACGTATGGAGGAGGACACGTATGTGGATCCTTCCAAGAAAGGTATCTCCGTATCGGAGCGGACGGAGGCGGTGCTTCGCAAGGGACTTGCGGTAAAAGCATCGGAGCGATATCAGGATATTGGACAGTTACTCACGGATCTGTACGGAAGCGGACCGGCTGCCGCAGGCAATGCAATGCCGCAGGCAAATCCGTATACTGCATCCGGAAACGGAAACAGTTTGATGTCTGCATCGATGCAGTCGATGCATTTGACACCGGGACAGAACGATACTGCATCTGGAAACAATAAAAAGAAGATTGGGTTGATCGCAGGGATTGCGGCAGCCGTTGTGGCACTGATTGTAGGTCTGGTTCTGATCTTAGGTGGTGGAAAGAAAAAAGATAACGGTGCAACGACGGCAGAACAGCCAGCCGAGACAACAGAGACCGCCAGCGCAGCAGATGCGACGACAGAGAGCACAACGGAAGCGACGACGGAGGCAGATGTGAGCGGTGTAGGCGATTATGTCTGGCCGACAGAACTCTCCGATTCGTGGAGAGATTATACAGCGAATATTGATGGTACGATCTACCAGTTCCCACTTCCATATTCAGAGTGGAAATCAAAGGGCTGGCAGACAGACAGCGCGACTGTGAAGGTAGCATCTGGTGACTGGGAGTATATCACGAGTTACACAGATCGTGCACAGATGACGGTGATCGTAGCCAATCCGAGTGTCAATGAGGCGGAAATCAATGACTGTTATGTTGTTGGATTCTCATTTAGTTCTAAAACCGGAAAATATAAAGACGATTTTACAATTGAACTGGCAAATGGAATCAAGCTGTTTGAATCAACAGAGAGTGATATCAAGACGGCATATGGCGCACCAGAATACCGGAGTGAAAACGAATATTCTGATGGAAGCGGAACTTATGTATCGATTGATTATGCAGGTGATGATGTGAAAGATGGTATGGACTTCGATGTGACACCGGAGAAGAATCTGATTTCCATCCGGTTGATTAATTCCAAGATGCCGCAGAACGCAGCTTCAGTTGCGGATCTGAGCATGGATGCACCATCTATCAACGATCTATATGTGGCACCGGAAGGAGCAAGTACTGATCGGTTTGATGGAATCATTACTATCGGAGATAAGAATTATGTACTTCCGGTTCCGTTTACAGAGTTGGAGAAAGATGGATGGACGCTCGATACAGCAGTTGGCGGATATATTAGTGGCAAGAGCTACGAGAGTACTTATATGGAGAAAAACGGCGAGAAGCTCAGCATCAAACTGGATAACTTCACCGGCAATGCGATTCTGCCAAAGTATGGATATATCACTGAGATCGGAGTGGAAGCGGATTATTATACAGGCAACATTGTATTCCCGGGCGGCATTGCGCTGGGCGAGGATGGAAGCAGGATTGAGTCGATGTATAGTGATCTGGGTGATGATTTCTCCAAGGATGAGTATACATATTTCGTTTCCTACTATGTATATTACTATGAGGACGACGATTATATCAGCATAAGTGCTTATGCTGATCCGGAGAATGGAAAGATAACAGATTACAGTTATTCAACGAGTAAAAAGATCGAATAAGATAGGAGTTGAGGGCATGTCAGATTTGAAATTTGACCAGATACTAGATGAATATGTACGTTTCTGTAACGATTCGGGTAAGATTGACTTAAATCTCTACGAAGAGTACAACGTAAAGCGGGGACTTCGAGACTCCAACGGACGAGGCGTACTGACCGGACTTACAGAAGTGTCCGACGTTATGGGATTTAGCGTTGTGGATGGACATCGTGTGCCAATTCCTGGAGAACTTTATTTCCAAGGCTACGAGGTACAGCAGCTCGTACAGGGCTTCCGGAACAGCCAGTATGGATTTGAAGAGACGACATATCTGCTTTTGTTTGGCGATCTGCCAAGTCAGGAACAGCTTGACTGTTTCAAGGAAGTGCTTGGAGAGCTTCGCCAGCTGCCGGAGAGTTTTAACCGTGATGTTATCATGAAGGCACCGAGCCGGGATATGATGAATGTCCTGCAGAAATGTGTACTTACGTTATATACCTACGATCCGGATCCGAACAATCTGGATATTAAAAATGTATTGATGCAGTGTCTGCAGCTGATTGCACAGTTCCCGGTAATGGCGGCGTATGGTTATCAGGCATACAGACACTATTATCTCGATAAGAGTTTAGTTATCCACAGACCAAAGAAAGAGCTTTCAACCGCAGAGAACATCCTGCGTCTGCTTCGTACCGATGGTAAATACACGGCACTGGAGGCAAAGGTTCTGGATGTCTGTCTGGTTATCCATGCGGAGCATGGTGGCGGTAACAACTCAACTTTTACGACACATGTATTGACATCGACAGGAACAGATACCTATTCGACAGTCGCTGCTTCCCTTGGTTCCCTGAAGGGACCGAAGCATGGCGGTGCGAATATCAAGGTACAGCAGATGTTCGATGATATGAAGATGCATGTCAAGGATTGGGAGAACGAGGATGAAATTTCTGAATACCTCCAGGGACTGCTTGATAAGAAGGGCTTTGACCATTCCGGTCTGATCTATGGTATGGGACACGCAGTTTACAGTGAGTCCGATCCAAGAGCAGTGATTCTGAAGAAATATGCAAAAAAGCTTTCCGAGGAGAAGGGCTTACAGGATGAATTTGCATTGTATGACAGAGTTGAGCGCATCGCAGCGAAGCTGATCAGTGAGCATCGCCGGACATTTAAGACGGTCTGCGCAAATGTCGATTTTTACAGTGGATTCGTTTATACAATGTTGAAGCTGCCAATTGAGATCTTCACACCAATCTTCGCAATTTCCCGTATCTCCGGCTGGTCTGCACATCGGATCGAGGAGCTGGTAAATAAGGGCAAGATTATCCGTCCGGCGTACAAGTTCGTCGGTCATCACAAAGAATATATTCCGATCGAGAAGCGTGACTGGTAAGAACATTACGACAGTTTGCATGTACAAAATGTGCAAACTGTCTTTTTTTATCCGTATTTCATGATAAAAACAGGACTTTCATTCTTGCACAGGAAAGTTGGGTGTGTTAGTATTGCTTGTATAAAATCAGGACGCAATGTATAAGAAAATAGACGAAAGGGACTAAAAGTATATGTGGGTAGCCGATCAGTGGAAAGAATATGAGATTATAGATTGTTCCAAGGGAGAAAAACTGGAACGATGGGGCGATTATATTTTGCTCCGGCCGGATCCGCAGGTGCTGTGGGATCTTCCGAGAAAGAATCCTGCTTGGAAGAAGCTGAATGGACATTATCATCGTAGCAACAAAGGCGGTGGAGAATGGGAATTCTTCGATCTGCCGAAGCAGTGGAGCATCCATTACAAGGATCTGACGTTTCATCTGAAACCATTTACATTTAAGCATACCGGACTTTTTCCGGAGCAGGCGGTGAACTGGGACTGGTTCAGTGAGAAAATACGGAATGCGAACCGAGAGATCAAAGTGCTCAATCTGTTTGCATATACCGGTGGTGCCACACTGGCAGCTGCAAAGGCAGGCGCCAAGGTCACACATGTCGATGCATCAAAGGGCATGGTGACATGGGGCAAGGAAAATGCGGTGGCATCCGGACTCGAAGATGCACCAATCCGCTGGTTGGTCGATGATTGCGTGAAGTTCGTGGAGCGTGAAATCCGCCGTGGCAATCATTATGATGGTATCATCATGGATCCGCCATCGTATGGCAGAGGACCAAAGGGGGAGATTTGGAAGCTGGAGGAGAAAATCCATCCGTTTATCGCGCTGGCAAGCCGGCTTTTGTCGGATGATCCGTTATTCTTCTTAGTGAATTCGTATACTACCGGACTGGCTCCGGCGGTGCTTACCTACATGATTTCGACGGAGGTTGAGAAGAAATTCGGCGGACATGTGGAGTCGCAGGAGATCGGACTTCCGGTGAAAGAGACAGGACTGATACTTCCTTGTGGTGCATCCGGACGCTGGAGTGCGGAATAGCAGTGCTGTGATGAATGCAATCATTCGATCATGGCAGCGATGGATAAACATATACTATGTTGTAGATAGGGAAAGAAGGAAAAGACAGATTGCAGGAGACAGAGAAGACAATGGAACAGAAAAAAGAACAGGAGATAGTTCAGGAAACGACGCATGGCGGACATGAACATGGACATGACAAACCGCGATATGGACGACAGAACAAATCGAAATCCATTTATATTACGAAGATTGCGATTGTTGTATTTACGTTGATCCTGCAGATTTTTTTCTGGGTATTTCTGTATGGAATTGCCAAGAATTACATGTTCTACTGGAAGACGCTGGCACTGTTGATTTCAGCAACGGTTGTATTATATATCGTAAATAAACCGGAAAACCCCGCGTATAAGCTGACATGGATTCTGCTTATGATGGTAACGCCGATCTTAGGCGGCGTGCTGTATATTGCAATTGCCGGTAACCGGACACGTATGAAATTCATCCGGGATGCACAGAAGAATCATCTCGATACATTCCAATATATGCCGAGCGATAAGAGCCGGCAGAGGGAGATCCGGAAGCTGAGCCAGAGTGCGAGTGTGCAGTCAACGTATATCTCAAAGACCGCAGGCTATCCGGTGTATAAGAACACGGCAGTTCGTTATTTCCCGCTTGGTGAGGATAATTTTGCGAAGCTTGTGGAAGAATTAAACAATGCAAAGCATTTTATATTTATGGAGTATTTCATCATCAAGCAGGGTGAGATGTGGGATACGATCTTAGAGATTATGGAGCGGAAAGCAAAAGAGGGCGTCGATGTTCGCCTGATCTATGATGATTTTGGCTGTTCTATGTGGATTCCGTCCCGGTTTATCAAGGATATGAAGGAGAAGGGGATCAAGGTCGCAGCCTTTAACCCGATCGGACCATTTTTTAACCTGCGGCAGAATAACCGTGACCACCGGAAAATCACGGTCATTGATGGCTGTGTAGGATTTACCGGCGGCATCAATCTGGCAGATGAATATATCAATAAGAAGTCACGGTTTGGACATTGGAAGGATACCGGTATCATGCTGAAGGGCGAGGCGGTCTGGAACCTGACTCTGATGTTTTTACAGACGTGGCTCATGCTGACCGGAGAGAAGGATGATTATTCATCGTATTCACCGGAAAAATATCAGGATATGGCATTCTTCTCAGACGGATACATTCAGCCGTATGGTGATACACCGGTGGATAATGAGATTGTCGGCGAGAATATCTATCTGAATATGATCAACAAGGCAAAGCATTATGTTTATATCACAACACCATATCTGATTATTGATAACGAGATGGTAACCGCACTGACGCTGGCAGCGAAAAGCGGAATTGATGTGCGCATTATTACACCGGGTATCCCGGATAAGAAGCTTGTGTACTTAGTTACCCAGTCGTATTACTACCAGTTGATCGAAGCAGGCGTGCGCATCTTCCAATATACGCCGGGCTTTATTCATGCAAAGACTGTTGTTGTAGATGACAAGGTGGCAACGGTCGGTACGATCAACTTCGATTATCGGAGTCTGTATCTGCATTTTGAGTGTGGTGTATGGATGTTTAACTGCAGTTCGATTTATGAGATTAAGGAAGATTATATGGACACGCTGGCAAAGTGTGATGAAGTGACAAAAGAGAAGATCCGTGAGACGAGCCGCCTGAAGTTGTTCGGACAGAGCCTGCTCCGGTTAGTAGCCCCGTTGATGTAGCTGTGAAGAAAGAAGGAACGATATGCAGCAAAGAGGAAAAAAAGGAAATACGGACGACTTGCTTGCGACAAGCTTCAAGGAGCTTTTGTGCAAGGTGCCGATGGAGAAGATTACGATCAAAGATATCACAGACAAGGCGGGTGTGATCCGACCGACATTTTACAACCATTTCGCAGACAAATATGCGTTGCTTGAATACATTGTACGGCATGATCTGCTTGAACCGATCAAGCCACTCTTGTTGAACGATATGATACAGGAGGGCCTGACACTGCTCTTTTCGAGTATGCAGAATGAGCGTGCGTTTTATGAGCGTGCGGTATGTATCGATGGACAGAACTCGTTTGAGAGTATTGCGCGAAGCGAGGTGTCAAAGCTTTTGTTAGAAATCATCGATCAGAAGAAACAGGGCAAAAGCCACAAATATGCATGGCTTGACCGTCAGATCATTGCAGAATACTATGCGAACTCGATGTGTTATGTTGCGATTGCGTGGATCAAGCGTGATTATATGATCTCGCCGAAGGATTTGTCAGAGGTTTACAAGTATCTGACAAAGTCTTCCATGATGGATGTATTAAATGAGTTAGTATAGCCTATACATAAAAAATATAAATGTATAGCAAAATGAACACATTCCGACTTATGTATAGAAAGCACAAACAAACTATCCGGATTGAATATTCAATATATTCAATCCTTTTTTTATTATAGGGGTGCAATGAAGATGAGAGAATAAAAAGAAGAAAGAAAGGTGGATGACTCGTGATTCATTTTGGCAAATGGGTAGTGAAACACAAAGTGCTGATTCTGGTGATAGCAGTCCTGCTGCTGATTCCGTCAGCGTTTGGGTATTTTCACACTCGTGTAAACTACGACATTTTAAATTATCTTCCGGATGACATCGAGACGATGAAAGGTCAGGAAATTATGGTGGACGAATTTGGTACCGGTGCATTTTCCATGTGCGTGGTAGAAGGTATGTCGGAAAAAGACATATCTGCTATGCGTAAGGAAATGTGTAAGGTTGAGGGCGTCAAGGACGTTTTATGGTATGACTCCTTCATGGATCTGTCCGTTCCGATCGATTTACTTCCGGACAGCATCAAGGATGTATTTGTAAACAAGGATGCGGATTCGACAATTATGTTTGTCCTGTATCCGAATTCCATTTCTGCAGATGAGACAATGGAAGCCATCGAGAACCTGCGTAAGGTTATGAACAAGCAGTGCTTCCTTTCCGGTATGTCTGCAGTCGTTACAGATACAAAGAACCTCTCCAACAAAGAAACACCGATCTATGTATTGATTGCGGTTATTCTTTCGACGATCGTTCTGGCGCTTGCGATGGATTCCGCTATCATCCCGGTTTTCTTCCTGTTGAGTATAGGTATGGCGATTGTTTATAACTTAGGATCGAACGTGTTCAAAGGTGAGATCTCTTACGTGACGCAGGCACTGGCGGCGGTTCTGCAGTTAGGTGTTACGATGGATTATTCGATCTTCCTGTGGCACAGCTACGAAGAGAAGCAGCAGGTATATCCGGGTGATAAGAATCGTGCGATGGCACATGCGATCTCCAACACGATTTCATCTGTCGTTGGTAGTTCCATCACGACCGTAGCCGGATTTATCGCACTTTGCTTTATGAGCTTCACACTTGGTATGGACCTTGGTGTGGTTATGGCAAAGGGTGTTGTATTCGGAGTTATCTGTTGTGTAACGGTATTACCATCTATGATTTTGATCTTCGACAAGGCAATCGAGAAGACAAAGCATAAGGTTATTTTGCCGGATCTGTCCAGAATATCAAAATGGGTAGTAAATCATTTCTACATATTTATTATCCTGTTCTTTATTCTGATTGGACCAGCAATCTACGGATATACACACAATACAGTCTATTATGATCTGGCTGGTACGCTGCCGAAGAGCCTGGAAAGTATCACAGCGAACGACAAACTGGAAGAACAGTATCATATGGGAGCAACTCACATGGTACTTTTAAATAAGGACACTTCAAGCAAAGATGTTGTGAAGATGACAAAAGAGATGGAACAGGTCGATGGTGTCAATGCGGTACTGAGTCTGGACAGCGTGATCGGAACGACAATTCCAAAGTCCATGCTTCCAAGTGACATTGTAGATGTATTTGAGAGTGGCGACTATAAGATGATGCTGATCATGTCCGAGTATGCAGTTGCTTCGGATGAGGTCAATGCACAGTGTGATGCATTAAAGAAGATTGTAAAGGAATATGACGATACCGGTATGCTGATCGGTGAAGCACCTTGTACAAAGGATCTGATCGATATTACCGATCAGGACTTCAAGATGGTTAGTGCGGTATCCATTGGTGTTATCTTTATTATCATTGCACTTGTATTTAAGTCCATTACGCTTCCAATTATATTGGTATCCGTTATCGAGTTTGCGATTTTCATCAACATGGGTATTCCGACTTATACCAAGACGACGCTTCCGTTTATCGCATCAATCGTAATCGGAACGATACAGCTTGGTGCGACCGTTGATTATGCGATCCTGATGACAAACAAATACAAGCGTGCGAGATATCACGGCGCAGAGAAGAAGGAAGCGGTAATCGAGGCAATGCAGGGTTCTGTACAGTCGATTGTCGTCAGTGCGTTAAGCTTCTTCGCAGCGACATTTGGTGTTGGACTTTATTCAAACATTGATATGATCAGCTCCCTGTGTACATTGATGGCACGTGGTGCATTGATCAGTATGGTAGTTGTTATTCTGTTACTGCCAACAATGTTTATGATCTTCGATAAGGTCATCATTCATACAAGCGCAGGCTTTCGTAATAAAGAAAAACAGAGCGAACAGTAATCAGGTTGGAAAGCATTTCGAAAGGAGAATACGTTATGAAGCGTTTAAATAAGAAAGAATGGAAGAAAACGACAAAGTATATCGCAGGTTCTGCCGGAGCTGTTTCGCTGGCAGTGGCTTCCTGCGTAGCCGGAATCACAGGCAGTACAGATGTGACAAAGTATGACAAGGAATACCTTGCCGGAGATGATAAGGCAAGCGATACCGACGCAACAACAGTGATGAATACGGATGAACTGGCAGATACGCTTGCAGACAATGTAAATATGACAGAGAAGGATGTCGACAAGGACGAGACAGTCTATGTATTTGCAAAGGCAAACGGTGACGTCGATAACATTCTGGTCAATGAGACATTGAAGAACCGTGACAAGAGTGACAAGATCGAAGATACGACAGATCTGAAGGATATCGTCAATGTCAAGGGCGATGAGACATTTACACAGAACGGAAACAAGGTTACATGGGATGCTGCCGGAAATGAGATCAGCTATCAGGGTACAACCGACAAGGAACTTCCGGTCTCTGTAAAGGCAACTTACTATTTGGATGGAAATGAAATCTCTCCAGAAGAACTTGCTGGTAAGAGTGGTAAGGTAAAGATTCGTCTGGATTATACAAGCAACGAAACAGTAACCAAGGAAGTAAATGGCAAGGATGAGGATATCTCCGTACCATTCGTTGCAGTATCCGGTATGGTGCTGGGAGACAACTTCAAGAACATTCAGGTTACAAATGGTAAATACCTTGCACAGGGCGAGAGCAATATCGTTGTCGGTTATGCAATTCCCGGACTCGATGATGGAGTAAAGGATGCAGCCGCAGATCTTGATACAGAGATTCCGGAATACGTAGAAGTGAGTGCCGATGTGACAGACTTCTCGCTGGATATGACTGTGACATTGCTTGTCAATGGCTCTGAGATGAACTTCTCCGGTGGCGTGGATCTGACGGACCTCGATAAGCTGACAGACAGCCTGAGCAGTGCTGGTGACCAGCTGGCAGATGGCTCTGGTGAGCTTTCCGATGGAGCAACACAGGTATCCGATGGTGCAGGAACATTGGCAGATAAGATGGGAGATCTGACATCCGGTGCCGGAAGCCTGAAGGCAGGTATGGAAAGCCTGTCAAGTTCCTCTGGCGATCTTTCAAATGGTGTCAGTGTAATCAACCAGAGTGCACAGGCAATCGCAGCCGGTGTCAATACATTGGATACAGCCGTGAACACAAAGATGACAGAAGAAGAGCAGGCGGCTGTCGCAAAGCAGGCAGCTTCACAGGTTTCTGCAAGCGTGGAAGCACAGTTCGCAGCAGGCACGGACACATACAATTATATTTACAATTCAGCAGTAAGCAATTATACAACCAGCATGAACAATGCAACGGATCAGATTGCGCAGGCATATATTAATTCTGACGCATATACAGCATTTTATAATGCAGCACTTTCATCCAAAGCGATGGAATATGCTACGGAGAATGCTCCAAAATTGATGCAGGCATATAATCTGGATTATCAGACGGCGTTTAATCAGGCATATAATGGTGCGCTTCAGAATGCAGAACTGCAAGCAGGAGTTGCTGCAAGTGTACAGGGCGCATTCAAGCAGATGGCGCAGCAAACAACCACATCTCTTGCAGAAGGCGGCAAGGCAGCCATCGGTCAGTCCGTTGTAGATGCATGTAAGTCTGCAGCCACACAGGCAGCTTCGCAGGCAGCCGGTCAGGCAGCTGTACAGGGCGCTGAGACAGCAAAGGCAACAATTGCATCCCAGATCGAAGCAACACAGGCAAATGGCTACAGCTTAGTAAGTGGCGCAAACGCTCTGGCACAGGGAACATCAACTCTGGCAGGATCAATTCCAGCTCTGAAGAATGGTATCAGCCAGCTTGTAAATGGTGCAAATGCTTTGGCAAGTGGCGCCGGACAGTTGAAGAGTGGTGCGTCAACGCTTGCCGATGGTGCTTCGCAGGTAGCAGAAGGTGCAGGTACTTTGAATGAGAGCCTTGTAACTTTGAACAACGAGGCAATCAAGAAGATGATCAGCGCATACAATGGCGATGTGAAGGATTCTGTTGAGAGACTGCAGGCAGCAATGGAAGCTGCAACCGAGTATGACAGCTTCGGTGGAAAGTCAGACAATACTGCAGGCGTTACAAAATTCATTATCAAGACAGCAGCTATATCTGCTGAATAATATAGATTGGTTTCACAAACCAATTCTTCTCCCCCGCAAAACGCGTCGGTTTATGCCCAATGGCATTAAGTTAAGG